>JBJEBM010000051.1:0-14562 GCA_051870055.1 Candidatus Cryptobacteroides sp.
GAAGGACTTCGAGTCAAGGGCCGAGCAGCAATGGCAGGAGGCTGTGGCCCAGATCGAGTGCTACGCCGCTGCCCCGCGTGTCGAAGCTCTCCGACAGGGCACCACGCTGCACAAGATTGTGATGCAGTTCTGTGGCTGGGAACTTGCCCGGATGGAGGAAGTATGAACAGAGTCTTGTTATTAGCGGCATCCTTGTCAGCCTTGATGATGGCGGCATCGGGATGCCGTTCCTTTATTCAAGTGGACGCCCGTCTGGACAGGGTGGAGGCGAGTATGAATTCCGATCCCGGACAGGCACTCTGTATCATTGACAGCATCGATACGAGAATGCTGTTTACTCGTGGCCGTCGTGCCCGGTACAGTCTCCTGAAAACTATGTCCCTTGACAAAAACTTCATCGATACTACTGATACGGACATCATTATGCCGGCGGTGGACTATTTTCGCCGTCACGGCACCCCTGATGACAAGATGCGCGCGTATCTGTACCTTGGTAGAATATTATATAATGATTCCAGAATCGATGATGCGATGGCTTCCTATCTGATTGCTGAAGATTTATCTGCAAATGCCAAGGAAATTCAGTCAAAAGCACTGCTAATGTCCTCAATATCTGAAACATTCAGTTATAATCATAATTATGATGCAGCCATTGATTATGCACGAAAAGCGCTTGCTTGCTATAAGCAGATATCAGATACTGCTAATATATGGTATGCGACTGGGTATATGGTTACATTGTTTTCTGATCAGCTGAATGATGGAACGGCTGACACCCTTTTCAAAACTTTCAGGTCAATGCCAATCATCGACACTTCATACTTTAATTCTATATGTCTTGACGTTGCTTGCGTTAAAGTGTTGTCTGATAATCAGGAAGATCTTGACGATGCAATCAGTATATATGATGGTTACATATCTGTGCCTGGTTTGAAACTTGATTCGCATAGTTTGAGTGCATATGCGTATGCTTTGGAGAAAAAAGGCCATTCATCAGCTGCAGACAGCCTTTTATGTGCTGCTGAGATTTCCAACAGTGACAGTGTGTTTCTGGATGTATGGGAATACAGAATAGAAAAATTGCGGGGTAATGGAAGCAAGGCATTGACTTTTCTTGAAAACACTTTGGCTGAACAGCAAACCGTTGTGATGGATGTGCTTAAACGATCCCTTGAAAATGTGCGGATTGACTATTATAAATCCAAGTCAGACTATTGGAACGAGCGCGCCCGGTCAATGCGTATTCAACGAGGCATCCTTTTGTGCTTGGCGGTTATTGCTTTTCTGATAGGCTATATCATTTATATTCAAAGGAAGAAATATTTTAATGAGAGAATAGAGATTCTTGCCAATCTGAAAGAAGAAACGGATGCTCAACTTTCATCGTTGAGAGAAGAATCAGGACACAAAGTCAGCCGGTTAGTGGAAGATAAAGAGGAATTGGAATCCCAGATTATGAACCTGAAAAAGAAGTATCTTGATTTGTATGGGGAGAGGTTCAAATATATCAATGAGCTGTGTGTAAAATATCTTTCATCAGGAAAACGCTTAAGAAAGAATATTTTATATGAAGAAGTCAAAAATCAGATTTCATTTCTAGAGAAAGATATTCAGGGGCAACAGCGATTTGAGACAATGCTCAACGATTCTTTTGATAGTATTATGGCGTTGTTCAGGAAAGATTTCAGCAGCTGGAAAGAATCAGATATCAGATTCGTATCATACGTGATGGCTGGGTTTGAATCCAAAACCATTGCCTGCATAATGGGAATGACCCCAGGAAGTGTTGATGTCAAGAAAACCAGAATACGGGCAAAGATTCTTTCGTCATCAAGTCCTAATAAGAGTAAGTATATAAAGGTGATGAACCGTGAATGGAATGAGGCCTGAATAGTAAAATCCGTGAGGTATGAGCATTCTTGTTGATAATGATATAGTTATATACATATTGTTAAGACTGGTTAAGGAATATGAAAAATAAATAATTGACAATCAGTAAGTTGCAATATTGACGGATAAGGCTGATTATTTGTCGTTTTATTATTTGCCAGCCTAAATTTGTGCCGCTGTATGAATGTTTCATATAGCGGCATTAAAATTTATGACTATGAACAAATTATTGATTGTTGCACTTATGTCAGTTTTTTCCGTCTTGACTTCTTATGCGGAGGCTGACAATTCTAAAACCCAGCGTGTTGTCATTCTTGACAAAGCTCCTAAGAAAAATGGCCATAAGAACCGTGCTCCGGAACTGATTCCGCTGGAGTGTTACTAAAACGGATTCGCGGGCCAGGTCGAAATCATCCTTGATGCCGGGTCTGGGGAGACACTGGTGCGCCTTTCCAATCTCGTGACAGGCGAGGCTGCCACGATGACGGACTCCTCTTCCCTAATCATTGTTCCGGTGCCGTCAGACAGCCTTTATATGCTTGAAATTACCCTCTCAAATGGCCGCGAGTACTACGGAACATTCTCTACAGAAGAATAATTATTTATCAATATTTAATATTATTATGAAAAGACTGGTTACAATGCTCGTCTGCATCGCTGGATTTGCGGTGGCAGGAGCGGCAGCTGACAAGGATTTTTCCAAAGGATTCATTGTTCAGGGCGGTTACGGTTATTCATTGTACAAGCACGACTGCGCCTGGGACAAGAGCGGAGGTTTCACGATGATGCAGTCATTCCTCTATTCGCCGCACAGACATTGGGCGTTCGGCGTGAATGTCGGTTATGAGAGGACCACTGCGGACAAACGCTATTCCGCATCCCAGCTCCAGTCCCTCGATGTCGTCGAGGAGAACGTTTCAGTCGGCCCGATGGCCCTTTGGCTTCCGGTGAGGACCGGGCGCCATCAGCTCTATGTCGGAGCAGGAGTCAACTACCTGAAAACATTCCGGGACATTCACAGCGTATGGTCTTCTGAAGAAGCCGGGAAGGTTCTCAAGGACGGCTCGTCATCGAAACTGAACCGTGCCGGAGGCCTTGTGACGGCAGGCTACACCTACAGTCTCACCAGGGACATCGGCATCGGCCCGAAACTGGCAGTCAGCTTCAGCGACGGTGTCCACTATTCGGCCCTTGTGAATCTTTCCTTCAGTTTCTGAGGCTAAATCCTGACCCCGTGAATATAAACACGTGCCTTGGATTACGGTAGCTGAAAAATATCTCATTCTCATAGTATCATAATACCGGCGATGCACCCTGCGGAAAGCAGAAGCGGCATCGCCGATATTTTAATTGTCCGTTTCCTGCATTGTGGAATCGTCTCAACCGGCTACGCTATCTCGGAGTTATTGTGAAACTGAAATCGTAGTCGCGGTCGGATGCCACGCAGTGGTATGGCTCAGGTTCCGAGCCCCAGCTGTCATATCCGCCGACCCCTCTGTGCAAATGGTCGAGGCACACCTCCACGAAGTCTCTCTCCACTATATCACATATATGTGACTGAGGACGTGTGAATCCTTCAGTGTCAAAGTCTTCTATGCTGTTGCGCAGGGCGTTGAACTCGAAAGGCTCATCTGCGCTCACTGTCAGGCCATGCTTCTTCCCGGACAGCGACAGCCATCTGGTATCGGTGTGATGCCCGTTTTCCTGCGGCCGCACATAAGGATAATAAAGCTCGCTTGCGGTGGCGCTGTAGCAGCCGAGCAATGTTCCTGCCTTGCGGTCCACATAGTTCTCCTCAGGGCCGCGGCCATAATAGCTGACATTGCTGTATTCTGCTGGCATCCGGAAGCGGAGACCGATACGCGGCAGTCCCGGGGTCCCTTTTTCGCAGGCGGTGAAATGGCAGCCTGCCTTGATGACTCCGGACGGAAGGACTGTATAAGTCGTTGTGAATGAATTGCCTGCCTCAAGCTCATATATTATTGAAACAACAGCCTCTTTCCCATTGATGCCGCCATTGACGGATTTCACAGAAGGCGCGGATTTCCAAACAGACAGTCTCTTTGGCATACTGCATCCATAGTCGTTGTCTGTAGGCGCCCTCCAGAATGATGGCCTGAATCCGAATCCGTCCTTGATGTATTCAATGTTCCTCACTTTGTACGAATCCACGTTTCCGCTTTCCTTGTCAACTCTGAAGAAAACCCTTGACGAACTTACTGTAATGTAGTTTCCCGAGTCGTTGACAGAAAGAACCGGGCCGTCCGCGAGTGCTGGTTCTGCCAGCCATTCTCCGCGGAGATGGAACTGGTCGCTTGCCACCTCGTTGCCGGCCGGGTCTATCGCAGAGATGCTGATGTAGTACTCTCCGTTTCCTTCAGGTGTCCTGAACGTCTCGATTTCGGTGCCGGTCTGTGGCTGAAGGTCCAGGCTGAATGATCGCTTCTCACATACTTTTCCATCCCGGAGCAGTGCCGCAGTGAACGTGTAACCGTCTGTGTTTGTGAAATAGAACCTGTTGAATATCTTTATCCTGCCACCCTCAACCTGCTCGAACCCGAAATTCTGGTACGCATATTTCACTTCAGCCATCGCCGGGTGGGGATTGCGGTCCGGGTTCACGATTCCATTGCAGCAGAAATTGCCGTCCGACGGCTGGTTCTCGCCGAAATCTCCTCCGTATGCCCAGTATGGACGTCCTGCTTCATTCTTGCAGAGAATTCCCTGGTCAACCCAGTCCCAGATGAAGCCTCCTTGGAGATGCGGATATTTGTATATGGCCTCCCACTGGCCGATGAGATTGCCATTGGAATTGCCCATTGCGTGGGAATATTCAGACGGAATCACAGGCCTGTCAGCGCCGCTCTCTCCAATCTTGTTGAACCAGTCTGCACCGGGATACTGAGGCACGAACATATCGGTGTTCCACTCCCAGAGCGCTCTTTCGTAGTTCACAGGACGGTTCATCAGATTCTTCTCCTGCTCCTTGAGGTAGAGATATGTATTGTAGAAATTGTATCCGTTTCCGGCCTCATTTCCAAGTGACCAGAAAGTGACGCAAGGGTAATTCTTGTTGCGGAGGAACATATTCCGTGTGCGCTCGAGATGCGCTTCCAGCCATTCGGGAGCATTGCCGAGCGTCTTCCCTCTGCTGAGGTTGTAGCCCCTGCCGTGAGACTCAATGTTGGCCTCGTCGTAAACATAAAGTCCAATCTCGTCGCAGAGTTCGTAGAAACGTCTGTCCTGAGGGTAGTGGCACAGGCGTACTGCATTGATATTGTGAGATTTCATCAGCTCGAAATCTTTGCGGCGGAGTTCGTCGGTTACATAATGGCCTGTATGTTCGTTGTGCTCGTGGATATTTACGCCCTTGAATTTCACCGGCTGCCCGTTGATGAGGAACACATTGCCCTTTAGCTCGAATCTGCGGAATCCGACTTTGAAAGGAATCACTTCCGAGGTCTTTCCGTTCTGGCTCAATGTTATGAACAGATTGTAGAGGTCAGGCGTCTCGGCTGTCCATTTGAGCACTTTAGCCAGTCTGTCGGTGAAGCTGAGATTCGCTCTGCCTCCAGCGGGAAGGGTCTGTGAACTTGAACAGCTGCTGACAGTTCTGCCCCCGGCATCAATGAGCTCATAGGAAATGTCGAATGCCGTCCCGTTTCCTGAATCATTCCTGACAGTTGTTGTGAGCCCGAACAGTCCGTCAGTGCAGGTCTCGTCAAGAGTGGACACGACCGAGAAATCCTCCACTTTCACTTTCGGCTGCGACCAGATGAACACATCTCTTTCGATTCCGCTGATCCTCCAGAAATCCTGGCATTCCAGATATGAGCTCGTGCTCCATCTGTAAATCTTGATTACCAACTCATTGGCTCCGTCTTTGAGATACGGGTTCAGCAGATACTCGGCCGGATCTTTGGAGTCTTCATTGTATCCGGCCTCTTTGCCGTTGACATATACATACACTCCGGATTTCGCCCCGGCCAGATGCAGGTACACATCTCTTCCTCTCCATTCCTCCGGAACCTCGAAGGTCCGGCTGTAAACTCCAATCGGGATAATGTCAGGCAGTGCAGGGGGAACAGGATGTCCTCCGAGGAACTCGTATGGTTGGTTGACGTAAATAGCTGTGCCATAGCCCTGTACTTCCCAGTTGCCCGGCACCTGGATTTTCCCTGTCTTCTCGAAATCCCCCTCAATGTATCTGAAATCCCACTCTCCGTTCAGAAGACGGTAATAAGGGCTTCTGCCATAGTCGAATGTGGCTGCCGATGATTTGTCCCCGTAGGTCATAAATGTCGTGCGTGCCGGCAGTTTCCCTTTGCTCAGCACAGCTGGATCCCTGTGGTAAGGCAGTCTGAGTTCCGCGTCAGACGGAGGAAAGCTGTGTGCGGTCTGGATTCCTGCCGACAATGCGAGCAGGACTGTGATTGCTGCAATTGGATGTCTCATATTGGTTATGTTCTATTGTCTTCAGCAAATCTAATAAAAAATGGAAGATTATGCGCAATGCACAGGTTCTTTGTTTGCAGCCTTTTCAAAATAAGCGCTTGCGCTTGCTTAATCAGCGGATAAATCTTAATTTTGCGGGATTGAAAGAAACTTGTAATATGGAAAGAAGAACAAGAGTCAGATTTGCGCCGTCCCCGACCGGCCCGCTGCATATGGGAGGAGTCAGGACTGCATTGTATAATTACCTGTACGCCAAGCAGAAAGGCGGAGATTTCATTATTCGTATTGAAGACACGGACTCCCACAGATTTGTTCCGGGAGCAGAGAAATATATCATAGAAGCGCTGAACTGGTGCGGCATCCATCCTGACGAAGGAGTTGATGAGAACGGCAATGTCGTTGAGACCCCGTCCGGGAAACATCCGCACGCTCCTTACAGGCAGTCGCAGCGCAAAGGCATATACCGGAAATATGCTGACCAGCTTATCGAAAACGGTTACGCATATTATGCTTTCGATACCGCTGAAGAACTCGAGTCTAAAAGAAACGAGGCGGAGGCATCGGGTAATACATTTATATACAACCAGATGACGCGCAAAGAATTGCGCAATTCCCTCACCCTTACTGAAGACGAGGTGAAAAGGCTTTTGGAGACCACTGACACCTGGACAATCCGTTTCAGGATGCCGGAGAATACTGTTGTCAAAATGGACGACCTCATCCGCGGTCATATTGAGGTCAATACTGACACTCTTGACGACAAAGTGCTCTGGAAAAGAGCCGATGAGCTTCCGACATACCATCTGGCGAACATTGTGGATGACCACCTGATGGAAATCAGCGAGGTTATCAGGGGAGAGGAGTGGCTTCCGTCCCTTCCGCTCCACTATATGCTTTACAAGGCATTCGGATGGGAGGACACAATGCCGCGTTTTGCACATCTGTCCCTGCTTCTCAAGCCGGACGGAAAAGGCAAGCTGAGCAAACGTGACGGCGACCGTCTTGGTTTTCCGGTATTCCCTCTCAAGTGGGTCAATCCTGCGGGAGAGGAGTCGCGCGGCTACCGCGAGGACGGCTATTTCCCGGAAGCGTTTGTCAATCTGCTCGCAATGCTCGGCTGGAATCCTGGAGACGACAGGGAGCTTTTCACAATGGACGAGCTCATCCGGAGTTTCTCTCTTGAGCGGGTCATCAAGTCCGGGGCGAGGTTCAATCCGGAGAAAGCAAAATGGTACAACAAGGAGTATCTCAGGATGAAGACCGACAGCGAGCTTGCGGACCTCTTCGTTCCCGTGCTTGAATCCAATGGCGTCAAAGTGATTGAATGCCCGGCCTGCGCTTTGACTGCCGGTGCTGAATTCGCCGGAAAAGGTATTGATTTCCAGAACCATATAGTTACAAAGGAATATGTGCTCGAAGTGGTGTCTCTCATCAAGGAGAGGGCTTTGTTCGTGAAAGATTTCTGGGACATAGCTGCCTGCCTCTTCATTTCTCCTTCTGAGTATGCGGACTTCGGTGTGAAAGCGGGCGGCCCGGAGGTGCAGAAGCCTGTTGATCCGAGAAGGGCTGCCGATCCCCGTGTGAAAGTCTTCGATGACACGCTAACAGCCCCATTCCTTGCCAAGGATGTTGACAAGTTCTGGAAACCGGAGAATTACGGGCCTGCATTCCAGACCGGGGAATATGTCGGCAAGTTTGACGGAGCTTTCACCAAAGAGAATGTCGAGCCGTATCTTGAGAATTATATCCGTGAGCAGGGCTGGCCGATGGGCAAGGTGATGAACTGCATCCGTCTGGCATTGACTGGAGCTTCAAGCGGCCTCGGCATTGCTGATATTCTCTCATTCATCGGAAAAAAAGAGTTCGCCGCGAGAATGAATTATGCAGGCGAAAGACTTGGAAAATAATTTCGTGACGATATGAAAATAGGAATCTGCAGCGATCACGCGGGCTATGACTACAAGAGCCGGCTTGTTCCGTATCTTCAGAAAAAGGGATACGAGGTAGTTGATTTCGGAACTGACTCCACGGACAGTATGGATTATCCGGATGTTGCCCATCCGCTTGCGGAGGCGGTGGAGAAGGGAGCGGTTGACTGCGGCATAGCGATGTGCGGCACTGGCAACGGAATGGCCCTCACATTGAACAAGCATCAGGGAATCCGGGCCGGTCTTGCCTGGGGAACTGAGATAGGCAGGCTCGTCAAGGCCCACAATAATGCCAATGTGCTTGTTATGCCGGCCCGTTTCATCTCTTACAGAATGGTCCAGGCCATCACTAAAACCTGGCTTGATACGCCGTTCGAGGGAGGCCGTCATCAGCGCAGGATTGACAAAGTCCCTTGCAGATAACTATCTTTCCCGAATAATATGATATTGACCAGGCAATGTGTCGGCAGGACTGTCCTTACCGGCAATATAGACGATTACCCGGAAGGAATAGTCATTCCTGTGGACAAGCCGTACCGCTGGACATCAGCTGATGTCATCCGCAAGCTGAAATACTGCGCCTGCAGGCATTTCCATAAGAAGAATCTGAAAGTCGGCCATGCGGGGACGCTCGACCCTCTCGCTACCGGTGTCCTGCTTGTCTGTGTCGGCAAGGCCACAAGGCAGGCCGAAACTTTCCAGAAACACGATAAAGAGTATGTGGCCGGAATCTCGTTCGGTGCCACCACTCCATCGTACGATCTTGAGAAAGAGATAGATATTCGTTATCCTACCGACGGTGTGAGCGAGGCTGCCCTGAGTTCCGTCCTGCAGGGGTTCTTGGGTGAGCAGGAACAGGTGGCACCCCTGTTCTCGGCCAAGTCCATTGACGGAGTGCGCGCCTATGAACTTGCCAGGAAAGAATGGAAGAGAACAAGGTCAGCCGGAGACGGCGGGAGCGCTTCTGCATTTGACCATTCTGCCGCTGGAATTCTCAACCGGCAGATTATCAATATATCCGAGATTGAATTGTTGGGTTTCTGGCCTGACGGACTTCCGGCATCTGATGTGCCCGTGAATCCGGCTGGGGAGAGTGACAGGAGGAACCTGCGTATCAATGTCACGGATAATTCCTTCCTGCATCTTCCGCACGCAGAGGTCAGGGTGGTATGTTCCAAAGGTACATACATCAGGGCTCTTGCCAGGGATTTGGGCGAGGCCCTCGGGTCCGGAGCACATCTTGACAGTCTCCGCCGAACGCGCAACGGAGGATTCAGGGTGGAAGAGGCCCTGTCTGTTGAACAGGCAGCCTCTTTCCTTAAGTTCGATTGATTATTTCCCGCTCGGCCTGTCGAGCCCGAGATCCGGGTTGCGGTCTGAAGCGCGTGCGAATAGCACAGCCACGATTATCGCCAGGACGCATAGCGTCAGGAAAACATATTCAGAATGCAGTGCGGCAAGCCTTCCGGACGCGTCGTTCCCGGCTGCCCCGTTCTTGAAAATGAATCCGACAATAACAGGCACAATCAGCATTCCCATATTCTGAATCCAGTATATCAGCGAATAAGCCGTGCCGAGATTCTTCTCCGGCACTATCCTGGACACTGACGGCCACAGCGCCGCAGGAACCAGGGAATATCCGATGCCGAGTACGGCGATTCCGGCGTAACCGAAAGCCCTCACTCCCGAAGGGGCGAAAGCTATCATCAGATGGGCCACGAATACCAGTGATGAACCTGCGATCATCCATCTTGTCCCTTTGCCGATTCTGTCCACAAGAGAGCCGAACAGCGGTGCGAATACCACTGTCGAGAACGGAATCAGCGACACCATCAGGCTTGCTGTCTCAGATGGCAGGTCGAAGCGTGGAATAAGAATGGATGTAGCGAATTTCTTGAAAGATATAATGCTGCAATAGAAAAACACGCACAGCAGGGCCGACAGAATGAAGTATTTGTTGGACAATACCTTGAATATGTCTGAGAATCTGAACTCGTCTTCCTCGGAGCGGGCCTTCCTGTCAGTCGAGCCGTTGATGGAATCAAATTTTGCATCCATTGCGACGAAAACAGCCCAGAGAACCGTCCCGGCAAGCAGAAGAGCCAGTCCGGCGAAAGCGGGCCTTGCTGTCTCTGCCAGGGTGTAAATCTCTCCGGGGGCCTTTGCCGCCACAAGGACGGGGGACAGGAGCAGTGCCAATGCGGTTCCGAGCCTGGCGATTGCGAGCTGGAGGCCCATTGCGAAGGCCATATTCCTGCCTTTGAACCATTTGGCGATGGAACGGGTGACTGCTACTCCTGCTATCTCACTTCCCAGCCCGAACAGCATACAGCCTGCATAAGCCAGCATCAGGGAGTTACCGGGATACATTCCGGAACTTATCGCATAAGTCACAACAGCGGCCCCGGCAGTCATCATTCCGACGAAAATGGAACCTGTCACCCTGACTCCCCATTTGTCCAGGAGCATTCCGCACACTATCAGCCCTCCCCATACGCAAAGGAATGAATAACCTCCTGCGTAAAATCCGTAATCAGCTGAATTCCAACCCAGTTCCAGCAATTCCGGATTCCGGAAAAGCTGGGATAGGGAAGAAAACATATCATCGAAAAAATATGATGCGAACATAGGGACTACCAGGCAGGCAAGAGCCGCCCAGCAGGATACAGCACCTGTTTTTCTGTTGCCGGTCATTTATTATGCCTCTTTTTTCACGTTAGGTTCCTCAAGATGGTAACCTTTGTTCTTGTCTTCCACCTTGAGCAGGAATGTGAGGATGAATGCAAGTACTCCGAATGTGGAGAATATTATCATCGGCATCAGATAGCCTCCGGTGTGCTGGAGAACCACTCCGATAAGAAGCGGAACGAGGCAGAGTCCGATGTTCTGAACCCAGAAAATAAGGCAGTAAGCCGAACCGAGAATCTTTTCGTCAATGATTTTTGGAACAGAAGGCCAGAGCGCCGCCGGAACGAGAGAGAAAGACACTCCGAGCACCACGATGAGAAGCACAGCAAGCCATTTGCTCGGGAAAGCCGGCAGCAGGAATGCGAAACTCAGGTGGCAGACAATCATTATCACAGCACCGGCCATCAGCATTGAGGCGCCTTTCCCTTTGAAGTCGAGGAAAGCCCCAAGGAACGGAGTGAGCACCATTGCGAGAATCGGGAAGCAGCTGAACAGCCGGGATGCGGTTGAAGCGTCCACGTTCAATGTAACTTCCAGATAGTTAGGCGCATATCTCTGGAATGGGAATATGGCGCTGTAGTAGAGTACGCACAGCAGGGCTACAATCCAGAACATCTTGCTGGAGAATATTTTGCCGAGGTCGCTGATGTGGAACTCGTCTTCCGGGGATTTCTCTGTGGTCATCAGGCCGGCCTCCACAAGCTGGCTGTCGAATTTCCTGTCCATAAATGTGAAGATAAGGAAGAAAAGCAGCCCGACCACGAGCAGTGCAGTGCAGAATCCCAAAGGGGCCACGACGGAGTTGTCGAACTTGGCCGCGATGAGCGGAGAAATCCACATCACTGCGAACACTCCGAGCCTGGCGATAGCCATCTCAAGCCCCATCGCAAGAGCCATCTCCTTGCCTTTGAACCATTTGGCGATTGCTTTGGATACAGTGGTCCCGGCCATTTCACAGCCGCATCCGAAGATCATGAATCCGAGACTTGCCATTTTTGCGCTGCCCGGGAGAGCGACCCACCAGCTGTTCAGCCATCCGCAGAATGCTGTTGCCTGGAACCAGTCGCTGATACCGATATATTTGATCACCGCACCGAATACCATCAACGATGCTGAAAGAAGTCCGGTGAAACGCACTCCCATCTTGTCAAGAATGATTCCTGCGAAAATCAGGAAGAAGCAGAATACGTTGAGGAAATACTCGGAAGCTGCGTATGTTCCGAAGACTGATGAATCCCATCCTCTGGATGACTCGATAAGCGACTTGAGAGGGGACATTACGTCCACGAACATATAGCCGAAAAACATCATCAAGGCGATGAGAACCAGAACTGACCAGCGGGCTATCGCGCTGTCATTCATTAATTTCTGTGCTTTTGTCATATTGTGTAGTTTTAACTTTCCGCCAAAAACTCTGCAAGATATTCAATAAATCATAAACAACAAAATTTTATTCTATTCAGAATTTATCCGTATATTGCGGATAATTTCGTATAAGGATTTTATGCTGGAGAATATAAACAGCCCGGAAGATCTCCGTAAACTTGACTTTGAGCAGCTAAAACTGCTCTGTCCGGAACTGAGGGATTATATCATAAAGTGCTGCTCGACAAATCCGGGGCACCTTGGCTCAAGCCTGGGTGCTGTGGAACTCATTGTCGGACTGCATTATGTCTTCAACACGCCGAAAGACAAGATTGTGTTCGACGTGGGACATCAAGCCTATGCCCACAAGATTCTGACCGGCCGCAGGGAGGCGTTTGAAAAAAACAGGATGAGGGACGGACTGAGCGGCTTCCCGAAGCGGGGGGAAAGTGAGTATGACGCATTCGGCACAGGCCATTCCTCCACATCTATTTCAGCGGCGCTTGGCCTCTCCAATGCGGCAAGGCTTCTCGGAAAGGACGAGAAGGTGGTGGCGTTTATCGGTGACGGGGCGCTGACCGGAGGCCTGGCCCTGGAAGGTCTCAACAATGCCGGATCAAGTCGCAGCGATCTCCTCATTATATTGAATGACAATAACATATCTATAGACCGGAACATTGGCGGAATCCACGATTATCTGCTTCGCCTGACGACGGATCCCAAGTATCTGAGGCTCAAGGACAAGATATGGGACCGGATGGGAGAAGGGTGGCTCAGGGAAAAAACCCAGCGGATAGTGCGCTCCACCAAGTCATCCATTCTCGGAGGTTACCAGGGTGCGTTTTTCGAGGCTCTTGGCTTCAGGTATTTCGGCCCTGTGGACGGAAACGATCTTGGTGTCGTGGTGGATGCGCTGAAACGGCTTCGCGGGCTCAAAGGGCCGAGAATCCTCCACGCCATCACGAAGAAAGGCAAGGGCTACCGGCCTGCTGAAGCGGACCCGACTATCTGGCACGCCCCGGGCAGATTCGATGTGGAGACAGGCATCAGGATTGCCGGCAGTCACAAGGCTGACAGATATCAGGATGTCTTCGGTGAGGTGTTGGTGGATCTTGCGCGGAAAGACAGCCGCATTGTCGGCATTACCCCGGCAATGGCGACCGGATGCGGAATGAACATCCTCGCCCAGGAAATGCCGGACCGCTTTTTTGATGTGGGAATCGAGGAGGAGCACGCTGTCACGTTTTCCGCTGGACTTGCGGCAGGCGGCCTGAAACCGTTCTGCAATATCTATTCGTCATTCTCGCAGAGGGCTTATGACGAGATTATCCACGATGTCGCCCTGCAGAATCTTCCGGTGACGCTGTGTTTCGACAGGGCAGGCCTCGTGGGGGAGGACGGCGCCACGCACCACGGATGTCTGGACATTGCCGCATACCGTCCGGTGCCGAATGCCGTGATTGCCGCACCTAAAGACGAGGTTGAACTTAAATTGTTGATGTACACGGCTTCACGTTATGAGGGCGGCCCGTTCATAATCAGGTATCCGAGGGGATGCGGAGAAGGGAAGGACTGGAAAAATGCCGGGTATGAATATCTTGAACCCGGAAGAGGCGAGAAAATCCTGGACGGAACAGGGCTTGCGATAATCGCTGCCGGTCCGGAGGCGAACCGCGCAATGGAGGCGGCTGCATTGATTGAGGACGGGACAGGAGTGCGCCCGGCTGTATATAATATAAGGTATGTCAAGCCTCTTGACACAGCCATAATAGATGAGGCGGCATCTATGGGAATGGTGCTGACAGTCGAGGAAGGATCCTTGGCCGGCGGCCTTTTCGGAGCTGTGACCGAATACCTGGCGTCAATCAATTGCCGGATCACAGTCCAGGGGCTCGGAATACCGGACAGATACATATCCCAGGACCGTCAGGATGCCCAGCGCGGGGAATGCGGCCTGGATGCGGAGGGGATTCGGAACAAGGCGGTGGAGATGATAAATTTTAATAAAAAATCTCAAAAAATTTTGGAGAATAAGAATTAATGCCTATCTTTGCAATCCCTTACGATAAGTAAGGCGAACAACATTGCCGATGTAGCTCAGTTGGCTAGAGCACGTGATTTGTAATCTCGGGGTCGTGGGTTCGACTCCCTCCATCGGCTCAGAAGTTCTTTGTAAGAATTTGGGAGAATACCAGAGTGGCCAAATGGGGCAGACTGTAAATCTGCTGGCTTATGC
>JBJEBM010000052.1:0-14246 GCA_051870055.1 Candidatus Cryptobacteroides sp.
AGGGTCTTGCTGAAGGCGCACGCGAGAAGGCTGTGGCGACTGCGAAGAATATGCTCAAAGAAGGCATATCTGCAGAAGTGGCAGCAAAATGTTCAGGTCTTACTATTGAAGAGGTAAAGGCTTTGACGTGACTTTTTTCAAAACCAGATTCAATTTTTGTACTTGAGGCCGGAAGATTGCTTTCGGCCTCATGCTTTGCGATGCTATGTCAGATTTTTTCTCCGTTTCGCCCCGCATATCGCATTCGCGCCACATTTTTATGATTTTTAAATCTTTTTCCGGAGGGAAGATGAGCGGATTGACCAGAACTTGACGATATTGCGGAAAACGTGACGTTATGATATGTGAACTGTTCGTAGCCCTGGCGGTAGCCGTGTCGGGGCCTGCCATCAGAGACACCTCGGGCATTGTGGCGGTGTTCTGGAATCTTGAGAATTTCTTTGATTATGTGGACGGCGGAGGAGGGGATTCCGACAGGGAATTTTCGCCTGGGGGAGCGAAACATTGGACTGCTTCCAGGTTTTACAGGAAATGCGGGGCCGTTGCCAAATCGCTCCTGTGGATGGAGGACGCCTATGGCAGAATTCCGGACGTGCTGGGTGTGGCAGAGGTCGAGAACCGTTCCGTCCCCGAAAGAATGCTCAGGAGCACATTGCTGAGAAAATACGGTTATTCCGTCCTGCATCGCGATTCTCCTGACCATCGCGGTATCGATGTGGCCCTGCTCTACAGAAGATCCACCTTCCGCTGCATTGCATCAGGAATAAGAAGGCTGGATTCAATGGCTACCAGGGACATCCTGTTCGCTGACTTCGAGGTGCGGAAAACCGGAGAGCGGATTGCGTTCGCAGTCAATCATTTTCCGTCAAAATACGGTGGTCCTTCCACCTCCGGAAGACGCAATGCGGCATCTGTCGCCCTGCGTTCTCTATGCGACTCCATCATCAGTTCCGGGACTCCTTCCGTTGTGGCGATGGGGGATTTCAACGATGTTCCTTCATCTTCTGTTTTCAGTCCTCTCAAACCATTGATGCTCAATCTGTCAGAGCCTTTTGAAAATGCCGGGGAGGGGACCATAAGATTCAACGGCAAGTGGGATATGATAGATATGTTCTGGGTGTCACCTGCCTTGTATGGGCGGGCGGAAATGGATATTGTAAGACTGCCGTTCCTGATGGTATGGGACAATGTCCACCCGGGCTTCAAGCCACTTCGCACCTATTCCGGCCCGCGTTATCTCGGAGGTGTCAGCGACCATTGCCCCGTCCTCTTGCGCCTGCGGTGAGGTCTTGCCGAATTGTAATATTAGTTGTAACTTAGTGAAGTTTACTTTAAATATTTTTATTATGGGAAACAATGACAGCCTCCAAAGAGGAAGACTACTGTCCATCGATGCCGTGCGGGGCTTCGATATGATGTTCATTATGGGACTAAGCGGAATCATCTTCTCGATATGCTCGCTGTTCCCTGGCGGCGGAGAAAGCTGGCTGGCGCGCCAGATGTCCCACGTGCAGTGGGACGGATTCAGGCATCACGACACTATTTTCGCCCTATTCCTGTTCATCTCGGGAATGACGCTTCCGTTCTCCATAGCGAAGAAAAAATCAGCCGGAAAGTCAAATGCGCATATCACAATGGAGATTGTCCGCAGAGGACTGACATTGTTCCTCCTCGGCCTTGTTTACGGAGGCCTTTTCGACCTGCATCTTTCCACGTTGCGCCTTCCGAGCGTTCTCGGGCGTATCGGCCTTGCGTGGATGATGGCAGCCCTGCTCTTCCTTTATACCGGAAAGAGAGCACAGTGGGCCACGGCGATCGGCATTCTTGTAGGATATTTCGTCCTGCTCAGGTGCTGCATCGCGCCTGACGCACCGGCAGGAGCCGGACATTTCTCTCTTGAAGGCAATATCGTGTCCTATATAGACAGGCTTCTGATTCCCAATCATTTGCTGAAACCGGGCGTATATGATCCGGAGGGAATCCTGAGCACTTTCCCTGCTGTTGTCACCGCATTGCTCGGTATGTTCACGGGACGGTATGTCAAGGAATCTTCCGACAGCGGCAACAGGAAGACATTGAAGATGTTGGGTGCAGCTGTCGCAATGGCTGTTATCGCTGTTGTGTGGAATCATTGGTTTCCTGTCAACAAAAAACTGTGGACCAGCACTTTCGTGCTTGCGGCAGGCGCCTGGTCAGTGGGAATTTTCGCATTGTTCTACTATCTGATTGACGTGAGAGGCTGGCGGAAAGGAGTGTTGTTTTTCCAGGTGGTCGGAATGAATTCCATCACTATTTATATGTTCCAGCGGATTGTGGATGTGACCGGGATATCAAAGTTTTTCCTTGGCGGGGCTGCCGGATTGCTGCCTGAAGCATGGGGCTTTCTTCTTGTCCAGCTCGGATATTTTGCGGTCTGCTGGCTGTTCCTGTATTTCCTGTATAGGAAGAATTGCTTTTTGAAAGTATGATGGATTTTCCGGAATAGCCGGACAATCAGAAAACAGAAAAGGATGTATTCCCTGATAACCGGTGGAATACATCCTTTTCAATTATAGCTGTTCCGTCGCCGGAAATGCTGTCTTATAGTTTGCGGGCTCCGTCGCTGATGACAACGTCGTAAACCTTAGGAGCGTGGCCGAACTTCTCGGTGAACTTCTCCACTGCAGTGCCTACGAAGCTGTCGTACAGGTCTTTCTTCACGAGGTTGATGGTGCAGCCTCCGAAGCCGCCGCCCATCACGCGGGAACCGGTGACATCGCATTTGCGTGCGAGCTTGTTCAGGAAATCGAGCTCCTCGCAGCTGACCTCATAGAGACGGCTGAGACCAAAGTGTGTCTGGTACATCATCTCGCCGACAGTCTCATAGTCACCTCTCTCCAGTGCGTCGCAGACATCGAGCACTCTCTGTACCTCGCCAATCACATACTCTGCCCTGAGGAAATCCTCCTCCGGAACCTGGTCGCGTACCTCGTCCAGCCATACTCTCTTGGCATCGCTGAGGAACTCTACATCAGGATGGTTCTTCTTGATGGCTGCGCAGACATTCTCGCAGGACTGGCGTCTCTTGTTGTATGCTGAAGAAGCGAGCTCGTGCTTGACGCAGGAGTCTATGAGAACCAGCTTGTAGCCGGCAGCCTCTGGGTCAAACGGGAAATATTTGTATTCCAGAGTCTTGCAGTTCAATCTGATAAGGCTTCCCTTCTTTCCGAACACTGATGCGAACTGGTCCATAATGCCGCAGTTCACGCCGCAGTAGTTGTGCTCTGTGGACTGTCCGATCTTGGCCAGTTCGAACTTGTCTATCATATTGTTGAACAGATAGTTGAGCGCGTATGCGAATGTGCTCTCAAGTGCGGCTGATGAAGAAAGCCCGGCTCCGAGCGGAACGTCTCCGGCGAATACAGTGTCGAATCCCTCGACCTTTCCGCCTCTCTTCATTGTCTCGCGGCATACACCGAAAATATATCTTGCCCAACTCTGCTGAGGCTTGTCCTCCTCGTTGAGTCCGAATTCTACATACTCATCATAATCAAGTGAATATGCGTGAACCTTGTCTGTTCCGTTGAGGCGGATCTCTATCACAATGCCTTTGTCGATTGCGCCAGGGAAGACATATCCTCCATTATAATCTGTATGCTCTCCGATGAGATTGATTCTGCCGGCTGACGAAAACATCTCGCCGTCCGTGCCGTAGAGGAGTTTGAATTTCTCCTGAATTCTGGATTTCATTTCCATAACGTATGTGGTTTTAGATACTGTCCTTAGAAAGGATTAGTGCTTCGGACGGGACTTGAACCCGTACAGGCATTGCTGCCCAAGGGATTTTAAGTCCCTCGTGTCTACCAATTCCACCACCAAAGCGAACCGTTCTGCAAATATAAATATTTTCCTTGCTTTTCGCAACAGCGCACCATATTTCACCACAAGGCGGCGCCTTTCGCCAAAAAGAACTTATATGTTGCCAAAAAGGCCGTGAAATATTTGGCAGAAGAAATGATAAAAGTTATTTTTGCCGAGTGATATTCCAGAAATTGGCGACATTTATATTAATTTTTGCGCCATTCGGAAAATTTAAACATAAAATATTAAACTGAAAATGGGACTTTTAAATGGTAAAGTGGCTCTGATAACTGGAGCCGCAAGAGGAATCGGAAAGGCTATCGCCCTCAAATACGCATCCGAGGGCGCTGACGTGGCTTTCACGGATCTTGTTATCAATGAGGCAGCCGAGCAGACCATCAAAGAACTTGAGGCGTTCGGCCACAAGGTGAAGGGCTATGCTTCCAATGCGGCTGATTTCGAGCAGACCAAGGAGGTAGTTGACCAGGTGATGGCTGATTTCGGCCACATCGACATTCTCGTGAATAATGCCGGCATCACCAAAGACGGCCTTATGCTCCGTATGAGCGAGGCCCAGTGGGATGCGGTAATCAATGTGAATCTCAAGTCCGCCTTCAATTTTATCCACGCAGTAGTGCCGCTTATGGCCCGTCAGAGAGCCGGCAGCATCATCAATATGTCATCTGTTGTGGGCGTGTCCGGCAATGCCGGCCAGTGCAATTATTCGGCATCAAAGGCTGGTCTCATCGGTCTCGCCAAATCAATTGCAAAAGAGATGGGTCCGAGAGGAATCCGCGCCAACTGCATTGCCCCGGGCTTCATTATTTCAGATATGACCAAAGCCCTTCCTGACGAGGTTCGCGAACAGTGGATGAAGACCATTCCTCTCCGCCGCGGCGGCACACCTGAGGATGTTGCGAATGTAGCCCTCTTCCTTGGAAGTGAGCTTTCTTCATACGTGAGCGGACAGGTTATCCACGTCTGCGGTGCGATGAACTGCTAAAAATATTTCTTCTCCTGGTGGTCGAGGCTGATGAAGATGGACAGCATAATTGTGAATGCCCAGAGCGACGAGCCTCCGTAACTCATAAACGGGAGAGGAATTCCGATGACCGGCATGATGCCGATAGTCATACCGATATTGATGAAAAGATGCATGAACAGGCAGCTTGCGAGACAGTAGCCGTATATCCTGGTGAAACTCTCCCTGCTATGTTCTGCATCTTTTAATATTCTCATTATCAGCATCACATACAGGGTTATGACCACCAGGCAGCCTATGAATCCCCATTCTTCGCCGACCGTGCAGAAAATGAAGTCCGTGCTCTGCTCGGGTACAAATCCGTATGTGGTCTGGGTGCCGCTGAGGTAGCCTTTGCCTGCAAAGCCCCCAGAGCCTATCGCAATCATAGACTGGTTCACATTGTAGCCCACTCCGGAAGGGTCCTCCTTCATTCCCAACAGCACTTCGATTCTTTTCCGCTGATGGTCCTGGAGTACGTTGTAGAATATGAAGTCCACTGAGAACACCATAGCCACGCCGACAATGAACGACAATACAGAATATCTTGCGAATGTGTCTCTGTATTTGAATGACAGCCAGATGATTGCAGGAATGCTGAGTGCTGCTGCCCCAAGCAGGAAATAGAGGGGTTTTATTTTAAGGAGAAACCCCCACGTGGAGCTGGCGGCGGCCGCTGCTATTTCCGGTTCGGCCTCTCCGGAGGCAATCACCCCTGCACCGGGAATCAGGGCGTTCTGCAGCCCGGCCCACATGCCCGGCAGGAAAGCGAAAAACGCAATCACTATGGCCGTTCCTATGAGCCATCTGCCTATATTTTTATGGTTGAATGAATTGCAGGTGGCTATAATGCCTGTGAGCACCAATATTGCCGTGTATGGCGATGCCGTCATTGTAAGGATGAACACTAAAATTGCGATGCCTATCATCGTAATCAGCCATCCTGACAGGCCTTCCCGGTACAGCACGAAGATGAAACCGACATAGACGAGTGCTGAGCCGGTCTCGCTCTCTGCCAGGATTATCAGCATAGGAAGCCCGATAACCACGGCGGCTGTTATGAAATTGGCCGGTTTCGTTATCTTGAATCCAGGCCGGCTCATTATGAAGGCGAGCAGCAGGGAGGTGGTGATTTTCGATATTTCCGCAGGCTGGAACCTCACTGGGCCGAAAGCGAACCATGACCTTGAGCCTTTGACCTCCACGCCGAGGAATATCACCGCGACGAGAAGGACAAGCACGCCGGCATAAAGGACGGCAGCTCCGCTGTCCCACAGATTAGGGCTTATAATGAAGATGATTAATCCTCCCAGGCCGAAGGCGGTGAGCATCCAGATGAACTGTTTGCCGCTGTTGGCGGAGAAATCCAAAATGCCGCTTACATCCGTTCCATGCACGGATGCATAGATGTTTATCCACCCGATGAACACGAGCAGCAGGTATATTACCACCAGTCTCCAGTCGTATGACTGACCTATTGTTCTTCTGCTGTACCTGTCCATATCAATAAGTTTTGACCCTTGACATCAGGTCTCCATTCAACATTCTCTCTTCCAGAGGCTTGCGGCTCTCGTCAATTGTGCCGGTGAGATATTTCTCCACCAGCAGGGAGGCTATAGGGGCAGACCACGTGGCACCGAACCCGGCATTTTCGACATAGGCGGCAACCGCTATCTTCGGATTGTCCATAGGGGCGAAGCAGATGAATACTGAATTGTCTGCACCTCTCGGATTCTGCGCCGTTCCGGTCTTTCCGCAGATGTCCAGGCCTTCGACAGCCGCCACGCTCGCTGTTCCTCCGGATCCGTATCCGCTGTTCACGGCTCGCCACATACCTTTTATGACTTTCTTGAAATTCGTCGTGTCCACCATAGTATAGTGGCGCTCCTTGAATTTGCTGTCGATTTTCAATGAGTCGGAGTCCTTGATAATGTGTGGGATATAATAATACCCGCGGTTTGCCACAGTCGCGCACAGATTGGCGATCTGAAGAGGGGTGACTCCGATTTCGCCCTGGCCGATGGAAATGGAAATCACGGTCGTGAACTTCCAGCCGCCCTTGCCATAGACTTTGTTGTAGTAGGCGGATGAAGGTATGGTTCCGCCGAGTTCTGCAGGGAAGTCGCTGCCTAATTTGTGCCCGAATCCGAAACTCTCCACATATTCCCGCCATTTGTCCAGAGCCTCCGCCTCGCCGCTGTACTTCTTGTTTTCCAGGATGTTGCGCATAACGTAGCAGAAATATCCGTTGCAGGACATCATTATCGCCTCCTCGAGAGCGAGAGGGGAGCGGTGTGCGTGGCAGCCCAATTTGTGGCTTCCGAAATAATAGCCTTTGTTACACGGATAGGAGTATTCGGGTTTCAGCACTCCTTCCTCCAGGCCGATGAGCCCGTTCACGAGCTTGAATACGGAACCGGGAGGGTACGGGGCCTGCACTGCCCTGTTGAACATAGGCTTGTGCGGGTCGCTGACAATCTCGCTGTAATGCTTGCCTATGTCGGACAGCATCTCGACATCTATTCCGGGGCTTGACACCATTGTGAGAATCTCACCTGTGGACGGTTCGATGGCCACAAGACTGCCCACCTTGTTCTGCATAAGCATCTGCCCGTATTGCTGGAGTTCGGCGTCGATGGTGGTGACAATGTCCTTTCCCGGCACAGCCTCCTTGTCCATTTCTCCGTCCTTGAATCTGGACTCAATCTGGTTGTGGGAGTTCCTGAGGTAAATGTGGTAGCCTTTCTCGCCTTTAAGCTCTTTTTCCCTGGCGGCCTCGATTCCGGTCTTGCCGGCGTAGTCTCCCGAGCGGTACTCTCCGGGATGCTTCTTGATGTAGGCCTGGTCCACCTCTGACACGTAGCCGAGCAGGTTGCCTCCTGCGTTCACAGGATAGTCCCTGATGCTTCGCACCTGGCCTTTGAATCCCGGGAATTTGTATTGCACCTCGGCGAACCGCATATATGTCTCGGACGGCAACTGCTTGAGCATCACTACGGACTGGTAGCCGATGCGACGTCTGTTCTTCTTGTATTCGGCCATTTTCGACCTTATGAAATCAGGCTCCACCTGCAGTACATCGGCAAGCAGGAGGGTGTCGAAGGCGGTCACTTCTTTCGGTGTGACGAGTATGTCGTAGGCCACTTTGTTGCCGACGATAATCTTCCCGTTGCGGTCGTAGATAACGCCTCTTGTCGGGTAGATGATATCGTATACCATCGAGTTGTTGGAAGCGTCGATTTTGTAGCTGTTGTCGATTATCTGGATGTAGAACAACTTGGCCAGAAGGATTCCGGCCATCACGCACAGTCCGATGCGCAGTTTGTTGTCCCTTGTGAGTTTCATCCTATTTCCGCTCGTTAGGGTCAAGCATATTCACGACAACGAGTGACAGCAGCAACCCGCAGATTAAAGAGCAGGCGAATCTCATCAGATTGAATGTCAATGGCCTGGCGAGGCCTCCGTCAGCCGTGATGTATATTGCCAAAAAGATGCTCTGCTCGATGAGGAGCGCGAACGTCACTTTGCCAGAGCCGTATTTCCTCATTGATATGTCCTCTCCGAGGGACGCCAGTTCCTGTCCGAAAATGCTGTCGCAGATGAATCTTCTTGAGGCTGCAACCGGGACGAGGGCCAGGGCGTTGAGCCCGATCAGCCCTTCCGCGAGGAAGTCAATGACAAGGCCTGTCAGGAACGCTATGAACATAGCTCCGCTGGTGCCGATTCTGGTAGGGATGCACATCACGGCGGCAGGCATGATGCTGAGCGCGATATATGCGCTGATATGGAAATAATTGCATATCAGCAACTGTGCGCACACTATCAGAAAATACATTATGAAAAAATTCTGCTTCATCTGCCGCCTTCTTTATCATTGTCCCCGAAGTCCTCTATTTCTTTTATGTCCCTGTTTTTGACAAGGGTCACGTACCGTATTGCCGAGAAATCCTGGAGCAGGTTGATTCTGATCTCGTAAGTGGCCCCGTTGACTATCTTCGAGTCCACTATTGTGCCCAAAGGGATTCCTGCCGGGAAAATCGAGGAGAACCCGCTGGTGTAAACTGTGTCTCCCGGCTCGAACCTGTACTGCAGCGGTATCTCGCGGAGAACGGCTCCTTTGGTGTCTGTGCCGCTCCAGCTCATAGGTCCGACGGCCCCGTCTTTCCCGATTCTGGAGCTGATGCCGGTCTCGCTGTTGAGGAACGATATGGCATAGGAATAATGCCTGCTGACAACGTCAATGATGCCTATGACTCCATTGGCGGTAATGACTCCTGTCTGCGGGACGATGCCGTCATCGGAACCTTTCCCGATAATGAGATAGTTGTGCTGCTTGTTGACGCTGCTCTTGATGATTTCAGCAGGGATGAAGTCATATTTCCCATTGTCTTCCGGTACTACCAGCCTTGCCTCCGCTTCCTTCTCTGATTCAGCTTCCGAAAGGGCTGCCACCCTGCGTGTCAGGGTCAGGATCTCCTCTGAGAGTCTCTCGTTCTCTTTCTTGAGGGAGGCGTAGTATCTGACCGACTCTGTCGCTCCCCAGACTTTGCCCATAAACCAATGAGACGCCTTGCTGATGAAGAAATTCTGCAATTGCCCATTGTGGGTCAACATATTAAGTGCGGCAATCTCCAAAATGATGAAGACTGCCGTATTGATTATTGTCCCGAGTATGGTCCTTTTACGGGGCATATTATCTCTTGAGGTATGAGCAGTTCTCAGCGTTCTTGAGAGCGATGCAGGTGCCTCTTGCCACTGCGTGGAGCGGGTCCTCCGCAACGTGGAACGGAATGTTCACTTTCTCGGTCAGACGTTTGTCAAGGCCTCTGAGCAGAGCTCCTCCACCGGAAAGGAAGATACCGTTCTCCACGATGTCGGAATAAAGTTCCGGTGGTGTCTGTTCAAGCACGCGGAGAATGGACGACTCAATCCTGGTCACGGATTTGTCAAGGCAGTGGGCCATCTCCTGATATGATATTGTGGCCTCGACAGGATGCGCTGTCATAAGGTTCGGTCCCTGGACGATATACGGTTCAGGACCTTCGTCCAGGTCCGGAGTCACGGCCCCGACAGCTATCTTTATCTTCTCGGCGGTGATTTCCCCGACCTTGATGTTGTGCTGCTGCTTGAGGTAAGACTGGATGTCGCTCGTGAAAACGTCTCCGGCTGTGCGTATGCTGTCCTGTATTACAATGCCTCCAAGGGAAATGACGGCGATTTCAGTGGTGCCGCCTCCGATGTCCACAACCATATTGCCTTTAGGCGCTTCGACTTCCAGGCCGATTCCGAGAGCCGCCGCCATCGGTTCGGAGATGAGATACACATCCCTTCCTCCGGCGTGCTCGGACGAGTCCCTGACTGCCCTGATTTCCACTTCAGTACTTCCGGACGGAATTCCGACAACGAGTTTCAGGCTCGGTGAGAACAGTCTTCTTTTCTTCTTGTTTACCTGTTTTATGAATCCGCGGATCATCATCTCCGCAGCGTTGAAGTCAGCTATGACACCGTCTTTCAGGGGACGGATGGTCTTGATTCCGGGATGCTCGTGCCCGCTCATAAGCTTCGCCTTGTGCCCCAGGGCTATCGGATTCCCTGTGGCGCTTTCCACAGCCACGATGCTCGGCTCGTCAAGGACAATCTCGTCATTCTGGAAAATGACAGTGTTGGCGGTCCCGAGATCCATCGCAAGCTCTTGTGTCAGGAATAAAAAAGCCATATTAAAATTTCAAGTTTTTCAGTAATTCACATAATTTCCGTAAAAGTACGAAAAAAAACTTAATTTTGCTTGAATAAATGATGCAATATGGATAGAAAATTTTTTCTGATAGTGATGGCCGCCGGGCACGGCACCAGAATGGGGTCGAAATTGCCCAAACAGTTCCTCTCCCTGGCGGGCGTGCCGATTCTTCAGCGGACAATCCAGAAATTCATTGATGCGGTTCCCGAACTGCAGGTGATTACGGTCCTGCCGCCGGATGAATCCCACATTGCCTGGTGGAAAAATCATTGTCTCGAAAAGAATTTCTCCTGTCCGCAGATGCTGGTAAAAGGCGGCATCACCCGTTTCCATTCCGTTCGTTCCGCTTTGGAGAAGGTTCCGGACGGGGCTTTGGTTGCAATCCAGGACGGTGTCAGGCCGCTGCTCTCGACGGGACTGATAAGATCAATGGTTGGCTCATTCTCGTCCGATCCCGGCCTCAGGGCGCTCATACCTGTGGTTCCGACTGTGGATACCCTCAAAATGCTCCGCCGGGAAAACGGGGCGCTTGTGCAGTGCCCGGGGCCGGAGCCTGACCGCTCGGTTCTCTACGGCGCCCAGACTCCCCAGCTTTTCCTTTCGGAAGACATCAAGGCCGCATACAGGCAGCCGTATGACGTCTCGTTTACAGATGACGCTTCAGTGGCGGCAAGATATGAAATACCCCTCGCTTTCTGTGAAGGCGAGAGGCTGAATTTCAAAATAACGTCACCTGATGACCTGGTGCTGGCCGAGGCTGTGCTCAAGATTCAGGGCCAGGTTTAGCGGTGAGCCTTAGTCTATCTCTTTGTCAATGCCGGAGAAGCTGGTGTTCTGGTAATCTTTCACCCACACCTGCCTGTCGATTGCCTCGTCAAGCGCGATCATTGTCTCGGTGGCGAGAATGTAAGGAATCTTCTGGATGGTGTTCAGAAGGACTTCCATAAGGTGGTCATTGTCAAAACAGTAAATCTTGACAAGCATAGCGTATTTGCCGGTCACGAAATGACACTCGACGACTTCCGGAATCTTCTTCAGGTGGCTCACCACCTCGTTGTATTTGTCTGCTTCAGAAAGTGATATGCTGATGAACGCGCAGATGTTGAGGCCGAGAGCCTGCGGTTTGACAAGCAGCCTTGAGCCTGTGATGACGCCTGCTGCCTCAAGTCTTTTGACTCTTTGATGAATGGCTGCGCCGGACACTCCGCATTCACGTGCAATTTCGAGGAATGGCATCCTTGCGTTTTTCACGAGGAATGACAGGATTTTCTGGTCCGTCTGGTCAATGTGATACTTACTCATTGCTTCTATCTTTAAAATCATTACGTATTTTGCAAAAATAAATAATATTTCACAAAAATGTAATAATCCAAGGGTAGAAAGTTAATTTTTTTAAGTAAAAAGCCCCGCGATTCTATGAAATCAAATCACGGGGCTGATTTTCGAGCTACTTCTTTGAGGCGCTGCGCCGTCTGAAAGAGCGTTTGGACGGCTCCGACGAGGAGATGATTTCCTTGCATCTTTCCTCGGTGAGAGCGGCTGCATTTTCCTCTTTCGGAATCTTGTAGTTCTTGCCGTCATATTTGATATACGGGCCGTATCTTCCGTTTATCACCTGAATGCCGCTGTCCTTGAACTCAAGCATTGTCTCGTTTGCCGCGGCCTTCGCTGATGCGCTTTCAATCAATGCCGCGCATTCCTCCAATGTGACAGTGAGCGGGTCTTTTCCTCTCGGCAGGGACATATTCTTGTCTCCGTATTTGATATACGGGCCGAATTTTCCCTTGGTGGCGATGATCTCCGTCCCGTTGAGTGTTCCCACAGTCCGCGGAAGAAGGAACAATCTGCATGCGTCCTCCAGGGTGATGCTCTCAATCAGCTGCCCCGGAGCGAGATGTGCAAACTGCCTGTTCTCGCCCTCTCCTTTCTGTATATATGGGCCATATTGTCCGAACTTCGCCACAACCGGCTGTCCGTCAGCAGGGTCCACGCCCAGTTCCCTGCTGACGTGGCTGTATTCCCTGTTTTCCAGAACTTCCTCGACTTTCTTGTGGAACGGAGCGTAGAACTCTGAAATGACATTGTTCCAGATGAGCTCTCCCTCCGCTATCTTGTCGAAATCCTTCTCCACATTTGCGGTGAAGTCGTAGTCCATTATCCCGGCGAAGTTCTTCACGAGGTAATCGGTGACAATCATTCCTATTTCCTGGGGCAGGAGTTTTCCCTTTTCCGCACCGACGACTTCAGTCCTGGCAGACTCTGTTATCTTCCCGTTCTTCATTGCCAGGCAGGTGACCGGAATCTTCTCGCCTTCCTTGTCTCCCTTCACGATATAGCCGCGACCGGTGGTCAGGGTCGAAATGATCTGGGCGTATGTGGCTGGCCTTCCGATGCCGAGCTCCTCAAGTTTCTTGACGAGCGAAGCCTCTGAGTATCTGGATGGCGGAGCGGTGAAGCGGCAGTTGGACGTGAACCCGAGAGGGCTCATTACATCGCCCACATTCATTTCAGGAAGGATGACTTCCTCGTCGTCCTGCTGGTCATCGGCGCTCTCCATATATACTTTCAGGAATCCGTCGAACAGCACCTGCGCGGCCTGCACGGCGAATTTCTCCTCCCTCTTGTCGGATGAAATCCTGATGTCGGTCTTGAGAATCCTTGCATCCGACATCTGTGACGCGATAGTGCGCTTCCAGATCAGGTTGTACAGTTTCTGCTCCTGGGCCGTGCCCTCTATCGTGGTGTTTTCAATATATGTAGGACGGATGGCCTCGTGAGCCTCCTGCGCGCCTTTGGAATGAGTCCTGTATTGTCTCGTCCTGGAATAATTCTCGCCGAAGTTCTCGGTGATGAATTTCTTGGATGTGCCCAATGCCAATGTCGAGAGATTCGTGGAGTCAGTTCTCATATATGTGATTAGACCCCGTTCGTAAAGGCTCTGCGCCACCCTCATTGTCAGGCTTACAGGAAACCTGAGTTTCCTTGCGGCTTCCTGCTGGAGTGTTGAGGTGGTGAATGGAGCCGCAGGAGTGCGGGTGGCCTCTTTCTTGTCAATCGAACTGATGGTGAATCTGGCATCGGCGCAGTCCTCAAGGAAGGTCCTTGCCTCCTCGATTGTCTTGAACCGTGTGTTCAATGTGGCATTGACTTTCACTCCGTCGGAGCCTTCGGGAGAGAATGTGGCGTCTGTCTTGTAATAAGCCTCTTTCTTGAAATCCATAATTTCCCGCTCCCTGTCCACCACAAGCCTGAGGGCGACGCTCTGCACACGGCCGGCTGAGAGTTTCGGCTGGATTTTCCTCCACAGAATAGGGGATACCTCGAATCCAACAAGCCTGTCGAGCACCCTTCTTGCCTGCTGCGCGTCAACGAGGTTCATATCAATGTCCCTTGGATTCTCCACAGCCTTAAGGATGGCGTCTTTGGTTATCTCGTGGAATACGATTCTGCGGGTGTCCTTGTTCTTCAGTCCGAGAGTTTCGTAGAGATGCCAGGAAATTGCTTCTCCCTCCCGGTCTTCATCGGATGCGAGCCATACTGTCCTGGCGTCGCCGGCTAACTTTTTCAGCTCGGAAACCACCTTCTTCTTGTCGGCCGGAATGACGTACTCCGGTGTGAAACCGTGTTCCACATCGACACTTAACTTAT
>JBJEBM010000053.1:0-14197 GCA_051870055.1 Candidatus Cryptobacteroides sp.
GTCCGGGAGAGGGCAAGAACAGCTGGCTGACCGGTACGGCGGCCTGGAACTGGCTTACAGCCTCGGAGTATCTTTTAGGCATAAGGCCTGAATATGACGGCATTACGGTGGCTCCTTGCCTGCCTGCTTCGATAGGCGAGTTCAAGGTTCACAGGGTGTTCCGTGATGCGGTTTATGACATTACCGTCCGCAATACCTGCTCCGGGAAGACCGCATTCCTGCCTTACGCGCCGGGACATCACGAGGTCACGCTCGATCTGTGACTCCATATGGAGTGCACTGCTCAATATGCCAGCCGTATAGTCTCCTTCCCGATATGCACTATGGCGTGGCCGGATGAACCCTCGACAGATCTGACAATTATTTGTGCGCATCCGCTGAAAGGCTTGACAATCATTGAATTGCTATCCTCTTGCTGCGGCCGTTCCTGTTCTTTGAAACCCGGGTCGCCGTTGCCCCAGCCGAGCAGCTCCGCATTTTCCACACTTACCGGAATGGAGATCGCCGGGGAGAATATATCTATGACCACAATGTCCTGCCCGTCGGCTTTCAGTGTGTCCTTTGACAGAGTCCACGAGGTCTGTTCAGGAGTTGACGGGTATATGTCGGTGACAGATTTGCGGCCGTTCAGATAGCCGACAGCCCTGAATTCTGCATCTTCCATTCCGGAAATATTCCAGCCAAGATGTCCGTCCTCAGGCATCCTCTGCCGTGACAGACGCCTTCCGTTCGCATACAGGGCCACTTCATCGCAATTTGAATATACCCAGACTTCTCCATTACACGGACCGCAGATGTGCACCATAGGCTCGTATGTCCATACTGATTTCAGGTAGAACGCCTCGTCTTTCGGGAAACAGCAATAATCCAGGATGCCGAATTGGGAACCGGTCGCAGGCCATTTCATCGGATTCGGCTCCCCGCGATAGTCCTGGCCTGTCCAGTAGAACAGTCCGATTGCCCACGGACGGGCTTTATAGAACTTCCATCCGTGCTCGATGACATTGAGCCGTCCGGCTGTGTCGGCACGGTTCAACGGGGCCATCCACCCTTTGTCCGGCACTGTCTTGTAATGTCCCCTGGTCCCTGCGCCCGAAGTCTCTTCCGTACCCACAGCGCATTTCTCCGAAAATTTTGTATGATATTCATCCACAGGGTTTTGCACAATGTAGTTGTAGCCGAACAGGTCCACTCCTTTCACAAGCTCGCGTCCTCCGGAGCTGCCGTAAGTGGCAGGCCGTGAAGGGTCAAGATGGTTCACATAGTCGCTCATGACCCTGGCGATTTCAGTCCCTTTTTCAGACCATTCCACAGCCCATTCCTCATTTCCGATGCTCCACATTACCACTGAAGGGTGATTCCGGTCACGGTCTATCATCCCGCGCAATTGGCTCAGCTGCTCCTCGTTGATCCCGAATTCCCGGTTCTCGTCAATCACCAGCATTCCCATCTCGTCGCACAGGTCCAACATTGCCGGAGAGGCGCAGTTGTGAGAGCATCTTATGGCGTTGAACCCGTATTCTTTCAGTTTCCCGATCCGGTATCTCCACAGTTCGTCAGGGACTCCGGTCCCGACCCCTGCGTGGTCCAGATGCAGATTGCATCCTTTCATCTTGACGGCTTTGCCGTTCAGGAGAAATCCGGTTCCGGGGTCGAAGGTGATTGTCCTCACTCCAAACTTGATATCGTATGAAGCGGACAGTTCTCCATTATATGAAAGTTTGATGTTCAGGGTGTATAGATACGGGTCCTCCAGACTCCAGGGGTGTGAGGCGCAGTCTGTCTTTTTCCCTTCGGCATCGAAAATGGCAAGTTTGCGGGTCACCGGACCTGAAGGAACCGCCACTGAAGGGAATACATAGTCCATACTGATGCACGTGGTGTCCACGTAAGGCCGGCCTTCTTTCTCCTTCTGGTTGATTTTCAATGAATAAGGCTTCATTCCCACCTTGCCTGTCCGGTGCAGGTAAACATTTCTGTAAATGCCGGCGCCCTCATAATACCAGCCTTCCTCAAGCATCGCATTGCACCTTACGGCGATGACATTGTCCTTTCCCGGCACAAGGTAGGGAGACAGGTTGTAAACCCTTGAAGTGTAGCCGCTACGCTCGCCGCCGAGATAGAAACCGTTGCAGAACACCTCGCTGTCCCGGAAAATACCCTGAAACTCGATACTGTACTGCTGGCCTGCAACGTCTTCTGGAATGAACAGATGCTTCCTGTACCAGCCGACAGAATTCCCGGGATATTTCCATCCTATACACTTGTAACCGTGTGAGTGGCTGGCGTTTCCGCTGTATGGAAGGTCCACGGCCCAGTCGTGTGGCAGATTCACTTCCCGCCATCCGGAGTCATCGAAATCAGTGACAATGGGGGAGTGGCTGTGCCCTGCCGACTGGGCTTTGGCGATATAGGTGAAATATTCTGTCCCGTGAGTGAAATCCGCCTCCATCGAGGCTGCGTTTCCATAAGCGAATTTCCAGCCGTTGTTCACAAGTGTAACCGAACTCTCCTGCGCACCGCAGAAACAGATGTTGGCCAAACTGATCGCCAGGACGGCGGCAAATCTCTGTGTCATAATAAGAAAGGTTATTTGTTTTTTTCAAAAATAAAGCATTGATTTCATAAAAACAAGATTTTTCATAACTTTGCAGGTCGGATAATAACACAAAATAATGGGAGCATTTCACGCATACGACATAAGGGGAATCTACAATGTGGATTTCGACAGGAACACCGCTTACAAAGTTGGAGCGTTCCTTCCGTCTCTTCTTGAGACAGACAAGGTTTTGGTCGGCAGGGACTGCCGCATGTCATCGGATGAGATTCATGAGTATCTTGTCAAGGGCATTACTGACGCGGGTGCTGATGTATATGATATCGGCCTGAGTACCACCCCGATGGTGTATTTCGGCACTGCGAAATATGGTTTCAAGGCTTCTGTACAGATTACCGCTTCGCACAATCCGAAGGAATACAACGGAATGAAAGTGTCTTGCGAAAATGCTCTTCCTGTCGGATATGACAATGGCCTCGGGCAGATTGAAAAATGGATCAACGAGGGACGTCCTGTGCCGGTAGCTGAGAAGAAAGGCAATGTGTATCAGAAAGATATCCAGCAGGACTATCTTGATTTCCTTCTCGGTTACAAGTCCGATTTCAGCGGACTGAAGCTTGCATTCGACCTGTCCAACGGAATGAGCTCCCTGTTCTCCAAAAAGATTTTCGGCGAAGAACCTGAGTATATTTTCGACAATATGGACGGAACTTTCCCGAATCACGAACCTAACCCTTTAGTGCACAAGAATGTGGTTGCGCTCGAGGATCTTGTGAAGAAGACGGGCGCCGATGTGGGCGTGATTTATGACGGGGATGCCGACAGGGTGATGTTCGTGGACGAGACAGGCCATTTCATTTCACCGGATCTCATTATCGCATTGCTCGGTCATTATTTCATAGAGGAAAGAGGGGAGAAGGGCATTGTGATCCAGGATATCCGCAGTTCAAAAGCGGTTGGCGAATACCTTGAGCCGATGGGCGGCGAGATGTTCACCTGGAAAGTCGGCAGGGCCAATGCGGCCCGCAAGTTGCGCGAACTCGACGGAGTGTGGGGCGGCGAGCTTGCCGGACATTATTATTTCCGTGATTTCTTCTATTCCGACAGCGGCCTTTTAGCTTCGATCTTGGTGCTGAGGGTTCTGGCCAATATGAAGAAGAAAGGGCTGACTATGAGCCAGTTGATAGGCAATATCGCCAGGTACCAGAATTCCGGCGAGATTAATTTCCGCCTTGAGGACAAGCAGGGAGCTATGGATGCCGTGCGCGAGCATTTCATTTCCCGTGAGACTCCTACGGCGATGATGGATTTCGATGGCTACCGTGTAGAGTTTCCTGACTGGTGGTTCAATATCCGTCCTTCCAATACTGAGCCTTATCTGCGCTTCATTTGCGAGGCTTCGTCGGAAAGCCTTCTCAAAACCCGCGTTGAAGAGGTCAAAGAATTGCTTGCAAGCCGTTTCGGCGCGCAGGTATAGTGTTGATTGGTAATAATTTAGAAATATAAAATGAATCTTGATAAATTGACAGCCGGACTCTTGTTCCTGATGGGCGCGGCTGTGTTTTCAGCCAATGCCCAGGAAACTGCGTCCAAGGCACCGCGGATTGACACTCTCATTTCAATGAGCCGGGCGGAAATGCTTGTCCCAAGGCCGGCACTTCAGCCGGTCAAATCCATTGACCCGTCATCAGCCGTGGCTGTGGACACTCTTGACACAGGAAATCCGGCCGTGAAGATTCTGCTGTTGGAAAATTACACCTGGCGGTATTACAAGGACCCGTCGGTAGTGATGTCCTCTGAACTGTTCAACACCTGCTGGGATGAGGAGAAACCGAATCCTTTCCACGTGCAGCCGTCTGATATTGAGGAAGATGTGGCTATATGGGTGGTGGATTCACTGAGCGAGTACCATTGCCCTTACCAGACCAAGGTCTATTCTCCTTTCGGCTACCGCAGAGGCCGCGGGCATATGGGAGTGGACCTTCCGCTGAAGACGGGCACGCCGGTGAAAGCGGCGTTCTCGGGCAAGGTGCGTGTGTCAAAATATTACAGGGGATATGGCAATCTGGTAATTATCCGTCACGAGAACGGGCTTGAGACGTTCTACGGGCATCTCTCCAGGCGGGATGTAAAACCGGGCGACTGGGTTACGGCCGGTGATGTGATCGGACTTGGCGGCTCGACAGGACGCTCAACCGGGGCACATCTGCATTTCGAGACGAGATATCAGGGTTATGCGTTTGACCCTCAATGGCTTATTGATTTCGAGACTGGAGTGCTGAGACATAGGCTGTTCATCCTCAAGAAAAGATACCTCAATGCGGCCAGCCGTTATGTTCCGGAGTCTGACGAGGAGGATTATCTGATAATGCAGGAGGACTCCGTGGCTTATTCAGCCCGTGCGTCAGAACTCGCAGCCCGTGAGGCGGAGGAGGCACGCAAAGCCGCTGAACTTGCCAAGGCCCAGTATCACAAGATCAAGTCAGGCGACACACTTGGCGCCCTCGCAATAAAGTATCATACTACTGTAAGCAAAATCTGCAGTCTCAACGGCATTACTCCGAAGACTACATTGAGAATCGGCCGCTCGCTCAGGGTACGCTGACCTGCGGCTGGTGGCGAACCTGACCCAAAAGCCGTCCGTCAATGTCTCAGGATTTCCAGTTCTTCCGGAGTGTATAATATAGAGTCGATGAAGTCCGGGGCCGTGTGGGCAAGGATGAGGAATACGGCAAGGGCTGCGGCTGCAAGTATTATCAGTATGATAAGCGTCCATTTAATTATACTTGAGGCGCTTGGCCCGTGCTCTTCCGTTGTTTCTTTCGCAATGGTTCCGGCTGCTGCCGGTTCGATGCTGCCCGTCACTGAAGTATCTTCTTCAGAAGTGTCTTCCTCCGGAGTGCCTTCTGATGGGACTTCCGGCGTCTCCGGCGACGAGCCTTCTTCTTCCGGTATTTCCCGGTTTTCTGTTTCAGCAATCGGGTTCTCTTCTCCAGGGGCTTCCTCCCTTTGGACGGATTCTTCAGCAATTCCGGCCGCATCTCCGGTCTGTTCTCCGCATTCCCCGGCCTGTCCTTCGCTCTTTTCCGTTGTCTCTTCCTCGGCGGTTTCGGTTGCCATATTTTCGCTGCTGTCAGTCACTGAAGTGTCTTTCTCTGGAGTGTATTCTCCAGTGACTTTCAGGTCCTCCGGCATCTCCGCTTCCTCCGGCTCAAGAATTGACCGCAGGCTTGCCATTGTCTCCGACACTTCGGATATGCTTTCTTCGTGGGACTTCAGGGACACCGGCTCAAGCCCGAACCCGTCAGGGTAAATGTCCAGGTCTTCGTCCGCTATGAAGAAGAAATAGTTTTCCTTCGTCGCCCTGAGCTTTCCGAGTCCGGGAAAGACAATCGACTTGCGGGTCGTCAGTATCTCTTTCATTTCCGCAAGGAAATCATTCACGATACGCTCCGCCGTCTCAACGTCAATATTGTTGCCTGATGCATACAATTCTGCGATGGACTTGTCATTCTCGTTTTTTATCTGCCTGAATGATAATTTCTTATAAGGAGGGTTGATGGTGTAGCCCTTGTCCGAGAAAGTTGACGGCACGAGTTCGGCGACGAAAGTCCCGACGCCCGGCAGCGTTACTTCATCCTTGTCAAGGATTATTACCTTGACCATTTTTGACAGAAGATCAATATCCATATTATAGCGCTTGAAAGCAGCGTCAGACGCTGACGTGTTAAAAAATCCTCACAAAGGTAGCAAAAAAATGCAAAAAAAATTTGCAAAACAATCTTTTTGTTGTACCTTTGCAATCCCGAAACGAAAAATGACGGGTGAAACAAAATTCCTGAATAGCTCAGTTGGTTAGAGCATCTGACTGTTAATCAGAGGGTCCCAGGTTCAAGTCCTGGTTCAGGAGCAAAGCTTGGGAGCATAGCTCAGTTGGTTCAGAGCGTCTGCCTTACAAGCAGAGGGTCGGGGGTTCGACTCCCTCTGCTCCCACTGAAGAGAAGCGGTTGACACAGTTCATCCGCTTTTTTTGTTGGTATAACTTGGCCATTTGGTGGCCCGTTTGGGCTTAACGTTTTGTCCACAAAATACCCCTCTTCTGTGGACAAAAAGCTCATTTTCGCAGGTTTGTCCACCAAAACGGCATTTCAGTGGACAAGTCTGCCGGACTGAAATACTCTTTACTAATACCTTCCGGGGATTGAGGTGTTATAATATATTCGGGCGTACCATAGTAAATCAAAGAGATAATGGCAATTGAATTCGGCAGCGAGGCGGCGTTCTCTGCACTTTTCTCAAAATATGGAAAGATGATGTATGCATTGGCCTTCAGGTATCTGAAATCTGAAGACGATGCAAAGGATGCCGTGCAGGATACATTTATGAAGCTCTGGTCCAGGAGAAACAGCCTGAAACTCGAAGACAATGTGGGGAACCTGCTGTACACGACACTGAAGAACAATGTTCTCAATGAATTGCGTCACAAGAACGTTGTTCTTGAAAATGCCTGGATTATGGCCCAGGAAAATGAAGAGGCGGACGACAATTTCATCAGGCAGATGGAGAAGAAAAACCAGTGGGAGCTTCTGCTGAATGGCATAACAACCCTGCCACCTCGGAAGAGGGACATCTGTATGCTCAAGATAATCAAGGGGATGAGCAATAAGGAGATTGCCGAACAGCTCGATATAAAGATTCCGACAGTGAAAGTGCACTATAATCAGGTAATACGGATGTTGAGGAAGGTGCTCCTGACATTTGCTTTCATATCAATCAACTTATAATGCAGTATTACAATGGATAGAGAGACAGTAAAAAGAGTAATAGACAACCGGGGGACGGCCGAAGAAGTCAAAGAGACTGTCAAATGGCTCAGGACTGATGAGGGAAGGGATTATCTGTCTGAACTTATGGCCGAAGATTTCAAAGCCATTTCTTCCGGGGAAGCAGGGGATTGGGCGGAATGTGACGCTCCCGAGGATGAAATGCTGGACAGACTGATAAAGGGAATAAGGAAAAGCCGGCGGTCCGGACTCAGGAAAATGGTTATGGCGGCAGCCGTTGCCGTGCCGTTTCTCCTGCTTCTTGGCGGGCTGGTGTTTGTATGTGAGAAAACCGGACTGCTTGCCCCTGTGTCCTATTGTGAAGTGAAAGTCCCTTCCGGAGAGATGGCAAGAGTGATATTGCCGGACGGATCTGACGTGGTCCTGAATTCAATGTCAAGTATGAAATATCCATCCCGGTTCAGCTTGTTTGAACGGAATATAGAACTTGAAGGAGAGGCATATTTCAATGTTGCCCGTGACAAATCAAGACCATTCAAAGTCAATCTGAATAGTTTGGAAGTCACGGTGCTTGGAACGAAATTCAATGTGAAGGCGTATAACCTTGAACCTATCAGGGTTACACTCGAAGAAGGGACAATAAAACTGGAGGACAACCGTTCCCTGGCACGGATTCTCAAACCGGGCGAAAGTGCGGAATATGACAGGAACAACGGCAGCTGCGGCATCGTCAGACTTGTGGATATGGAGCCTGTGACTGCCTGGAAAAACAGCAGGCAGTGTTTCAGCCTGACACCTCTGAACGAGATACTGAAGACATTGGAACGCCTTTACGACACCCATTTCTCTGTCCAGGACATTGAAATGCTGAATGACAGGTACACATTGTCTTTCTCCAACAAGGCTGCCCTGGAAAGTGTCCTGGAAGATATCCAGACTGTTTCCAAGACCAGATTCCGCAAAACTTCTACAGGGGGCTGGGAGGTGTATAAAGAATAAATATTTTTTTCATATCCATATAATACCTGTGATTTGATGACGTGTTTATAGTATTGTTTACCGCAGAAGATAATCAAATACTATAACCAAATGTCAAATACCATCAGAAAACTTGTTATTCTTTCTGTCGTGTCGCTATTTGCCGGATTGCCGGCATTTGCGCAGAAAGTGACTCTTAAATTCGATGAAACCAAGGTTCAGACTGTGCTGCTTTCAATCAGGCAGCAGACAAAACTGGGCCTTGTCTACAGTGACCAGATTATTGATGTCAACAGGATTGTCAGCATCAATATGACGAATGCGGAAATCAATGATGCTCTGGACGATCTTCTGAATGGCACGGATACAGGATATGAAATCCGGGACGGAAAAATTTACTTCATTGAGAAGAAACAGGCTGAGCTCAAGCGGATTACAGTCAAGGGGACAATTACCGATCAGTCGGGAGAGCCGATAATCGGGGCTTTTGTCCAGGAAAAAGGCTCATCGACAAACGGCATCACCACTGATCTGGACGGGAAATACAGCTTGACTGTACCATCCGATGCCTCGCTTGAAATTGCCTATATGGGATTCCGCTCCGAAATCGTCCAGGTCAATGGAAGGAGTGTTCTGAATGTGATGCTTTCTGAAGACAGTGAACTGCTTGATGAAGTCATTGTCATTGGATACGGAAGTATGAAACGCAAGGACCTCACCGGTGCCACTTCTGTAGTCAGCGGCGCGGAAGTCGAAGGCCGCAAGACCACCAACCTGTCACTTGCATTGCAGGGAGCGACTCCGGGTGTAATGGTGACCCGTTCAGGCGGTGATCCGGAATCCACAGGCTCAATCCGTATCAGGGGTATCACCACCATCAGCAATGCTGACCCTCTCGTCATAGTTGACGGGGTCCCCGGGAAGCTTGACCTCATCAATCCCAATGATGTTGAATCCATTACAGTCCTGAAAGATGCGGCCTCTGCTTCAATTTACGGGGCGCGTGCCGCTTCAGGCGTCATCGTTGTCACGACAAAAAGGGCCAAAGAGACCTCATTGGACTTGAACTACAGTTATGAATACAATTTTGAGGTGCCTACTGAACTGCCTGAATTCGTCGGAGCGCAGGACTATATGCTGATGGTCAATGAAATCAGTTACAATGACAATCCTTCCGGCGGGTGGTGGCAGAACTATACGGAGGATATTGTTACCAACTGGTTGAGGCTCAATGCTTCCAATCCGGACAAATATCCCGTTGCTGACTGGCAGAACGCGGCTTTCAAGAAATTCGCTTCAAAGCAGACCCATTCAGTTCTCGTGAGTGCCGGAAATAAAACCATAAGAACAAAAGCCTCACTGCGTTATGACAAGTCTGACGGACTTTATATGAACAAGGACTTCAACAGGCTTATGATGAGAATCAACAATGACATTGAAATCAGCAAGTATGTCTCCGCTCATTTCGATGTCAACTTCAAGACTTCCAAGTCCTCGGCTCCTGTTGACGCTCCGTGGTATTCGAGAATGACGCCGCCGATTTATGCGATAATGTGGAGCGACGGACGCTATGCCGATGTAAAGGACGGAGGCAATATAATGCCGCGCCTGTTGTATGGCGGAACAAACACCCAGAGATACAATCACCTGAACGGAAAACTGGCCCTGGATATCAGGCCGTTCGAGGGATTCAAGATTTCAGGAGTTGTAGCCGCTGATATGTATTTCAACAAATTCAAGAAATTCACCAAAGCCCTCACATATACGGATTATGATTATCCTGATACTCCGAAGCAGATGAGCGGGCACGTGACGACAAAGCTCGAGGAAAGCAGGAATGATGGCTATGACATTACTGCACAGCTGTTTGCCAATTATGACAAGACAGTGAACAGGCACAGCATCTCTGCAATGGCGGGTTTCGAGAGCTACTATAATTTCTGGGAAAGCCTGGGCGCATCAAGGGACAGGTTTGCTACAACCAGTTTTCCTTATATTGACAGGGGAAACAGTACTTTCCAGTCCACTTCCGGCAATGCTGACCACAATGCATATTCGTCTTTCTTCGGCAGGGTGGCCTATAATTATGCCGGCCGGTATCTCGTGCAGGTCAACTTCCGTGCGGACGGATCGTCCAGATTTGCCCAGAAATACCGCTGGGGCTATTTCCCATCCGCTTCCCTGGGCTATGTTATTACAGAGGAACCATTTATGAAGGCTGTACGCCAGAAGTGGTTGTCCCAACTGAAAATCAAGGCATCCTACGGTACCCTCGGAAATGAGCAGATAGGCTCGACCTTCCCTTACCAGGCGGCGATTAATGTCAGCGAGGCACTTCTTTTCGGCCCGAACGGCCCTGAGACATACGCCAGTGCCGCCCAGTGGAATTATGCGGTTGAAGATATCACCTGGGAAACGACAAAAACCTGGAACATTGGTATTGAGACAGCATTCCTGAAGGATAAGTTCTGGCTTAATGCGGACTATTTTGTAAAGAAGACGGAAGATATGCTGATGAATCTTACAATTCCGAGATATATCGGCTACAGCGACCCGAAAGTCAACGCCGGAACGATGAGCACGGACGGCTTTGAACTTGAAATAGGTTACAGGGACCACAAGGGCGACTTCGGATGGTCAATTTCCGCAAACCTTTCAGACTTCGTTTCACGCATCACGTACCTCAAGGGCCAGGATATCAGTGCCGAAAATGCCAAAGTGAACATTGAGGGCGGTGAGTTCAATGAATGGTATGGCTACAGATGTCTGGGAATATATCAGAATGCCGACGACCTGGAGAAATATCCGGCCCGCCTGAACTCGAATGTAGGCATCGGGGACCTTATATACAAGGATATCAGCGGACCTGACGGGGTCCCTGACGGCATTATTTCCCCGGAATATGACCGTGAACTTCTCGGAGGGTCTCTTCCGCGGTTCACTTACGGCTTCCGCTTCGGATTCAATTGGAAGGGGATTGACCTGTCCCTGACATTGCAGGGCGTAGGCAAACAGAATGTCAGGATGACCACGGCAATGATACAGCCTATGAAGGACAACTGGTATAACCATCCGGCGATTCTCAAGGACAATTACTGGAGCGCACTGAATACGGCATCGGAGAATGCAGGAAAGAAGTATCCCAAGATTTCGACCAAGAGCGCATCTAACAATTATGCGATGTCCGATTTCTGGATGTTCAACGGAGCTTATATCCGATTGAAAAACATTACCCTCAGTTACACTCTTCCAACACGCGCCGTTGACAGGGCGTTCGGAGGTGTCGTGAAAGGCATAAAGGTGTATGCTTCAGCAAATGACTTGTTCTGCGCCAATAAATATCCCAAGGGCTGGGACCCTGAGGTGAGCGGAATCGGCTACCCTATCACCACGTCCGCAATGCTGGGCGCCTCAGTAACTTTCTAATAGATGACAAAAGAGATAAGAAATGAAAACTAAAATATTGACAATCAGCTCTATCCTGTTGCTCTCCATTATTTCTGGATGTGGAAAGCTTGATTTGAATCCTCTCTCATCAGGGTCGTCGGGAAACTGGTACTCTACCGAGGATGAAATCGTGATGGCATTGAGAGACCTGTACAGATCCCCGTTCTGGCCGATTGACAGCGAAAGCTGGACGGACGATTACACGGAAAGGGACCGAACAGGAGAAATCATCAAGGGCACTCTCAACGGACAGTCCTCAACAGTGACAACATACTGGAGCAATCAGTACAAGATGATATGCAGGGCGGTGTCTGTTATCAAATACTCTGACAGGGCTCTTGCAAACGGGGTGTCCCAGGACAAGATCAACAGGTTCATTGCCGAGGCCAAATTCCTCAGGGCCTGTGCATATTCGAGGCTTACCGAAAAATTCGGTGACGTACCTTATGTTGAAGATGTGCTGACAATCGACAAGTCCTTTGCTTATGGAAGGACCCCGGTTGACCAGATCAACGAGAAAATCTACAGCGATTTTGACGAGGCTATTGAGTTGCTTCCGGAAAAATACACCGGAGAGCAGAGGGCCACGAAGTATGCAGCAATGGCCTTCAAGGCCAGACACGCTCTCTATATGGGAGATTATGAGATTGCAGCAGAAACAGCCCGGAAACTCATAGATGAAGAGCCTTATACCCTTCACAAGGATTTCTCTGACCTTTTCCTTGCAGTACCTGCGGAGAAGAACACGGATGAGGTAATCTTCAAACTGGCCCGCTCCAAGGAATTGAAAATCGATGTTTTCGGAACCAGGGACCATCTGCCGCGTATCTTTGGCGGCTATGCGGTCATCAATCCGTCCTGGGATCTGCTGGCAAGCTTCCTTTGCACGGACGGCCTTACTGTTGACAAGTCCCCGCTGTTCGACTCTCACGACCCGTTCAAGAACAGGGACCCGAGATGCGAGGCTACCATTGTACGTTTCGGTTCCAACTTCATGGGTGTCGGATACGATCCTTCCCCTCGGGCTTCAAAACTTTACAACTACAATACCGGCCAATATGATATCCAGAACAAGGATACAAGATATCTTCAGCAATATGCCTCCTACAATGGACTGATATGGAGAAAATCGGTGGATGAATCCTGGATGAGCGACTATCTGGCTGCGAATGATATGATAATTATCCGGCTTGCGGAGATTTACCTGATTTATGCCGAGGCCAGAATTGAACTGGACGATATAGACCAGAGCGTTCTGGACGCCATCAATACAGTAAGGGCCAGGGCCTACAAGACCACGAAGGAAAACACCTCCAGGTATCCGGCAGTCACGACTATGGACCAGGCCAAGCTCAGGCTGGCATTGCGTACTGAGAGGAGGATGGAATTCGCAATGGAAGGGCTCCGGTATATGGACCTTGTGAGGTGGAGATTGGCTTCGGTTTCCCTGAACAGGAAAAACTATGGTATGAAATACCCTATGTCCACATCAGATGATTATATGGGCAATTGGTTCTGGGCCGCCGCTCCGAAGATTGATGAAAACGGACTTCCGGACTTTTCGGAACTTGAGCAGCAGGGCAAGATAATGGCGCTGTCAGAGAGGTGTTGGAATGACAGGCAGTACCTGTGGCCTCTTCCTACGACTGATATGCAATTGAATGAGAATCTCAAGCCTAACAACCCTGGTTATTGATTTTAATTTTCGAGGAAATGAAAAGATATACTGAAATAACAATACTTCTGCTGGCTTTGGCAGTCCTGTTTTCCTGCTCCAAGGAGGACAGTGTTGAACCGGCTCCCGAATGGATTCTTGTCGAGGAAAAAAGTGATGAGTTTGATACTTGGAATCCTGACAAATGGGGGACTGATGTATGGGTCACATCGAAAATCTTTGATTTCAAGGATGATAATGTAAGCGTTTCCGATGGTTGCCTGAGACTTGCGGTGCGTAAGGAGGAAAGCGGAAAGATGCATTACACTGCCGGAAGAGTCAAGTCGAAATTCAGCGTTGGTGGAAATTCAGCGCTTGAAATCAGGGCCAGACTCGTCAAACACGCGGCTCATGTGAGCAACGCTATCTGGATGGGAGACGCTCCTACTGCCTGGAAAAATCCAAACCTTGAAATTGACATAGTTGAAACGATGCCGGACGATACCTGGCCGGACTGGAAATTCAGCAGCGGAATTCTGTACTGGTGGCTGAAGGCAGAGGGTGTCGCCATACCGGACTGGGTCAATTTCCCTGAAAAGCAGACGTGGATGCAGCATCAGCTGGCATTGACATACTTCAGGGATGTAGAATCATTGAGCAATGACTTCCACGTCTTCAGGCTGGAGCGTTACGGGGACAGTATCAAGATGTACGTTGATGGGGATTTGTATTGGGACAGGAACTGGAAACGAGCCGTTTCCAAACCGGCATATTTCA
>JBJEBM010000054.1:0-14089 GCA_051870055.1 Candidatus Cryptobacteroides sp.
ACTGGACCGACGTACGTCAGTTCAACCTGATGTTCAGCACCCAGATCAGCAACACCGGCGATGCCGATGACAAGATTTATCTCCGTCCTGAAACGGCACAGGGAATTTTCGTTGAATATCTCAACGTCCAGAAGACTGGCAGAATGAAGATTCCGTTCGGTATTGCCCAGATTGGAAAGGCTTTCCGCAACGAGATTGTGGCCCGTCAGTTCATATTCAGAATGAGGGAGTTCGAGCAGATGGAAATGGAGTTCTTCTGCAGGCCCGGGACTGAAATGGAATTCTTCGAGAAATGGAAGGCCAACAGGATGAAATGGCACGTCAATCTCGGAATGGGAGCAGAGAATTACCGTTTCCACGACCACGAGAAACTCGCCCATTATGCAAATGCGGCTACAGACATAGAGTTCAATTTCCCATTCGGATTCAAAGAACTGGAAGGAATCCACTCAAGAACTGATTTCGACCTTGGAAATCACGCCAAACTATCCGGAAAGAAGATTCAGTATTACGATCCGGAGACAGGGGAGAGCTACACTCCATACTGTGTTGAGACATCCATCGGTGTTGACCGTATGTTCCTGGCCGTCCTTTCACATTCTTACAAAGTTGAGGAACTTGAGGGAGGAGAGTCCAGGGTCGTGCTTGGAATTCCTGCCCCGCTCGCTCCAATCAAGGTCGCCGTGCTTCCTCTCATCAAGAAAGACGGACTTCCGGAGTACGCCCAAAAGGTTGTCGATGAGATTAAATATGATTTCAACTACCAGTACGACGAGAAAGACAGCATAGGCAAGAGATACCGCCGCCAGGATGCGATAGGCACTCCTTTCTGCGTCACTGTTGACCACGAGACTCTCAAGGACAATTGTGTGACTGTACGTGACCGTGACACTATGGAGCAGGTACGCGTTCCGGTGTCAGAACTCCGTGCTATGATTGACAAGAAAGTAAGTATGACCAATCTTCTCAGGGGACTGTAGTCATAATTGAGCACAATAATATTGAGGATGGCCTGTGAGTGTTCACTCCAAGTCATCCTTTTTGTTTACCTGTCGTAATATTTTGGTAAATTTGTCTGAAAGTAATCATTTTTGTCAATGAAAGAAGAAACCCCGATACTAAGCAAAGACGGAATCAGCTATGTCATCCCGTTCATTCTCATAACTTTATGCTTCGCCCTCTGGGGATTTGCCAATGACATTACCAACCCGATGGTCAAGGCTTTCTCCAAGATTTTCAGAATGAGTGTCACTGACGGGGCTCTTGTGCAGGTTGCATTCTACGGAGGCTATTTTGCTATGGCGATACCGGCCGCGCTCTTCATAAGGAAGTTCTCTTACAAGTCAGGTGTACTCGTAGGACTTGGACTCTACGCTTTAGGGGCTTTCCTTTTCTTGCCGGCAGAGAAGACGGGCTCATATTATCCATTCCTTGCAGCGTATTTCATAATGACTTGCGGCCTTTCATTCCTTGAGACGTCCTGCAATCCTTACATTCTGTCAATGGGCCCTGAGGAGACTGCTACCCGACGACTGAATCTTGCGCAAAGTTTCAATCCGTGCGGTTCTCTGCTGGGAATGTTCGTGGCAATGAATTTCATCCAGAACAGGCTCGATCCGATGAGCAGTGCCGACAGGGCTCTTCTTTCCCCTGGGGAATTCGAGATAATGAAGCACAGTGACCTGGGCATCCTCATTGCCCCGTATCTTGCAATATCATTGGTAATTGCGGTGATATTTGTAATAATTTTCCTTACAAAAATGCCGAAGAACGCAGACAGCGGGGCAAATGCAGGTTTCATACCGACTGTAAAAAGACTGTTTTCAATAAAATCTTATAGAGAGGGTGTCCTTGCCCAGTTCTTCTATGTAGGCGCGCAGATAATGTGCTGGACATTCATTATACAGTATGGTACGGCAATACTTGCGGGAACGGCTCCGAACGGCTTCGAGAGGGGAATTCTGTCACTTCTCGGTGAAAACTCAAGCGGTGTTCTTTCCGAAAAGCCAGCCGAGGTTCTCTCCCAGGGGTACAATATCATTGCAATGATATTTTTCGTCCTGTCGAGATTTGTCTGCACTTTCCTTCTCAAATATTTCAGTCCTGGGCGTATGCTTTCATTATTTGCATCGGGTGGAATACTGCTTTCCGCAGGAGTTATTCTGCTGCAGGGCCGCGCCGGACTGTATTGTCTCGTAGCCATCAGTATATGTATGTCCCTGATGTTCCCTACAATTTACGGAATCGCTCTTGATGGAACCGGTGAGGATGCTAAATTAGGTTCTGCAGGTCTTATAATGGCCATTCTCGGCGGAAGCATCCTGCCACCTCTCCAGGCCTCAATAATCGACGCAGATACGATATTTTCGATGCCGTCCGTCAATGTTTCATTTGTACTGCCTCTGATATGCTTCGTTGTAATTTCGGTCTATGGTGCAAGGGTAACAGCAAGGAGTGTTAAAACACCTCATCAGGATTGATTATTGTGAAATCAGGTATTATGAGGTCAGCATACTGACTGACTGTTTCTGATGGATTTGTAGTGGTAAGTCCGACAACGAAAGCGCCGGACGATTTGCCTGACTGGAGACCGCTTACGGAATCCTCGAACACGATCGATGTTTCCGGATTTCCTCCGAGAAGTTTCATTCCTTTCAGATAACATTCAGGAGAAGGCTTTGATTCCGTGAAATCTTCGCTTGTAAGAATATAGTCGAACAAATCCCTGAAGTCAGGATGTTTCCTGTAAACATTCTCCATTTTCACTTTATTGGAGCTTGTAACCACAGCGGATTTGATTCCTGACGGCTTAAGACTGCGGATGAACTGTTCAGCACCGGGAATATAATCGTAAGGCATATTTCGCTCGAAATCATCAAGTTTATCGATTATGAACTTCCTGTCAGCGGCGGACGGAAAGTAGTCATCCATTATTTTTACAAGAGTCTGTCCCTTGATTTTAATACCGAAATTCTTCTCTCCGAAAAAATGTTCTCCAAGATTGCTCCATAGTTGTGTGTAAAAGTTCTCCGTATCCAGAATCACACCGTCCAGGTCAAACAGGGCTATATTTCTTCTCATACCCGATAGTTCAAAAATGTAGAAATAATGTATTATTTTTGCATTGATAATGTAAATATATAATAGTTCGAAGAAATGGACAAAATTAATTTCAGCGATATTGGCAGAAAGGGTGCTGTGAACCGTCTGCTTGAAAGGGCAGGTTCTTCTATGAGACACTCTTCTGCATTTCTTCCATCCAAGAACAGTGTAGTCAGGACTTCTTCAAGACTCTGGACAGAGGGAATAGACTTCGATCTTACATATTTTCCGTTGAAACATCTTGGATATAAATGCTTTATTGGTACAGTGGGGGAGTTGTACGCTGCTCTTGCCAGGCCTGTTTCCTTGAATGTCAGGATATCCGTTTCATCCAAACTCGAATATCCGCAGATATGCGAACTATGGGACGGCATAGTCGTCGCTGCCAGGGAACATAATGTCTCCTGCATTGACCTGGACCTCGGTCCGTCACGCAACGGACTTCTGATTTCAGTCAGCATTTCGGGAGAGACGGACGGTGAGACAGAGAATTCGAAGAAACAGGCCAAAAGCAAGGATCTTGTGTGCATTTCCGGAAATGTCGGCGGTGCCTATCTCGGAATGTGCCTTCTTCAGCAGGAAAAGGCAAGAATAGAGAAGTCAGGAAGTCTTGCCGAAAAGATGAATCTGGATAATTACAAGATGATTGCAGGTGCTTATCTGAAGCCTGAAATCAATCCTGGCGTGCTTGAAGGTCTGAAAGAAAGCGGCATAATCCCGTCTTATGGATATTTCATTGACAGAGGTCTTGCCGACGCTGTAAAGAGGCTTAACGAAGACAGCGGGCTCGGAGTCAAGCTTTATTCCGACAAGATTCCTTTTGAGGGCAATTCATTCGAACTCGGCAAACGCCTTGATCTCGATCCTATGTCCGCTGCATTGAACGGTGGAGAGGACTTCCGTCTTCTTTATGTGATATCAATGTCGGATTATGAAAAATTCAGGCACGATTTCCAGTCATTCAGCATCATCGGACACCTTGCCAAAAGCGATGTCGGCACGGTCATTGTAATGCCAACCGGTGCAGAACTTCCTATCCACGCACAAGGGTGGAAAGAAACAGAGTAACCTTATTATTAAATAGTTATGAAGAAAAGATTATTTATGTCACTGGCTGCTGCATTTGTCCCAGCCATTGTTTTCAATGTATCTGCGCAGAGTCTCACTGACCTGCTTAAAGGCACAAAAGCAGGTGATGTTGTAAATGCAGTCACCAATGTCGTTGACGCCGTGACGAATTCCAGCAATGTGTCTCTTCCGGGAACCTGGAAATATACCGGACCTGCTATTGATATGACCGGAGATAACGCTCTTTCCAATATAGCCGGCTCCGCCGTGACTTCAGGAATGGAGAAGAAAGTGGCTTCAGCATTTGAAAAAGTGGGTATCAAAGAGGGTACAGTGTCATTCACATTCAATGATGGTATGTCATTCTCCTGCACAATCCTTGGAAAAACTCTCAACGGTACCTGGAAACAGAACACCGAGGAAGGAAAACTCACTCTTCAGTTCGGCCAGACAATGAAGTACCTTTCAATCACAGGCTATCTCAAAGCCACTACTTCAGGATGCGAACTCCTGTTCGAGTCTGACAGATTCCTTTCATTCCTGAAAACAGTTCTTTCTGTAGTAGGAAACAAATCCACGACTGTAAGCGCAATTTCAAGCCTTTCAAATTCTTATAATGGAATGAAACTCGGTTTCAAACTCAGCAGGCAGTAGTGATAAACGTATAAAAATGACCTCCCGGATGGTACATATTCCTTCCGGGCGGCTTGCATTATTAACTCAAATATATCAGAATACCAGGCAGGCCTTTATAGGATAGTGGTCTGAAATGAATGTCCTTTCCATATAAGGCTTGCGTATCACCTCGAAACTCGTGCAGGTGGAAAATCCGGAATAATAGATATAGTCAATCACTCCCTTGCCTTTTCCCCAGCCGTTGAATGTGTCCCCATTGTCAGTCTTGACGGCTGATTTCCTTGCGCTTGTCATCATATTGTCCAGGTCGTTCAGAACAGGATTCTCCGGTTTTACATTGAAATCACCGGTCAGAATCATAGGATATCCCTGAGGATTCATAGCCTTTATGCGCTCCACAATGAGTTTCAGTCCGTTCTTCTGGGCTTCCTTGCCAACGTGGTCGAGGTGCGTGTTCACATAGTAGAATTTCCTGCCACTCCTCTTGTCCTTCATAAGAGCCCAGGTTGCCGTTCTCATACAAGCTGCGTCCCAACCCATTGAAGGTTTCTCTGGAGTGTCTGAGAGCCAGTATGTTCCCCATTTCAACAATTGGATATTCTTGGTGTTGTAGAAGATGGACATATGTTCTCCCTTGCTTTTTCCGTCCTCTCTTCCCACTCCTACAGACTTATATCCGCGGCAATACTCATTGAGATAACGAACCTGATAGTCATAAGCTTCCTGGACTCCGAAAATATCAGGCGCCTGGTCGTCTATCATCATTGCCGAAGCTGGATAACGGTATTCCCACGAGTTTGTTCCATCCTTCGCCGGCCCCATCCGGATATTATATGATATAACCGTGATTTCAGCAGGTTTGTCATTTCCTGCGAAAAGAGTGGTGCCCATTGTCACCGCAGCCAGAACTGCTAAAGTTTTTCTTATAAGCATATCAGTGTTATTTTTTTTCAAAGTTAGCAAACAGATACGGAATATTGCCATAGTTTCGATATTAATTTCTCCTTTTCACGCCTCTTACAGCTTCAGCCTCAAGCGGATTGTCCGGCCAGGAATGCTTCGGATAACGTCTGCGGAGTTCTTTTCTGACTTCAAAATAGGTGTTTTCCCAGAAACTTCTCAGGTCTGACGTCAACTGGACACTCTTGTATCCGGGAGAAAGCAGGTCCATCAGGACGGGTACTCTGCCGTTGTCCACACGCGGTGTGTCAATCATCCCGAAACACTCCTGAAGTCTTACCTGTATGGCGGGAATGTCCGTTCCGGGCCTGTATGCCACTTTTATACGGCTCCCAGCCGGAACTGTGATGTGTGATGGCGCGATTCTCTCAACAGCCTGCTGCTGGCTGTAATCCAGCATTCCCCACAGGACCTCGCAAAGGTTTATCTTGCGCAGTTCGGAGACAGTGGACGCTTTCCCGATATATGCCGGCAACCATTCAGGGGCTTTGGACAGGAATCTTTCTGTGGAAACGTCAGGCAGGCCGAGTTCTGGATGCCAGGTATTTACAATGCTTATACGCCTCTGCAGATTGCGCACGTCATCAGAAAAGTCGAACATTGTGGCGCCTTCTTTCGGAGCCGCTTCACAAACCGCCCGGACAACCTGTTCCCTTATGTTCCCCGACAATGACTTGGAACTTACTGTGAGGTAGCCGATTTTGGATTCGCTCAGTGCTGTGACAGAGCCTGTGCGGCTGTCCCAGGCAATATTCTCCCGGGTCCATATCATATCCGCTATATCATCCACATTGAGAGGTGCGGACAGGAATATTCTTCCGTCATTGTCTTTTCCGGCGTTGATTACGGCGGCCGCTATCCATTCGTACGAGCCCATTTCGTCACCTTGACAGGTTCTGGCAGGATCTCCGCAGGCAAGCTGGAAATGCCCGCAGTTGTCTTTGGCTTTCGCAACACGCTCCGGATATGCTGCCGCAATCAGCTTTCCGGCGGCGTATCTGTCAGCTTCCGCATTGTCTTCGGATACTTTCACCATCTGCCTGTATTGCTGCGAAATACGGCCGATTTTGGACCATCCTCGTGCGGTGCTGGATTTTTTCCTGAACTTTCTCAGTTCGTCAATTCTCAGGCAGATGTCCGAACTGTTTTCGTTTGTCATCAGGTCACGTTCTTCAAGCACGGCTGCGATATCCGCTCCAAGTGCTTTCAGTTCCGGAGTTTCTGCTTTGATAAGCATCTGTGATATACGTGGATGGCAGGGCAATGCGGCCATCTTGCGCCCGTGCTCAGTAATCTTGCCGTTCACGTCCAGGGCACCGAGAGATTTGAGCAGCTCCCGGGCACGGACAGCATTTACTTCAGGAGGCGGCGTGAGCCAGGGCAGTCTCAAGATGTCGTTCTCTCCCCAGGCGGCTGTTTCAAGCACGGTGGATGCCAGATCTGCGTCAAGAATTTCCGGAGACCTGCATTCTTTCATCCTCATTTCAGTTCCTTTACTCCACAGCCGGTAGCATACTCCTGGTGCCACGCGTCCTGCCCGTCCGCTTCGCTGCCTGGCCATATCAAGGCTTATCTGTACAGTCTCCAGATGGCTTAGTCCGTTCCTGGTGTCGAAAACCATTTTCCGGCACAATCCTGAATCCACCACAGTCCGTATACCTTCAATGGTCAGGGAAGTTTCAGCTATGGATGTAGCTATCACTACTTTACGCTCTCCGGGACGGCTCGGTGCTATGGCTTCCCTCTGTTTCGTCTGGGGCAACATTCCATATAGAGGGCAGATATGAGTGTCACCGAGGCGACCGCCTATGATTTCAATGCATCTCCTGATTTCCGCCTCTCCCGGAAGAAATGCAAGGATGTCCCCGTCGTGTTCTCTATGCGCCCTTCCAATGTATCTGGCAACTTCTTCGGCACAATTGTGTATGTCAATGTCGTTCTGTGAGTTGATTATTTCCACGGGGAACATTCTTCCCTCGCTGTGAACTGCGTCCGCTTTCAAAGACCGGCTGATTTCGTCTGTGTCAATTGTGGCTGACATAATTATGACCTTAAGGTCCGGCCTCATGATTTCCCTCGACTCCATCACAAGGGCAAGTGCTTCATCTGAAGCGAGACTCCTCTCGTGAAATTCATCGAAAATGACAGTAGACACTCCTTCCAGCGCAGGGTCGTCCACCAGCATACGTGTCAGTATTCCTTCTGTGAGAACTTCTATGCGGGTGGCCGCCGACACTCTGTTCTCGAATCTGATCCTGTATCCTACAGTCTGCCCTGCCTGTTCTCCGACCAGTTCAGCCATTCTTTCCGCTATCTGTCTTGCGGCGATTCTGCGTGGTTCAAGAACAAGCACTTTTCCCTCGTCATTGCCGTTATAGACAGTGAGAGGAAGCAAGGTGGATTTTCCAGCACCCGGCGGAGCGGTTATTACCAAAACAGGATTTTCTTTCAACCTTGCGTTCACTTCGTCCGCTATTGAGGCGGCAGGAAGGTCCAGGGCTGTTTCCCGGATACGGAGTTTCATAATCTTATTCGCCAACAGGTTTGACGTAACGCTTCACAGTGGCTTCAATATACGGCCCCCTGAGCCCGCGGTGGAGTATTTTTCCGTCAGGCCCGAACAGGATGATTTCAGGAATGCCTTCGATTCCATAGGCTTTGGAACCAGCGTCCTGTGCGTTGAGAATCTGGGGATAAAGAATGTTTTCTTCAATAATTGCCCTTTTGGTGGCTTCCGGCTTGTCCCATGTGGCTACACCGAGCACTTCGAAATCTTTTCCGGCGTATTTTCTGTAAACATTCTTGAGGTAAGGTATTTCCCTTCTGCACGGGCCGCACCAGCTTGCCCAGAAGTCCACCAATACGTATTTTCCTCTGCCTACATAGTCGGAAAGCTTCTGTACTTTTCCTTCATAAACAGCCTCGAAATCGGTGAACAGGGCTTTCTTTACGGTGTCAGCCTGAGCAGCTGATCCAGCAGGGGTTTCCGGTCTTGCAGTGCCTTCAGCAGATGAATATACTGCTGTCGCGAGAAGAATCAATAATGTGGATAAAAATCTCATATATAGTTATTTTACTCGGAATATTGTCTGGTTAAAAAAAGAGGGGATGACTTGCCAGTCAACCCCTCCGTATGTTTTCATTAACGCCTGAGGCGTCTGAATTATCTGTACTGAGCGAACTCAATGTCTTTCTCTGCACGTGCTGCGAGGTCTTTGCACTCACCGGCTTTTGCGAGATAAGCTTTAACGTCAGCAGCTTTGCCCTGGCGTGCTGCGATTACAGCGCGGAGGTAGTTTGACTTAGGGCAGTCGCACTTGAGGGCAGCGGAAGCCTCAGCGAGTTTGTCAGTGAGGACGTCAGCAAGAGCCTCGTTGAATGAGTTGGTGCCTTTGAGAGCAGCGGCAGCCTTCTCATATTTGCCATTGAGAATGTCAACAACAGCCTGGTTCTCAGTGTTGCCGGCAGCAGCGAATGCCTTCTCGGCAGCTGCGAGGTCACCGTTGCGGAGAGCGATGACACCTTTGGCGTTCTCGAGGTCAGCGTCTTTAGTCTCAACTTTGTTGAATGTTTTCTCAGCTTTGTTGAGGTGTCCCTGGTTGAGATATACTACGCCGAGGTTGAACTGTGCGCGGTCGCTGTTGTATTTGTCGATAGCTTTCTTGTAGATAGCCTCTTTAGCATCGAGATCTTTAACAAGAGAAGCTGCGCGGAGAAGAGCCTCCTCGTCGAGAACATCGCTGTTCTCCTCTACGAGCTGGAGGAGTTCCTCTGCTGTATAGTTCTGATACTCAACATTTGCAATGAATCTTGCGCGGCGGAGTTCAGGGAGAACTTCTTTCTTGAGAACAGTGTAAACCTCAGACATATTCTTGATTTCGCTCTCACGGACAGCCGGGTCGCTGTACATAGAAAGAACGCGGATGATGAGGTCTTTATCCTCGATGTCTGATTTTGCAACAAGCTCCTGGAAGCCTTCCCAGTCCTGGCCTACGCTCTTGACCTCAGGATCAGAAACCTCTTTGCCTTTAACAACTTTGTTCCAAGCTTTTGCACCGCTCTTGGAACGTTTGTCAGAAAGTTTTGCGTTGAGTGACTCGCCACCGTCAGGTGAAGCGTAAGCTACAACCTCAGTGCCTTTGAGAGTCTTTCTCTCGTTAGCTTTGATCTCGTCGAGAGCTGCCTGGAAGTCTTTGATGGACTCTGACTTGAGCTCTTTGCTGCGAACGTCTGCTGAGTTGATGGTGTAGAGAATCTGGCCTTCAGCGGTCTGAGGGATAACCTCCTGATAGTTGTCAGCCTTGTAAGCTACGTGGCCGGCTTTTCCGCCGAAGTTCACGAGCATATAAGTGGTGTTGGCACCGTCAGCGACTTTCTTTACAGGGAGATCCCAAGTTCTTGCTTTGTATTTAACGATACCGCGGAGCTCGAGATGTGATACCTCCATTCCCTCAACATAGTTGAAGTGAACTCTTTCGGTAACAGTCTGGCCGTCTGAAGAAACCACTGTGTAGTTATCTTTGACTTTCTCGCCCTGATACATAAACGGAGTCATAGCAGCCTCGCCTCCCTCATAAACAATAACAGGGGTAACCTCGAGGATTGCCTTTGGATGGAAGTAGTCAGCAGGGTAAGTTACTGATACAGTTGCATCGATTTTGCCGGCTACAACCTCAAGTGGTGAAGGATCGCAGGTGACAGTAACGTTCTCCGCCATCTCCGCCATCTTTGCAGGTGAAGCACAACCAACAGCGGCAAGCCCAAGGATTGCCACCGCCAATGTTTTGATTTCCTTTCTCATAATTTAAACGATAAGTAAATAATATAAATTAAATGTTCACTCAAATTTTGCGCCAAGTTACTAACAAATTTGCAATTTTCAGCAATAAGAGTTCATAATTTAAACTGATTTCGTAACTTTGTCCTGTATGGACGCACAAGAATTACAAAAATTAAAGAATAAATACGATATTATCGGCAATGATCCGGCTCTCAACCGGGCGCTTGAAATGGCAGTCGCTGTGGCTCCGACAGATCTGACAGTGCTGGTTTCAGGAGAGAGCGGCGTGGGCAAGGACAACATTCCGAGAATTATCCACCAGAACAGCCGCAGGAAGAACTCGAAGTATTTCGCAGTGAACTGCGGGGCTATTCCGGAGGGCACCATAGATTCTGAACTTTTCGGACACGTGAAAGGTTCCTTCACGGGTGCCATAGACGACAGGAAAGGCTATTTCGAGGTCGCTGACGGGGGTACCTTGTTCCTTGACGAGGTGGGCGAACTTCCGCTTCCTTCGCAGGCCAAACTGCTCAGGGTCCTCCAGTCGGGCGAATTCATCCGTGTCGGAGACTCCAAAGTAAGCAAAACGGATGTCCGTGTGATTGCCGCCACAAATGTGGACCTTCTCTATGCCGTATCCAAAGGAAAATTCAGGGAGGATCTCTATTACCGTCTCAATGCTATACAGATAATGATGCCTTCCCTGCGGGAGAGAAAATCGGATATCTATTTGCTATTCAGGAAGTTTACCTCTGATTTTTCCGAAAAATACGGAATGAACAAGGTGACTCTGACCCACGATGCCATAGAACTTCTCACCAAATACAGGTGGCCTGGAAATATCCGCCAGCTCAAGAACATCACAGAGACCGTGTCGGCTCTCGAGGGCCAGAGACTGTCTCCGGTGTCAGGAAAATGCGAGGTGAATGCTGACACTTTGTCAACATATCTGCCACAGGACAATGTCAATGCAGTCCCGGTGAAATACCAGGACAACAGCGGCAATATTTCCCAGGATGAGAAACAGGAAATATACAAGGCCCTGTACAGCCTTAACGCCGAAGTGAACAATCTGAAAAAGATAATTGCTTCCGGAAGTTTTCACGCTGACAGTTCTTCCTCCCCGTCCCCGGTACATACCAGGACTCTTCCTCCGGCCGGACAGGAAGACGGATATGTTTCAAGACCGGATTCAGGCTGGGGAAAAGAAACGGATGTGGATATCCAGGAAGAATATACCGGCAATTCCAATGTCCGGGACATAGATCCGGAAGGCGAAAACTATTCTCTCCATAAAGTGAATGAGGAATTGATAAGAAAGGCTCTCGAACGCCACAACGGAAACAGGAAAAAGGCAGCCGAGGAACTTGGCATTTCCGAGAGGACACTCTACCGAAAGATACCTCCGGAATTCAGAAACCAAAGAAAGTCAGACGATTAAGATGAGAATACCAAGAAAGATACTGTCTTGTGCCTTGGCCGTGGCGGCGTTGTCTGTGACAGCGCTGATAGTCCGTTCCTGCGGAATTTACTCATTCTCGGGAACATCGATTCAGCCTGACATCAAGACAGTGACGATTAATTATTTTGAATATAAAGCGCTGAAAGTCAACCCTACTCTCAGCAACGAACTTACAGAGTCTCTCAAGGACAAGTTCAGAAAGATGACCCGCCTTGAACAGGTGGAGATGGACGGAGACCTTGAGATTACAGGTGCGGTTACAGGCTATGATGTCAGGGCGACGGCTGTGACGGCCGAAGAGGTGGCATCCCAGAACCGTCTGACAGTGTCGGTCAAGATTTCTTTCACAAACAGGAAATATCCTGAGGACGATTTCCAGGACAAGTCGTTCTCCGCATATGCCGACTATGACTCCACCCAGTCTCTTGACGCAGTGGAATCCACTCTGTGTGAAGAAATTATAGAGAAACTCTGCGAGGATATATTCAATGCCACCGTGGCGAATTGGTAATAACGGAACGAACAGATTTTGCAGATGGAACAGAAATCTATAAACCTGAAGACATTGACTATGGATGAACTTGCCGGTGTGGTGAATCTTTATCCGTGGTTCGCCGCCGCACGCAAGGAACTGTGTGTCCGGATGGCCCGCCTTGGAGGTGACTCCTGGGGGACCAGCCAGTTTGCGGATCAGGCTATGTATTTGGTTGACAGGGGAATAATAGCAGAGATAGCCAATTCCGGAAGAGATACCGATTACTCCGATTTCAATCTGGAATCCCTGGTACGCTCGTATATAGAGGAGCATAAGCCTATAGAGGAAGATAAGCCGACCGGTTCCTCCGCCTCTGCAAAACGGGTCCGCGCGGCCGGAGGGGATTTCTTCTCCGCGGATGAATATGAGAAAGTCAAACGTTCCGATGACAATTTCATTTTCCCTCTTGCCCAGAAAAAAGTCAGCCCTCCGGACGACAGGGCGAAAGACCTGAGCTTGGAGTTCTGCACGGAGACTCTTGCTGAAATTTATGCTGAACAGGGCTATTTCGAGCAGGCAAAACGCATTTATGACAAACTTATTTTGGCATTCCCGGAAAAAAGTGCTTACTTTGCATCCCTTATTGAGAAATTGGACAAATTGATAAATAATCAGACGTTATGAACGCAATATTTTCTATTCTCGTTGTACTCATTGTCATCGCCAGCATTCTTCTGACGATTGTTGTTCTGCTCCAGAACGGCAAAGGCGACAGTATGGCCAGCAACTTCGTTGCGGGAAACCAGACATTCGGTGTCAGACAGACCGCCAATATGCTTGAGAAAGTCACCTGGGGTCTTGTCACATTCATCCTTGTAGTGTCTATCATTTCCTCTTTCACCATGGGCTCCAAGGGAACACAGGTGGACATCACCGACCAGATAAGCAATACTGCCACTGAGCAGCCTGCTTTCCCTTCAGCACCAGTACAGCAGGAGAACCCTGCAAGCGAGCAGGAATAATCCCGACTGCTGACAATTTGTCAGCAATCCGGCATAGGAATATAATTTGGACTGAAGCCGTCTGTTCTTCGGAGCGGACGGCTCATAGTCGTATAAATGACTCCGGAGACAAAAAGGAGTTATTTATATGGGAAACAACACACAGAACAACGGGAATGCGGGGAAGTATGAATTCCTGGGCAGATTCGCCGTCAATCTCAATGAGCTGGCGGCCAATGGAAAACTTGACCCGGTGATTGGCAGGGACGATGAGATAAGGAGAGTCCTTCAGATATTGAGCAGACGCACAAAGAACAATCCTATCCTCGTAGGCGAGCCGGGCGTGGGCAAGACCGCCATCGCGGAGGGCCTTGCGCAGAAGATTATCGATGGCGCCGTGCCTGAGAACCTCAAAGACAAACTTGTCTATTCGCTCGACATGGGAGCACTTATAGCAGGAGCCAAATATCAGGGAGAATTTGAGGAACGTCTTAAGGGAGTTGTCAAGGAAGTGGTTGACAGCCAAGGGAAAATCATCCTTTTCATAGACGAAATCCACACACTTGTTGGCGCCGGAAAGTCATCCGGGGCAATGGATAGATCGG
>JBJEBM010000055.1:0-13763 GCA_051870055.1 Candidatus Cryptobacteroides sp.
TTGATTTTTATACAACTGGCGTAAAATCGAAAGATTTTATGTAAGTTTGTTAAATCGGGATATGAAAATATAAACCTTTAATTGATAAAATATGTTCAAAAACCAGCCTAAAGGACTTTTCGCCTTGGCTCTCGCCAATACGGGAGAGCGTTTCGGTTACTACACGATGCTTGCCATCTTCCTCCTGTTCATCCAGGCAAAATTCGGATTCAGCGCAGCCGCTGCCACCCAGATTTACTCGATTTTCCTGGCAGGAGTTTATTTTATGCCGCTTTTCGGCGGTATGCTTGCGGACAAGATAGGTTACGGCAAATGCGTCACCATCGGTATCACTGTGATGTTCTTCGGATATCTCTGCCTGTCGATTCCTACAGCACCTGACACATTCGGCAAAGTATTGATGTTCGGAGCATTGACACTTATCGCAATCGGCACCGGACTCTTCAAGGGCAATCTCCAGGTAATGGTCGGAAACCTTTATGACGACCCTAAATACTCCGCCAAGAGGGATTCCGCTTTCAGCCTTTTCTATATGGCCATAAACATAGGTGCTATGTTCGCTCCTTCAATGGCCAAGGCCGTCACCAACTTCTTCCTTGGAAAATCCGGGCTTGTCTACAATGCCGAAGTGCCGGCTCTTGCACACCAGATTCTGGATGGCAATCTTGCCAACGCCGACAAGCTCAGTTCAATTGCCGGGACAATGCAGGGAGCAGCCGGAATGGACATCACCGGATTCAGCCAGTTCTATATCGAAAAGCTTTCAAACGCATACAACTATGGGTTCGCGGTGGCCTGCGTTTCCCTGATTATTTCTGTGCTCATTTATTACGGATGCCGCAGCTGGTTCAAGCACGCTGACGTGAACGCAAAGCAGGCCAAAGCAGCCAACAAAGTGGAGGTCGAGCTTACCCCTGAGCAGACCAAGAGCCGCATCACAGCCCTGCTTCTCGTATTCGCAGTGGTTATTTTCTTCTGGATGGCATTCCATCAGAACGGTGCGACAATGACTCTCTTCGCCCGCGACTACACAGCCAGCTCAGTGAGCGGATTCACCAGGATCGGATTCAATATCGGCAGCCTGTTCCTCATAGCTGTTTCCATATATACCCTCTTCGGAGTTTTCCAGAGCGAGGAGAAGAAGAGCAGGATACTTTGCGGAATTGCAACTCTTGCCCTCTGGGGCGGTGCATTAGCAATTTACTCCGGCATGGACAAAGTCGTGAACATCCTTCCGTCCGATTTCCAGCAGTTCAATCCTTTCTTCGTCGTAGCCCTCACGCCGGTGTCACTCGCTATTTTCGGAGCGTTGGCCAAGAAAGGCAAGGAGCCTTCGGCTCCGAGAAAAATCGGTCTTGGAATGATTGTGGCTGCTGTCGGATTCACAATCCTTACAGTAGCCTCCATCGGTCTCGCATCACCTAAAGAGCTCGGAGGCACTGTCAGCCCGGATCTCGTGTCACCAGAATGGCTTATCTCCACGTATCTCGTGCTGACTTTCGCGGAACTCCTCCTCTCTCCTATGGGCATATCATTCGTTTCCAAGGTAGCACCTCCTAAATATAAGGGAGCCATGATGGGATGCTGGTTCGCTGCCACTGCCATCGGCAACTACCTTGTGTCAATCCCGGGGGCAATCTGGAACAAAGTTCCTCTCTGGGGTGTATGGACATTGCTCATCGCACTGTGCCTTGTCTCCGCCGCTTTCATCTTCTCAATAATGAAGAAGCTCGAATCAGCTACGGAAAGTTAATGTCCCACAGGAGGCCAGCATAACTCAGATGGATTTTGAAACTTCAGCCCTTCTCAAGGAATGGGCGGAGAAATACAATGACGCGCAATATTTTCAGGAGGACCCGATAATTTTCCCGAAAAGATTTGCCGAAATGATGCGCAGCGGAAAATGCGGGCTCAGAGACATAGAGGTCGCGGCGGTTTTCGCTGCGCACTTCGCCTGGGGGCGGAGAGCTATGATAGTCCGTGACTGCGGCAGGCTGTTCGACTATATGGACTGGAAACCATATGATTATGTGATGAAAGGAGAATGGAGGGACGACAGCGCAAGCATTCACAGGACGGTGAAGTGGAGCGAGACGGCGGCTATATGCCGGAGGCTCAAAGATATTTACAGCCGTACTGAAAGTCTTGAGTCACTGAGTGTTCCTGAGATAAGGACGCAGGTGTTCGGACAGAAAGAGGACCTGAAAGCTCCAAACAAGAAGATAAATATGATGCGCCGGTGGATGGTCAGGGATGACGGGAAGGTTGACCTCGGAGTGTGGAAAAACACATCCCCGGCTGAACTGCTGATACCTCTGGATGTTCACGTTTATGACGTGGCCGTGATTCTCGGGCTGACAAACCGCCGGCAGAAAGACATCAAGACAGTGGAGGAAATCACCGGAGCATTCCGGGAGATATTCCCTGGAGACCCCTGCAAGGGAGACTTCGCCCTGTTCGGCTACGGAGTGGCACATCCTGACAGAAAAGCCTGACATTTAATATTTTAACGCCAAATTATGCCGAAACTCTACATCGTATCAGGATGCAACGGCGCCGGAAAGACCACGGCGTCATACGCGCTGCTTCCCGAGATGCTGGGATGCAGCCAGTTCGTGAATTCAGATGAGTTCGCCAAGAGCCTCTCCCCTTTCAGCCCGGATTCGGCATCAATCCAGGCGAGCAAACTTATGCTTCTGAAGATAAATTATCTTTTCAAGAGGCACGAAAATTTCGCTATCGAGACCACACTTGCCACACGAAGTCTGAAAAAAATGGTCAGATACGCCCAGAACGAGGGATACACAGTCACCGTCCTATATTTCTGGCTGAACTCACCGGACCTGGCCGTGGAAAGAGTCAAGGCAAGAGTTGCCGCCGGAGGGCACAATATCCCGGAGGCGACCATCAGGCGAAGATACGTAGTCGGGCTGCAGTATTTCTTTGAAGATTATATCCCTCTGGCTGACAGGTGGATACTGGCTGACAATTCGGAGATTCCGTTCAAAGTGGTCGCAGAAGGCTGGAAAGACAGAATGATAATCAAGGACAGCGACACATACGACAGGATCAAAGAGGCGGCTATGTTAACTGAGAATTGAAATGATACTTGACAAGAATTATTATCTTGACATATTCCGGGTGAGGATGGAAGATATGCAGGATCTTGTGGCTGCCGCCCTGTCAAACGGCGGAGACTACAGCGACCTGTATTTCGAGAACACGATGAACCAGGTCCACCAGTTGATGGACGGCAAAGTGTCCTCCGGAGGACTTAACATTGATTTCGGAGTGGGAATCAGGGTGCTGTGCGGAGAGAAGACAGGATATGCCTACTCCGAGAGCACCAGGCCTTCGGATATGAAGGCGGCGGCTGTAGCGGCATCTGCGATAGCAAGCGGTTCCGCTTCCGGGCCAGTCACCCCGAGAGACACCCGCAGCACAGGAGCGACATACACCTCACAGGCATCCAATGGAGGACGGCTTGTCAGAAGGCTGTTTCCGGGTATGCCTAATCCGGCAGCTGACAGATATCCCGTCCTGAACGGGTGGAAAGACATAAGCCCTTCTGTATCTGTAGAATGGCTTTACCGGCTCGAAGACGGAATCAAGAAAAGGGACAGCCGCATCACTACCGTCGCCTGTTCATTGTCCAGCCAGACAAGCGACTATCTTATGTACAACTCTTTCGGAGAGCTGAAGTATGAGACCAGGCCGATGACCACATTGCAGGCCAATATGATAGCCGAGCAAAACGGGAAAAGAATCAGCCGGAACGCCTCCCGGAGCTTCCGCAAAGGAGCCGAGATGCTGACTGAGGAGCTTGTAACAGAATTGATTGACTCGCTGGTGAAGAATCTGGACGCAGCATTCGAGGCCGAAAGACCGAAAGGCGGCGAAATGGCCGTTGTGATGGGGGCCGGAGCGTCCGGAATCCTGCTTCACGAAGCCATGGGCCATGCTTTCGAAGCCGATTTCAACCGGAAAGGCCAGTCAATATTCTCGGACAAGATGGGAACCAGGGTCTGCGCGCAGGGAATCAACATTGTGGATGACGCAACAATCAAGGGCAACAGAGGCTCGCTGAATTTCGATGACGAAGGAGTGCCCGGACAGCGCACGATGATGGTGGAGGACGGAATCCTGACATCCTACCTTCACGACCGGATAAGCGCCAGGTTCTTCGGAGTGGCGCCTACAGGCAACGGCCGGCGGGACACATTCAGGTCATCCCCAATCCCGAGAATGAGGGCCACCTATATGGAGAGCGGCAATGCCTCACCGGAAAGCATAATCGCTTCTGTTCCAAATGGCATCTATGTGGATGAATTCAGCAACGGACAGGTGAGGATAGGCGAAGGCGATTTCACATTCTACGTCAAAAGCGGATTCATTATCGAAAACGGAAAACTTACGAAACCTGTAAAGGACATAAATGTCACCGGCAACGGGCCGCAGACCCTTCAGGACATTGTGGCTGTTGGAAATGACTGCAAGATTGACGACAGCGCCTGGATATGCGGCAAAGGGCAGTCAGTTCCAGTGAGCTGCGGAATGCCTACTGTGCTGGTAAGAAAACTTCTGGTTGGAGGAGAATGAGAATGAGCGATATGGAAAGATTCAAAGGAGCTATTTCGCAAGAAGAGAGCGAGATTGCGGAAAGAAGCGTCGAAGCGGCGCTGAAGGCCGGAGCGTCCGGAGTACAGGTGTCTCTCGACAAGGCAAGGACAGATATTTTCGCCCTGCTGAACGGAGAGATTGACAATATCCGCCAGACCGGAGACAGGGCGCTCACATTCCGTATCATCGCAGACGGCAGATATGGGGTTTTCTCCACCAACAGGCTGGAGGACAGTAGCATAGCCCAGTTTATGAAGCAGGCGGTGGAAAATGTCCGGCTGATGGCGGAAGACCCTTTCAGAAGGCTTCCATACGAAAGCGAAACAGCGAAAGACGCCATCAACGGAGACGAGATGGAACTCTGCTGGGACGGATATGACAGCGTACGGAACGAAGACCGGCTCGATATGGCAAAAATGGTCTCAGTCTTTGGAAAAGAATGTGCCTCGGGGGACGGATGGAAACTCATTTCCGAGGAAACAGAGTACAACAACACTTTGACTGACACCCTCCTCATTGACTCCAACGGGCTTAGATGCAGGCAGATTGAAACGTCATTCGAAGTCAGTTCGCAGTCCTCGATAGAAGACCGGAAAGGCAACATATACAGCGGGCTTTGGTGGGATTATGATATCCGCCTGAACGGGATCAGGGACAGCCGCTGCGGTGAAAACGCCCTGAACGAGGCAGTGAGGCAGATAGGCCCGGCAAAACTGCCCGGGGGCAGATATACAATGGTCGTGGACAGAAGAGTCTGCGGGAAACTGATCCAGCCGGTCCTCAACGCATTGGGCGGCTATTCGATTCAGCAGAATTCCTCCTTCCTCACCGGATCTGTTGACACTAAAATATTCGGGGACGGCATCACTGTCCTCGACAGGCCGAGAGTGAAAGGACGCTGCGGCTCAATCCTCTTCGAACCAGACGGAAGAGCCTGTCTTGACCGGGACATAATCAGGGACGGCATAGTGAAAGAGTATTTCATCAGCACCTATATGTCCGGAAAATTAGGAATGGCTCCGACCTCCGAGACTGCCAACAGACCGGTACTTCTGCCATATGTCAAAGGAAACCGACAACTTACAGAGGAATTGAGGGCCGGAGGAGAGGCATCTCTGGATCTCGGAGCAGTACTCGGGCTCTGCGGAAACGGAATACTTGTCACTGAATTCAACGGCGGCAACTGCAATGCTGCGACAGGCGACTTCTCATACGGAATAGGCGGCTTCGAATTCTGTGACGGAATGATTGCCAGGCCGGTGGAGACAATGGTGATAACCGGCAATATGATTTCGCTGTGGAACTCCCTTGTTGCAGCCGGCACTGACCCTATGAACGGATTCGGCAGGCAGATTCCGACTGTCGCGTTCGAGGGAGTTATGTTCAATGGATAATCTTAATAACCGATATATAATGAAAATTGAAAAAAACAAAGTAGCCGTCCTCAGATACGAGCTGGAAGTGGATGGAGAAATCGTGGACAAATCGCTTGAGACAAAGCCGCTTGACTACATACACGGGACAAATATGCTGCTCCCCGCATTCGAGGCAAATATTGAAGGCAAAGAACCGGGAGAAAGATTTGACTTCATTCTCAGCCCGGAAGAGGGTTACGGAGAATTCGACCCTAAAAAGCAGTTCGACATTCCGAAATCATCATTCGAGAGTGACGGCGTCCTTCAGGAAGACCTTCTCGTTGTCGGAAAAAGAATCCCGATGCTGAACTCTTCCGGAATGGTGTGCCTCGGCATAGTGAAAGCGGTCAAAGAGGACTCAGTCACAATGGATTTCAATCAGTTTCTTGCTGGCAAAACATTGCATTTCAGAGGAGAAATCATCTCGGTAAGAGAAGCTACGGAGAAAGAACTGACCGAAGGGCTTCACGGAGAGTTTCTTCCGAATGAGTGTCACTGTTCCGGCGGTTGCCACGGCGGATGCCATGGAGAGGGAGACGGATGCTGCGGAGAGAGCAAGGAAGATGGCTGCTGCGGCGGGCACGGGGATGGTGACGGATGTTGTGGCGGGCACGGAGAAGGCCATTGCCATTGCAATGAATAGTTTCCGGAGACAGACCGATGAATACGGCAATTGTCATACTGAACTGGAACACAGTCGATTATCTTAGAAAGTTCCTGCCTCCGCTGATTGAATCAGTCAAAGGGCTGGATGCAGAGGTCATCGTAGCTGACAGCGCCTCCACTGACGGTTCAATGGAGATGATGGCTGCGGAGTTTCCGGAAATCAGGAGAATCTGTCTTGAAAGGAATTACGGATTCACCGGAGGCTACAACAGGGCGCTCAGCCAGGTGGACACAGACCTTTACGTATTGATGAACAGCGACATAGAGGTCTCCGAAGGATGGCTCCGCCCGCTTGTGGAGACAATGGAGAAAGAGTCCGGCCTGGGAGCCTGTGCACCTAAACTGCATTCACTGCGGGAACGGGATATGTTCGAGTATGCGGGAGCGGCCGGAGGGATGCTGGACTGCATCGGGCTGCCGTTCTGCCGGGGACGGATTCCCGGGAATGTGGAGAAGGACGGTGGACAGTATGACAACAATTGCGGAATCCTCTGGGTTTCAGGAGCATGCCTGATAGTGAGACGTTCAGTATTCTGGGAGATGGGAGGACTTGACAACAGGTTTTTCGCGCATTTCGAAGAGATTGACCTGTGCTGGAAGATGCAGCTCGCAGGATACAGTGTGAAGGTCGTTCCGGAATCAACAGTCTGGCATATCGGCGGAGGAACCCTTCCGTCCAGCTCCCCGCGAAAGCTCAAATTCAATTTCCGGAACAATCTTCTTATGCTACAGAACAATCTCGCCCTCACCCTGGCCCATCACAAGGCCGGAGAGGACAACTTGAATGAGGAAGCCGCCAGAAGAATTGCCGTAAAATCCTGCAGGAAAGCCAAAAAGCTGGTTTTCTGCAGAATGGTTGTGGACGGAATTGCAGCCGCAGCCTATCTGGCCAGACTTGAGATTGCCTCATTCAAGGCTGTGATTGCGGCGCATATGGAGTTCCGAAGTCTCGGCAGGAATCCTGTTCCGGAAGAAGTGTCACGGCACCTGCTCAGCCATCCAGGAGTGAAAGTAAGGGGCCTTTACCGGAAAAGCATTGTCCTGCAAGCACTTCTGCACGGGAAACATACGGCCGGAAAAATTGACTGGAACGACCAGTATTTCAAGTGATTTCCCGCCATTGCAAGCAATCGGTTTCATTTAATCCGGAGATTTGATAACTTTGCGGAAGCTGATATAAAATATTACCATAACTCTATGACAATTATTATCGAAGGCGCTGGAGAAGTAGGCTCGCATCTGGCAAAAATGCTGAGCGAGGAAGCCAATGACATCACAGTGATTGACTGCGATGCGGAAAGGCTTTCCAGACTGAGCCTGACAGCTGATGTCGTGACCATCACCGGCAGCCTGTCATCAATAAAAGTGCTCAAAGAGGCCGGAGTGGAAAGCGCCGACCTCTTCATAGCGGTAAATCCGGCGGCCTCGCAGGATGTCAATCTTGTCAGCGCACTGCTGGCCAAGAAATTAGGATGCAAGAAAGTCTGCGCGCGCATCAATGACGAGGAATATCTGTCGTACGAGAACAAGTTTCTTTTCACAGAGATGGGCATCGACTTGATGTTCTATCCGGAGAAAATTGCAGCTGCCGAGATAACAGGCCTTCTGAAGCACAAGGCTTCCACAGAATCGATGGATTTCGCCAGAGGAAAACTTCAGCTTGCAGTATTCAAACTGGAAGATGACTCCCCTGTCATAGATATGAAAATATCGGAGTTCGCCGCGGCAATGGCACCCAAGCTGCAATTCCGAGTCGTTGCAATAACCCGGGACAACAAGACCCTGATGCCCCAGTTCGACACCAGGCTCAAATATCACGATGTGGTCTTCATCATCACCACAAGGGAAGGAATCAACCCGATGATGGATTTCCTCGGCAAGAGCAATATAGAGGTTAAAAACGTGATGATTCTCGGAGCCAGCCAGATAGGAGAAATGGTGGCAGGCGGCATCAGCAAATTTGTAGAATCAGTCAAGGTGCTCGATATGGACAGGCGGAGATGTCTGGAACTTAGCGAGAACACTGACGACAACGTATTGGTAGTCAATGGAGACGGCCGTGACTCCGACTTCCTCTTGGAGGAAAACATAAGGGACTATGACGCTTTTGTCGCCGTTACCGACAATGACGAGGCTAACATACTGGCCTGCGTAGTGGCCAAGAAGTTCGGGGTCGGAAGGACTGTGGCGGAAGTGGAGAACATTGAGTATATCCGCCTTGCCGAAGAGATGGGAGTGGACGCAGTCATCAACAAGAAACTCATCACCGCCGGAAAGATATTCAAGATGACCCTGAGCAACAAGGTCCGTTTCATCAAATATATGAGCGGAACCGATGCCGAAATTCTTGAATACATTGTTGCCCCGGAGAGTGCAATCACTCGCAACACATTGAAAGACACAGACTTCCCACGTGACGCCATTATTGGAGGAATCATCCGTGGCAATGAGTCTTTTATCGCCGTCGGAGACACGAAAATCGAGGCATACGACAGGGTTGTGGTATTCTCCCTGCCTAACGCCGTGAAAGAGGTGGACAGGCTATTCAAATAGAGGGGAAATGGCAAGTTATCTGCAAATTGAGAACATAAGCAAGAGCTATGGACCAAAAGTGCTTTTCGAGCATATCGGGTTCAATATCAATGAGGGAGACAAGATTGCCCTTATCGCTCCGAACGGCACCGGCAAGTCCACATTGCTCCGGATCCTTGCAGGCAATGGCAAGTCCGACTCGGGCGGCAAAATCACATTTCTCAAGAATATCAGGATTGCATTCCTCGAGCAGGAATATGCGTTCGACCCCGGGAAGACGGTTTTCCGCCAGATTATGGATTCGAGTTCAATGTACACAGCCGGACTGGACGAGGACGGCTTGTTCAATTATGAGCTGAGAGTCAACAAGTTCATATCCAATTTCGGGTTGGCCAAGGACAGCCTGATGAAGAATCTGTCTGGCGGCGAGGTGAAACGTGTAGCATTGTCCCGGATGCTGGCATCCGAGGCTGATTTCTTCATAATGGACGAGCCCACAAACCACCTTGACATTGATGCCATTGAGTTCCTTGAGAATTATCTCGGCCACTCCAGAAGCACCCTGCTGATGGTCACGCACGACCGCTATTTCCTTGACAGGGTGTGCAATACGGTGATGGAGCTCGACCACGGGGCGCTCTACACATATAAAGGGAATTACCAGAATTATCTAGAGAAACGGCAGGAGAGGGTTGACAATTACAATGCAGAGACAGCGAAAGTGAACAATATCCTCAGACGCGAACTCGAATGGATTCACAGTTCTCCCTGTGCCAGGACCGGCAAGGCCAAATACAGGATCAATGCGTTCAAGGAGTTGAAAGAGAGGGCGGAACAGGTCTATACCACCGGCAAGGTAAGTATGGACTCGCTGGACCGCGGTTCCAGGCTCGGAAGTAAGATATTTGACTGCAAAGGAGTGACTTTCAAGTATGGAGATGACATTTACCTGGACGGTTTCACATACAATTTCCAACGCTTCGAAAGGGTCGGGATTGTCGGCAAGAACGGAAGCGGCAAATCCACCTTCCTGAACATCATTACTGGCAACGTTCCTCCGGAAGGCGAGCTTTCCGGCATAATAGAACGCGGAGAATCTCTCAAGATAGGGTATTACCGCCAGTCCGGAATGAGTTTCAATGAGGACCAGACGGTGCTTGAGACTGTAAGCGACACCCATCTGCTCAACCAGTTCCTTTTCGGGCACGATATGTTCAACACGAAAGTGTCCAGGCTGTCCGGAGGCGAAAGGAGGCGGCTCTACCTGATGACAATCCTGATGCAGTCACCGAATCTCCTCATAATGGACGAGCCTACGAATGATCTTGACATTGTGACACTTGACGTGCTGGAGGAATACCTGAAGGACTTCAAGGGCTCCCTGATAATAGTATCTCACGACAGGCATTTCCTGGACCGCCTGGTGGACCATCTCTTCATTTTCTACGGAAACGGCATTGTCAAGGATTTCATCGGCTCATATTCTGAATATCACGAGTATATGAAGGAATATGAGGCAGACCAGCGCTCCCGGGAACGTGAGAAAGCGAAAGCGGCATCAAGTGCGGCCAATGCAGAAAGGCCAGCTTCTCCTAAAAAGAAGAAACTGACCTATAAAGAACAGAAAGAACTGGAACAGCTCGAAAAGGACCTTGAGGCCCTCGGGACCGAAAAGAAGGAACTTGAGTCCAGCCTGTCATCCGGAACGCTTTCTTTCGAGCGGCTCCAGGAGGCTTCCGCAAGATTCGGGGAAGTTTCCGCACTCATTGACGAGAAGGAGATGCGCTGGCTCGAACTTCAGGACCAGTAGCGGTTCCAACTATATTTTATTCAGTGACAGTCTTCTCGCTCTTCCAGGTAAGGGCGCAGAGAAGCACTGCCAGCGCACTTGCGACAGCGAGCATCATAAATGTGACCTGCCAGCCTGCGTGCTGTGCGACACTTCCCATCAGCAACTTGGAGAGGATGGCGTCTCCGAAGAGATATCCGAACAGGCCGACGAAACCAGCTGCTGTTCCGGCAGCATTTTTAGGGACAAGATTGAGCGCCTGGATTCCGATCATGGCGACTGGGCCGTAGATGCAGAAGCCCACAAGAATCAACGCAAAGAATATCAATCCTTTGGCAAGTGACAAATATGCCGGCGTTCCAACCTCGGCGAAGAGTCCGGCCACATTTCCAGCCTGCCAGTAGAGAAGCGTTCCTATAAGCACGACTCCCATAAAAATCACATTAGGAGGGGTGCATCTGCCCTTGAAGAATTTTGTGGAAATCCATCCGCAGATAATCGTTCCGAATATTCCTGCGTAATTATGCAGCGAGAATGCCAGGTTGCTCTGCTCAGGAGACATCAGGCCGGTGTCCTGCAGATAAATAGGAGCCCAGTCACCCACACCGTAACGTACCATATACACAAAAGCGTTGGCGAAGGCGATAACCCAGAGCAGCTTGTTCTTGAAAATATAATCGATGAACAGAGTCTTGAAAGGAATCTTCTCTGTATCTTTCACTTTGGACTTGACACCCGAATAGTCATTGCGGTACTCATTGATTGAAGGAAGTCCGCAGGACTGAGGGGTATCACGGATGAGCCACCAGCAAACAGCAGCAATAACCAGGGCCACAATGGCCGGCAGGATGAACGCTCCCCTCCAGGACTGGGCGGCAGGCACTCCGCAGAACACCACGAATGTCATTCCGGCTGTGGCGAGAAGTCCGAGGGATCCGCTTCCGAATGTATGGGAAGTGTTCCATACCGACATCTTGAAGCTCCTCTCGTTCTGGCTGAACCAATGCGCCATTATTCGTCCGCAAGGGGGCCAGCCCATACCGGAAAGCCATCCGACAATAAGCATCAGGATGAACACAATCGCGATATTCATCCCGGGATTTGCCGGGCTGTACGGAATGATTCCGGTGACAATCATTGTCAATGCGGAAAGCAACAATCCGAACACCAGGAACTTACGGGCATCGGAACGGTCCGAGATGCTGCCCATTATGAACTTGCTGAAAGCATAGGCGATGGAAACCGCGGACATTGCGATACCTATGCCCGCCTTGTCAAGAAGCCCGTTCTCAATCATTCCAGGAGCGGCGAGAGAGAGGTTCTTGCGGACAAGATAATAACCGGCATAGCCGAGAAAAGCGCCAAGGAAAACTTTCCAGCGCATTGCATTGTAAACTTTCGGAATTTTTTCTGACGGAAGCTGGGGCTTCGGTGCAGGTGGATCAAAAAATCTGGCCATTGATATTGTGTTTAAATTTAAGCATTTACACGTGGCCGCTCCCTTGTCGTTTCGAAAGCGGCAGCATTTACGTTCCGAAAGCAAAGTTAGCATTTATTTATGAAAAAGTCCGAATATCCCGCAAATAATTGATATTTTTAAATGTTCAACCTTGCTGTTTTCGTCCCGGCTTCCAGCCGTCAATCAAATCATCTCATTCATTTTAAACATTCCCGGCCGTTCCGCTTTGCACATCGGCACAAGCAGTTGTGAATCGCTTTCAAAATTCTTATCTTTGACCTGACGGAAACAACTCTATCTCGGTTTTTGTATAGTAGTCACTTGTTGTGATTTGCTTTCAGAATTTTTAAATTTGTAGATAACACAACAGCGGTAAGTGCTTGGAATGTGTTCGACAGTATGTTGTGATTTGCTTTCAGAATTTTTAAATTTGTAGATAACACAACAGCCTTGGTCAGCCACAGCACCAATGAAGTTATGTTGTGATTTGCTTTCAGAATTTTTAAATTTGTAGATAACACAACAGCAAAGTTTGAGGTCCATACTCACTACACGCAGTTGTGATTTGCTTTCAGAATTTTTAAATTTGTAGATAACACAACAGCAATATTTTGTATTGAATTTTCGCAAAGGAAGTTGTGATTTGCTTTCAGAATTTTTAAATTTGTAGATAACACAACAGCCCAAACCCTTTCTAAGTCTGGCGCTATTGCGTTGTGATTTGCTTTCAAAATTCTTATCTTTGACCTGACGGAAACAACTATCTAGTTTGAAATTTACGCAAAGGAAATGTTGTGAATCGCTTTCAAAATTCTTATATTTGTGATAGTTTTGGGAATTTTATTTGACTATCAACGAATTATATTCAACTCGCATGAGAACGGGCAACGGATAAGAAAATGCCAGACTGTTCAGAATCACTATATTCCTCATGCTTTCAAATAACTCTTTATCTTGATGCAAAGATAGCATTTTTTCTGAGAATACCGGAATTTTCCGGGCATAATCTCGTTATAAATCTATGAAATAATCCATATCGGACAGAACAGCCATACCGCAGCCGAGTTCCCCTAACTCACAGGCAAAGGTAATCCGTGTCCTGCTCGTACAATGCAAGGTCAAGCCCTCCGGGTGTCGTGGAAAAATCATCCTCGCCCGGAGGGCTTGCGGTATTTTTCCCGCCAACCTTGCATGTACGGGACACGACCCTTTACAGCCTGTAGTTACGTGTAGATAGTAACGTAGATTTCCCCCAGATAGTAATTGAAAAAGGGGCCACGAA
>JBJEBM010000056.1:0-2885 GCA_051870055.1 Candidatus Cryptobacteroides sp.
TGCGGTCAATGCCGATAATGCTTTCCTCATAATGCTGAAGGTCAATATATTCTGTAAAAATAGCTCAAGCTTATGTAATTATCAAGAAATCAGACCGGATTTTGATAAGATTCCAGCATGTTTTTATATATGTCAATCCACTTTTATTCCTATTCATCAAAATATAATCTGTATTTGTATTGTCTTTTCGAAAAATGTTTATACATTTGCATCTGAAAGTATAAACATAACATAGTTCGATAGCACTAAAATTGTGAAAATGGCTAACAGAATATTAATAGGATTATCCATTCTTATCTGCATGTCTGCTGCAGGTGCGGACAAAACCGTTCCACGGGTGCGCTTTTCCGGGGACCGGTTCGCAGAGCAGGCGACTGTGATTTTCGCCGAGACCCTGAAAGATATGCATTCCAAGATGGAGTATGGGGAGAACCCTCAGTTCGGAGCTGGTTTCCTCCACACCTCGACTGACTCATTGAGCCGTCCGAATTATTATAAGCAGATGTGGGCGAGAGACTGCGGAAGGGGAGTTATGGAACTTGCCCGTCTTGGTTTTTCCGATGACGCAAAGCTTGTGGCGAGGTATTTCCTAAAGCATATAAATCTTAAAGACCATTGGGGACGTGAGATTCACCGTCCATATATCGCGCATAATGCCGCTGAACTTGACGGCAACGCCTGGATTCTCTCTGCCATATGCACCGCCTGGCAGGTGAACGGCCGGGACAGGGAACTCGGCAGGGAATTCTGCGAAGGAATCAGCCCGGTTCTCGGATGGGTTGACTCTCTCATCACTGTGTCGCCGTTCAACGGACTTCTGCCCTCAATCTCGGAACTTTCCGGCAACCCGAGTGTCAAGTACCCGGTTTACAGCATTTTCGGCAATTACGGAATGTATGTAGCCCTCAATATGATAGCCGGGATGGCCGGGGCCTCGGGAGAGAACGGGATGGCAGCGGATGCCCGCAGGATGTGCGGACATCTCGAATCGGCCCTGTCCACCCTGATTTCCGACGGCAGGTTCAGCTATGCTCCGGCAGGCTGCTGGTTCAATGGCTTCGACAGCCGTACAGGTGCTGCCTACGACATCTCCGACTGGGACGGAACTGCCTGGCCGATATGGCACTGGACACGCCAATTGCCTTATATCCAGGATTATGACAATGGCTGCAATTTAATTGGCGGCAAGTTCAAAGATGTCCATAATGCAAGCTATCAGCTGCTTCGGCACTGGATGGCCAAGGGCGAATATTTCCGGAAATATGGATTTGTCAGCAATTCCGGATGGACAGGTATGGGCGAAAGACACGATGAGACAATGTGCGGCTACGGACAGGGATTCTTCACCCAGGCAGCTCTTATGGCTGACGATGTGAACACATATTCAAAATGTCTCGAAGGTATCGCCCGTCTTGGATATGACGGAGGAGTCATAGAGCAGATGTCCTATGACAGGAACCCCTTCCTGATGAACGAGTGCTTCGATTATGACAATTACGAGAAAGGTCTTGACCACACTTTCGGAACACATAAGAACGGACGCAGGGAAATAATGGAAAACCCGAGCGATGAGGGAAATCTTGTGCAGGAAGCCGAAATCCTGAAAGCTTTCAGTCTCGTCACCGGAGCGGAATGCAGGGACGGCAGGCTTGTGATAATGCCGCGTCTTCCGTGGCTATGGAGCGGAATGGAGTGCAGGGACTGGCCTGTGACCGATAAAAACGGTGATATCCAGCGGGTTGACATAAAGTTTACCCACGAAAGATGGCTTGGCAAATGCACTTTAGAAGTGAAAGGAGCCAAGAACTTCGATGCCCTCGATGTGCGTTTCGGCCCGTTCCCGAAAATGAAGCAGGCTCCGGAAGGCTTCATCCTTGAAAATATCGGAAACGCTTCTTGGCTGTGGGCAAAAGGTCTGAAGAATTCCACAAATACAATCTCCGTGGAGATTCCGTTTCTCTGAAATACCTGAATGAAACTATATTAATAACTATAGCCAAATGAAAAATTTTATTGACAGACTTAGTAAGGTTTTCGCAGTCAATCTCGCATGGTTGATGGCTGCGATACTGCTTGCGGCCGGTTCCCAGTGGACAGCATCCGCCCAGGCCGGCTCCAAAAGAACAGTAACGGGTACAGTCACTGACGCGACATTCAATGAGCCTGTAGTCGGAGCCGGCGTGTATATCAAAGACGCCACCGTCGGAGTCACCACTGACATTGACGGCAAGTATGAGCTCACATTCAATTCCGACAAACCGGTGATTTTAGTATGTTCAGTCCTCGGCTACGACCAGCAGGAAATAGTTGTTGACAAACAGGACGTTGTCAACTTCGTCCTGAAGGAGTCCTCGGAGATGTTGAGCGAGGTGGTGACAGTTGCCTTCGGTACACAGAAGAAGGAATCTGTCATCGGAGCGATATCAAGCCCGAAGATTGAAAATTTGAAACTGCCTACAGCACAGCTCAGTACGAGCCTCGCAGGACAGGTTGCGGGTGTGATCTCCGTGCAGAGTTCCGGTGAGCCTGGTGAGGGTTCCCAGTTCTGGATCCGCGGTATCAGCTCCCTCAACGCAGAGTCCCGCTCGCCGCTCGTGCTGGTTGACGGCATTGAGCGCAGCCTCGACCTTGTGGACGTGAACGACATCGCCAGTTTCTCGGTATTGAAGGACGCCACGGCCACGGCCCTCTATGGTGTGCGCGGCGCCAACGGCGTTATCCTCATCACCACCAAAGGCGGAGAGAAAGGCGCCCCGAAGATTTCGGTGAATGCCGAAGTGGGTGTTGTACAGCCGACCAAGATTCCTGAATTCGTGAATTCAATCGAACTTGCCTGTAGATAGTAACGTAGATTTCCCCCAGATAGTAATTGAAAAAGGGGCCAC
>JBJEBM010000057.1:0-13487 GCA_051870055.1 Candidatus Cryptobacteroides sp.
CATATGCGGTGAATCCAGTCTGAATCTTCAGGGTTCACTGCATCTGCGGCCAACATGGAATGCGGGATGCTCAATTCATTGAGCACCTGGAGGACCAATGTTGATTTGCCCACCTGCCGTGGCCCTGCCACTACCTGCATGAATTTGCGTGACTCCAGGATACGCTCTTTCAGTATCCCGAACTGTTTGCGAATATATTCCATAATATGGATATTGATATGTAAACTTACTCAATTCTATGTGCAAATTTACTCAATTCTTATGGAATTTTTACTCAATTTTATGAGAAAATTTACTCAAATCTATGTGCGAATTTACTCGAATCTCTCTATCCTCCGCTACTGAAGACTCTTGCGGTACCATTCGAACAGCATCCTGACGCCGTCCTCGATTTCAATCTTGTGGGTCCAGCCGAGAGAATGCAGCTTGCTGACGTCAATCAGCTTGCGCATCGTCCCGTCCGGCTTGGAAGCGTCGAACTCCACGGTGCCGGAGAATCCGACGGCCTTGACGACCAGTTCGGAGAGCTCGCGGATGGTGAGCTCCTTGCCTGTGCCGACATTGATGTGGCAGTTGCGTATCTCGCCGAGGGAGGGGATTGCGCCGCCGCGGCCTTCGCTGTTGTTGCGGTCAACGGCTCCGTCGGCTGAAGCACCATAAAAAACGGAGCTGTATTTCTCGATGCCGATGATGTCCTTGAAATCGACGTTCAGCAATACGTGAACGGAAGCGTCCGCCATATCTTCGCTCCAGAGGAACTCCCGCAGGGGAGTGCCGGTCCCCCATAGGACGACGCGGCTGTCATATATGCCATAATGTGAAAGGACTGCGAGTATGTCGTGCTCCGTGGAGGTTCCGTCCACTACGAAACGGCCGATGCTCTTCGCAGACGGGCTGCCCTGGCTCGCACAGCTATTGCCTTCTGCCGCGGCCGACCCGGAGCAACCGCATCCATCCTGCTCTCCGGCCTTGCAGCCGAGCTTCCCAGCAACTTCTGCGGATACCGATACCGGCCTGATTGCCAGGTCCTTGCGGATGGCATCCCAGTCCCTGTCGTGAATCAGTTTGGCGAGATATACCTTGCGCATCATCGCAGGCATCACGTGGGAGTTCTCGAGATGGAAATTGTCGTTCGGGCCGTAAAGGTTCGTAGGCATCACGGCAATGTAGTTCGTGCCGTATTGGAGATTGTAGCTCTCGCACATCTTCAGGCCTGCGATTTTTGCTATGGCGTATTCCTCATTGGTGTATTCGAGAGGGGATGTCAGGAGACAGTCCTCTTTCATCGGCTGGGGAGCGTTCTTCGGATAGATGCAGGTTGAGCCGAGGAAAAGGAGTTTCTTCACTTTGTGGGCGTAGGCTTCGCTTATGACATTGCACTGCATCTTCATATTCTGCATAATGAAGTCCGCGCGGTACAATGAATTGGCCATAATGCCGCCAACGAATGCGGCTGCAAGTACCACGGCATCAGGGCGTTCCTCGTCGAAGAACTTCCGCACTACCACCTGGTCGGTCAGGTCGAGTTCCTTATGCGTCCTGCCTATGAGGTTCGTGTAGCCGCGCTGCAGGAGATTGTTCCAGATGGCGGAGCCTACCAAGCCTCTGTGGCCGGCGATATATATTTTTGATGTTTTTTCAAGCATAATTTTATGATAAGATTTCTCCACGCGCTTCGCTTGGTCGAAATGACAACCACTATTTTACAATACCTTTCTCCAGATACTCCGCGAGATTCGTCCGCACTTTGGCTGCGGCGCCCTCGGCTGCGACTTTTGCCATATCCGATTCCACCATCAGCCTTACAAGTTCCTCGAACGAAGTCTTGTTCGGATTCCAGCCTAATTTGGCCCTGGCCTTGGTAGGGTCGCCCCACAGGTTGACCACGTCGGTAGGACGGTAGAAGTCCTCGGAAACGGCCACAAGTGTCTTTCCTACAAGCGATTCCGGAGCATTCCCGCTCACTGCTACGCAGATTCCCTTCTCATCCAGGCCTTCGCCTTCGAACTTCAGCTCGATTCCGGCATGCTTGAATGCGTAATAAGCGAACTCCCGGACACTGTGCTGGACACCAGTCGCGATGACGAAGTCCTCCGGCTTGTCGTTCTGGAGAATCAGCCACATACACTCCACATAGTCCTTGGCGTATCCCCAGTCACGCAGGGAGCTGAGATTTCCGAGATACAGGCAGTCCTGCTTGCCCTGGGCGATGCGGGCGGCAGCCAATGTTATCTTGCGGGTGACGAAAGTTTCCCCGCGGCGCTCGCTCTCGTGGTTGAACAGGATGCCCGAGCAGCAGAACATATTGTATGCCTCGCGGTATTCCTTCACAATCCAGAAGCCGTACAGCTTCGCAACTGCGTAAGGACTGTATGGATGGAACGGAGTGTTCTCATTCTGAGGAACTTCCTCCACTTTTCCGTACAGCTCGGAGGTGGATGCCTGATATATGCGGCAGGTCTCTGCCAATCCGCATTGGCGCACGGCCTCGAGTATCCTGAGCACTCCGGTAGCATCGATGTCCGCAGTGAATTCCGGAGAGTCGAAGCTGACCTGCACGTGGCTCTGCGCCGCGAGATTGTACACCTCGTCCGGGCGTACTTTGTTAACTACCTGTATAAGACTCATCGAGTCGCCCATATCCGCATAATGCAGATGGAAATTCGGACGGCCTTCGAGATGCGCGATTCTTTCCCTGTAGTCCACGGATGACCTTCTTATTGTCCCGTGAACGTCATAACCCTTTTCCAACAGAAACTCAGCCAGATACGATCCGTCCTGACCTGTCACTCCGGTGATCAATGCTCTTTTCATACTTAGTTCAATATTTCAAGTTCGTCTGTCTTCCAGACATTTGGTTAGTTTTTCAATAACATACCGGGCTGATTCTGCTCCAGCCTGGCCGCAAATATAAATAATATCAGTCTCTTCTGAAAATGTCCCTGGTGTACACCTTGTCTTTCACATCGTCAAGGCAGGAGTCGTAACGGTTCGCAATAATCGCCTGGCTTAAAGCCTTGAACTTCTCCAAATCATTGACAATCAGGCTGCCGAAGAACGAAGTGCCGTCTTCGAGAGTAGGCTCGTAGATAATTACTTCGGCACCTTTCGCCTTGATTCTCTTCATTATGCCCTGGATGGCGGACTGCCTGAAATTGTCGCTGTTCGACTTCATTGTCAGACGGTAAACACCTATGGTGCATTTCTTTTCCTGCGCACTGTCGTACTGGCTGTTGCTGTTGTAGTATCCGGCTCTGGTCAGCACCTGGTCTGCGATGAAATCCTTCCTTGTGCGGTTCGAGTCAACGATGGCCTGGATAAGGTTCTCCGGCACGTCGTTGTAATTGGCCAGCAATTGCTTGGTGTCTTTCGGGAGACAATATCCGCCGTATCCGAATGAAGGGTTGTTGTAATGCGTCCCGATTCTCGGATCAAGGCATACGCCGTCTATAATTGACTTTGTATCAAGCCCTTTCATCTCGGCGTAAGTATCCAGTTCGTTGAAATAGCTGACTCTCAGGGCAAGGTATGTGTTGGCGAAAAGCTTGACCGCCTCGGCCTCGGTAGAGCCCATCATAAGCACCTGGACGTCCTCTTTGAGCGAGCCTTCCTTGATGAGTGCCGCGAAATTCCGGGCCGCTTCCTCCAATATGGAGTCTCCCTGCTCGAATCCGACAATTATGCGGCTCGGGTAGAGATTGTCGTACAATGCCTTGGACTCGCGGAGGAATTCCGGGGCGAAGATTATCTTCGGGGTGACCACTTTCATCGTTCCGTCCGCAAGGCGCTCCCTGTAGGAGAACTTTTCCCTGACAGATGCCGTGTAACCTACAGGTACAGTGGATTTTATCACCATTACGGCCTCCGGGTTCACCTTCAGCGCGAGCTCAATGACTTCCTCGACGTGGGACGTGTCGAAGAAATTTTTCTTGCTGTCGTAGTTGGTCGGAGCCGCTATGACAATGAAGTCAGCGTCCCTGTATGCGGATTCGCCATCCAGCGTGGCGGTCAGGTCCAAGTCCTTTGTCCGCAGGTATTCCTCTATGTAATCGTCCTGTATCGGGGAAATGCGGTTGTTCAGTTTTTCGACCTTTTCCGGAATCACGTCCACTGCAGTTACCTTGTGCCTCTGCGAGAGAAGCGTAGCGATGGACAATCCGACATAGCCTGTTCCGGCCACCGCTATTTTAATGTCTTTCAATGCTTTCATAATCTTGATGTTTTCAGTCCGGCTCCGTTATTTGTCGAGCACCTCGTATTTGCTGACCTGGCTCTTGAACTCAGGTACAATTTCCTTCATTACCTTGACAATCTCCATATCGTCGAATCCGTTAGAGACTTCCATCAGCCTCTCCTCGTTCCGGCAGGCGGTCTCGTAGTCGTATTCGCGCACTTTCGCGACCATAATCTTCGGATTGGATGTAGGGATTGTGCCCTCCTTGTCGTTCAGCACTTCCTCGTAGAGTTTCTCTCCGTCACGCAGCCCGGTGAATTTTATCTCCACGTTCTTTGCACCTGACAGAGCTATCATACGTTTCGCAAGGTCCACAATCTTCACAGGATTGCCCATGTCAAATACAAATATCTCGCCACCTTTGCCCATTGTTCCTGCTTCGAGGACAAGCTTGCAGGCCTCTGGTATCAGCATAAAGTACCTGATGATGTCAGGATGGGTCACTGTGACAGGCCCTCCGTTGCGTATCTGCTCTTTGAAAATCGGGATGACGCTTCCGTTGGAGCCGAGCACATTGCCGAAACGGGTCGTGACAAACTGTGTGACTCCCTTCACCTTGCCCTCCTGGATTGCCTGGTTGAGGCTCTGGCAGTAAATCTCGCAGATTCGCTTCGAGCAGCCCATCACGTTGGTAGGGTTCACGGCCTTGTCTGTGGAAATCATCACGAATTTCCTCGTTCCGTATTTCACGGCGAGGTCGGCGATTACACGTGTTCCATAGATGTTGTTCTGGACGGCTATGGCCGGGTTGTCCTCCATCATAGGCACGTGCTTGTAAGCCGCGGCATGGAACACATATTCCGGCCTGTGCCCGGAGAAGAGCCTCTCCATATGCTCCTTGTTGGTGATGCTGGTGACAATTGTCTTTGTCGAGATGTCAGGGAACTCATTGGCCATCATCATCCTGATGTCGTGCATAGGGGTTTCGGCCTGGTCTATGAGTATCATTTCGGCAGGATGGTAAACGGCCACCTGGCGGACCATCTCGCTGCCAATGGATCCGGCGGCACCGGTGATGAGAATCCTCCTGCCTTTCAGGAGCGCCCCGATGGCGTCCATATCGACCTCGATTTTCTCCCTCGGCAGCAGGTCGTCAATTTCCACAGGATGCAGCTGGGAATGTGAAACGGGACTTTTCCCGTCCCATTCCTCGGAGCCGTACACCATCATTATCTTGATTCCGGCGCCGATTATCTCGTCAATCATTGCGCTGTTCTCCCTGAGCCTGTCAACTTTGAGAGGGGACACGAGCACTGCCTGGATTTTATGCTTCTTGAGCACTTCGCCGATGCCTTTCCCGTTCAGATAAACTTTGACTCCCATCAGGACGCAGTCTTTCATCTCCACCCCGTCGGAAATGAATGCCTGAAGGAAATATCTCTTGTTTTTTACTGTGGAAATGCTCTTGGCAAGGCTTATTCCTCCGGCTTTTGTGCCGTAAATGGCTACTGGTATCGCATTTTCAATGTTGAAATTGTCAAAAAGGCGTTTTACAATGATACGCTCCAGCCACATTATGAGAGTTGAGAGGGAAAACAGCATCAATGTGCCGTTGATGCTTGGGAAAAACAGCTTCGAACGGGTCTCCCAGACGAGGAAGACCAGCTTGCCTATGAGATAGATGCAGACGCTTCCACAGAGGGAGGCGCTTATCACTTTCTGAAGGTCGATGAAAGAAGAATACCGGATGATGCCCGAATAGGTGTGGAACACCTTGAAGAAGATGATGTAAGGCAACAATCCAATCAGCAGGCCGTATGTCATCGGCCAGAAATGCTGGGCGAAAAAGTCTCCTCCCTTGTCAACGTAGCTGCCTACATATCCCGAGAAAAGAACAATCAAACAGTCCATCACAAGGATGCACCAATAGGGGAGTGCCCTCTGTGAGAAATACCAATCTGTGATCTTACGAATGAAATTCATAATTCAAAAATTTGATAAGTTTGTTCAATTATATAATGGTTTAGTGTTCCAGGTTTTGTTAAAGACCTGTCCCGCCCCCCCCCGGAGCGGAAATATTGTTTGAGTATCAATTAGTTATATCAAGATTAACCTCGATTTCCGTGTGCTGTGGCCATCAGCAGTCCAAGACTTCTTTTGGAAATCTCGGTTTCGAGAACGCTTTTCACGGCCTTGAAAGAGTGGAAGTCGAATCCTGCGATGTCGTACCATCCTTTCTTCAGTATCTTTTCGGCTTTCGCTTTGGCTTCCGGACCGTAGAATCCTATGAGCGACGGAATGTTAAGCTGGAAAAGTGTTCCGGCGGATTTAAGACGTGACCACTCTTTCATTTCCATATACCTGTATCGCTCCGGGTGGGCGAGCACCGGGAAGTAACCAGCGCCGCGTACCCTTGCGAGTGTCCGGTCCATATTCATTGGTGGGCTGTAGTACGATGTCTCGACGAGCAGCTGGTCCGCATCTCCGCCTATCGGCAGAAGTTCCTTCCGGTCCAGTCTCTCCTCCAGCAGATTGTCCATCATATTCTCGGAACCGAGTTTCAGCCGTGGTCCATCGGCGAGTCCGCATTTTCCAATCTCAATGGACAATTCCTCATATCGCGTCTTCAATGACTCCGCGCTGTTGGGATAATCTTCCATCACGTGGGGAGTGAGCCATATTTGTTTGACTCCAAGCTGTTTATAGATGTTGAGAATCTTTATGGTTTCGTCCGTTTCACGCACTCCGTCATCCACTCCGGGGAGCAGGTGCGAGTGCCAGTCTGTAAGACCGTCAAAAAGCCCGGAGTCTTTCAGCAAGACCCCGCGCCTCAAATAACTGAACATGGTTTTTACTGATTCTTTCTGTTTTTGCTGTAGTAGTCGCTGCTGCCATAGCCGTAACGGTAGCCGTATTTGTAACCGTAGCGGTAGCCGTAACGTCCGCTTGAGCTTTCTGTTGCATTGAGTATCAAGCACATATTCTTGTACTTCTTCTGAGAGTAAATTGACTCGAGTTCAGGCAGCATAGCTCTTTCAAACAGTCCTGCCCTGACTATGAATACTGTCCGGTCAGCAAGACTTTCGATTATCTGGGTGTCAGCCACAATGTCCACCGGAGGACAGTCTATGAATACGTAGTCGTATTCACTTCTCGCCTCTTTGATAAGAGTTGCAAGTCTATTGTCCTCAAGAAGTTCGGTCGGGTTCGGCGGAAGCTTTCCGACCGGCAGTACATCGAATGAGCTGTACTCATTGCTGTGGCAGATGAGCTCTTTCCAGTCTCCGGCTCTGTGTGACAGGTAATCCACTATTCCTTTTGACGGATAATTGACGTATGCTGATGAAGAGGCGTGCCTCAGGTCACCGTCTATCAGGAGTATCCGTTTCCCCTTGATGGCGAAGCTGATAGCGAGATTGACAGTCAGGAATGATTTGCCGGAGCCCGGGTTGAATGAAGTGAATACGATAGTATTCTTCTCCGCGTCCTTTCCTGCAATGAATTCCAGGTTCGTCCTCAGTACCCTGAACGCCTCGTTGGCTATGTCCCTGCTTCCTTCCTTCACCACAATCAGCTGGTGCTTCTCCTCGTGGTGCATCTTGAGGTGTTTCTTCCAGTTCTTGATATCGTCCTCGGCTCCGCAGAGAGGGACTTCCCCGACGAACGGAATGGATATATTCTCCAGGTCCTTGCGGCCGCGCACCTTCGTGTTAAGGCTCTGTATCAGATAGATGACTCCGAAAGGAACTGCCATTCCGAGCACCAGGGCCACGAGCAGAATCATATTCCTGTTAGGCGAATCAGGTGTCCTGCTCCCGGTCGGTGGAGTTATGATTCTGGTGTTGTATGCTGTGAAAGCCTGTGAAAGCTCGTTTTCCTCACGTTTCTGGAGGAGGAACAGGTACAATGCTTCTTTGACTTTCTGCTGGCGCTCAACGGATATAAGGTATTTGGCCTGGGTAGGGTTGGACGCTATCCTGTCAGTGCTCTGCTTCTCGCTCGCCTGGAATCCGCGGATCTTGGTTTCAATTGCATTTATCTCATTGTCAAGCGATTTGAGGATGGCCTCGCTCATTGCCCCAAGTCCCCTGTCCATATCCACGACAAGAGGGTTCTGGTTGCTTGAGTTGGCTGCCAGGCTGTTGCGGAGCAGAAGTTTGTCATTGAACTCGCTTATCTGTTTCTCAAGCGCGGCGCTTTCCACACCTGAATTGGCAGGAAGCAGCTGCAGTTTGTTGCCCTGGTTCTGCTGGATGAATGTCCGGATGTATTTGGCCATATACAGCTGGTTGTTCAGCGCAAGTACCTGATTGTTTGCGGTGTTCGCATTCTGCATATACATATCGGACGCAGCCTGGATGTCCGGTATGAGATGCTCGCTCTTGAATGACGAAATGTCGCTGTCCACATTGCCGAGTTCCTGCTCAATGACCTTGAGCCTCTCGTTGATGAACATTGATGTGCTTACGGCAATCTGGTTCTTGTCCTTGACCCAGTTCTCGTTATAAACGGAAATGATGGTGTTGAGGATGTCTTCGGCGCGTTTCGTGGAGACGTCCTCGTAACTCATGTCAATGACAGTGGCGTTCTTGTTGTTCAGCGATGCGGTGAACCTTGCCGAACAGCCTCTTGCCGCTCCGAACACTGATGTCCTGTTTACATATATCTTATGCTCCTGGCCGTCAAAGTTTTCTGTCGGGGTTATGACAATCCGGCCGAGCGGAGTGCTGAGTGTGTCTCCGATATTGCCCTTCACAGGACCGGCCACATCCTTGTCCTTCAGGCGGAAATCCGACAGGCTGGCTTTTCCGTCAGGCGCGATGTCCATCTGGAAAGAGCCGTAAAGTTCGTCCCCGCTGTCAAGGAAAGACGCTCTTGCCGGCAGTCCCGGCCCGTAAAGAGTGTTGCGGTGGAAAGTACCGTCCTCCTCATAGTTGACATCGAGGTGCAGTCTCTTCACCACCTCCCACATTATCGCAGGAGACTGTATGGAAATCAATTCATTATATACATTCGTGCTGGAACTGAATATTCCCATATCGGCGAATGAGCTCAGCTCGCTCGACAGTGAACTTGAGCCTTTCCCCTCTTCCTTGATGAGAATCGCGGCTGAACGGGTATATACCGGAGGTGTGCGCAGAATATAGAGGAATCCGATGCACAGCGCCACAATTAGCGACAGCACAAACCATTTCCATTTCGTCAGGCAGAGCACAAGAAGGTCCTGGATGTTCAGGAAATCATCGTTCTGAATGTTTTCGTCGTTATATGTTGTCATAGCTGTGCGGTATTAATTCTGCAAGATGTTGACAATGAGGACTGCAACGGATGTCAATACGGAAGCGATTGAAATCCAGAAAGATGTTGACCTGACGTTGTTGCCGTTCACAGTGGACTGGCGGCGTTTGTAGTCGTTTGGGTCAACATAGATGACGTCTTTCTGCCTGAGATAGAAAACAGGAGAGTTATAGACGTTCTCCCCTGAGGTCAGATCGACCGAGAACACCCTCTGGACGCCGTCTATTTCCCTGAGAACCCTGACATTGTCCCTGCGGCCATAGATGGTAAGGTCGCCCGCCATTCCGATGGCGTCGAGGATGGAGATTCTGTCCTGGTTGAAATTGTAACGTCCCGGGGTTTTCACTTCTCCGAGAATGGAGAAGTACATATTCATAAACTCTACGGTCACGACAGGGTCTTTGACGAGGTTGCGCTCTATTAGCTCACTCTTGATTGTGGCTGCAACTTCTTCCCTTGTCTTGCCGCCGACTTTGACGCTGCCGAGAATAGGGAAATCAATATTTCCCTGACTGTCAACATTGTAGCTGGCAACGCTCTGGTTCTGTGAGACTGTGTTAGCCTCCGCCCCGAGATATCTTGAGATTACCGGAAGGTTGAACAGGTTGGCCAGCTGCGGGTCCTTGCTGTTCACTATGATGGTGAGCTTGTCCTCCGGCCTTACGGTGATGTTCTTTTCGACTTGTGTGGTGTAGGAACCGCCGTCTTCCAGGTCCTGGAAATAGCTAATATTCCCGACAGTCTTTTTGGCTGAGCCGCATCCGGAAAGGATGAGGACTGCTGCCAGGGCTGCGATTGATAATCGTATGTTCATTGCCTCAATATGTTACTATAAATAATGTTCACTTTCTCCTATCCCTGCGAGATACTCTTCTTTTGACACTATCTGCAGGAATTCAGGTTCAATATTGGTTGTGGCCACTGCCGCGAGCTGGGGTAGCTCCACAATTACGCGGCGGCCTTTTCTTCCTCTCTGGCGTATCAGACGCCCGACAACGCCGTCGAACTCTCCTCCGACAATGCGTATGTAGTCTCCTCTCCTGAGTCTTATTTCTTCCGGCCTGAAATAGAGGAGGTCTTTCTCGTAATGGTCTGCTACTCTGCGGAAACTCTCCATCTGTCCGTCAGGCACGACGAGCGGTGTCCGGTGCCCGTCTTTCCTGCAGGTGGCGAATCCCATAAACGAATAGTTCTGCTGCAGGCTGTTGATGTTTGCGTATGTAGAATGGACGAAAACCATATTGGGAATAAGCGGGGAGAGCACTCTTCTTGGCTTTGAATTAATGTTTCTCAGCACATAGCGCTTGGGAATGAAATACCGCAGTCCTTTTTCTTCGCTCAACACTTTCTCCACCCAGTGTGATTTCTGGGCGTAAGCATTAATGACAAACCATTGGGGTATACCCCCAGACTGTCCTTTCAGTTCCTCCAAAATAATGATTTACTTTCTTTCTCTCCGGCATTGTCTCTTCCAGACACTTGCCGGATTATTCACTTATCTGGGCCACAATCAATTCCATAACTCACTCCTCTTGGTTGTAAATAGCTTAAAATAAGTCATTTACGAGAAGAATGTAACTTGAAATCTACTGATGAACCCGCCTTGTCAACAGCATTGCTGCTATAGTTTTGTATGCGAAGTTACTCAATTAAATAATAAATAACAACAACTTCGCCTATAATTAACTGCTTGCCTTTCATATCCGGATTTTCTGTTTTGGTTTATAAAACAGTCCGGTGCAATATGGCCGGAAGGCTATGTCAAAGGGGTGCCTGTCGTTATGGAGAAAATGAGAGTGATGGCAAGAACGGCACAAGCGAACAGGATGATGTACATTATGTTGATGAACATTGCCTTGAAAAACAGTTTCACCAGATTGACAGTCAAGTGCTTCAGCCTGTCGTACCAGGGGCCGGGACTGTCTGTCCGCGAGCCGTACACCCTTTGCAGTGCTGCCATCAGGTAGGCCGTCGCCAGGAAGAATACAAGTTCGTCCGTGTCCCAGCTTGTTTCTCCGATAAGGAGGGATATTCCTGAATACATTAAAATCAGGATTTCAAGAAAAGCGGCATAATGCAGAGTGAACACAAAGTGGGTTATGTAGGTCCTGTGCCTGCGGATATTGCAAATCTGTACCATCAAGGCCGCAAACGGACTGAGTATCAATATGGCAATAGGCAGATAGACTTTCAGCGCACCCAGGATTTTCTCCGCGATGTCGGCCTCCGCATCTTCAACTCCGGTCACGTGGAAGCCGGCTGTCAGGACGAACACTGCCACTACCACAACAAGGAGAAACATATTCATTTTCAGCGGATGGACATACGAATTGATCTTTCCCGCAAGGAACTCCTCTGTCAGGAATCCGGGCCTGCGGAACAGCTGCCATACGGTTGGAAATATCTTTCTGTCAAACTGATAGGCATTTGAGAAATACTCCATTATGAAACTGCCGAACGACTGCCCGAGGTTCTGGGCCTGCTGTCCGCACTGGTGGCAATACGGGCCGACAAGCTCAGCGCCGCAGTTCTTGCAGTATTTATAAGGAATACTGCCGGATTTTCTCTGCCTGCGCAGCCGCTTGAGTTCGATAAGCCTTTCAAGCTTTCTCCTGCGGTCTCTTAATGTCTCCCGGATATTCATAAAGCCAAGCAATTGGAATAATGTGGCCTACATCAGGCCGAGCAGGCGGCTTCTGGACAGCAGGCAGGCTCCGATCGGACCGGCTTTCTTGCCGAGTTTGGACATTTCCACTGACGTGTCCTTGCTGACCATGTTGAGAGAATGTTTGTTGATGGCGCTCTTGATAGGCAGGAGCAGGTAGTCCTTGCTTGAGGACATCCGCCCGCCGACCACCACGAGGTCAGGGTTGAAAATGTTTATCAGACCGGCTATGGCTCTTCCGAGAATGTTGCCGACGCGCTCAACGCATTCTATGGCAAGCATATCCTCTTCCGCAAGGGCGTTGATGATGTCGTCCAGTGTGATTTCCGCTCCGGATTTGAATTTCTCCGAGAGAATGGAGGCCTTGCCTTCCTTGAGTTTATTGATGAACTCCCGGTGTACCGCGGAACCTGATGCTCCGGTCTCAAGACATCCGACTTTGCCGCACTGGCATATTATATCATTGTCCAGCAATGGGAAATGTCCTATTTCCCCGGAGAACCCGGATTTGCCGTACAGCAGTTTCCTGTTTATCACAATGCCCATGCCGAGTCCCCAGCTGACATTGACGAACACCATATTGTCCACCCTCGCCCCGCATCCGGCTATATATTCTCCGTAGCACATCGCCCTTGAATCATTCTCGATGAACACGGGAGCATTCAGCAGCTGCTCCATGACAGTTGCTATAGGCTTGTCCTCTCCGATGAAATATGAATAGCTGTAGCCGGTGTTGTGGTTCACGCGGCCTGTGAGATTGATGCCATAAGCAAGCACTTCCTCTTTGTTCAGGCCGAGTTTCTGGATATGGTCGAGAAGGTAATCGCAGAGTCCCTTGAATGAGTCCGACGTGCCGATCAGCTGGAACGCTATATCTGACTGGTAATCAACTACGTGCCCTTTGAAGTCGGTGACGGCTATCGAGAGGTGGCGCCGTCTGACATCCACTCCCACAATATAGCCGGCTGCAGGGTTCAGACCGTAAATGCTTGGCCTCCTGCCGCTTGAGAATCCGGCCTTGCCGAGATCTTTGATGAACCCGTCTTCGATAAGCTCGGAAACGAGTTTGGTGATGGTCGGGATGCTGCATTCGAGTCCTCTGCTGAAATCCGCGATTGTATAGTCAACATCGGAAATGCAGAGTCTCAGGATCTGCTGTTTGAGTGCCGCATTTTTCTCGTTGACATTGTTAAGGAATGTTGAGGCCATATCATGTGTCGGTTAAAGTTCTCAAAAGTACAATTTATTTTGGATTTTCCCAAGTTCCAGGCTTGAAATCAAAAATTAATTCATATATTCTCAAGTTTGACACTTGCTTATCGAGAAATAGGGGCCCCAGACCGCTGTAGT
>JBJEBM010000058.1:0-13293 GCA_051870055.1 Candidatus Cryptobacteroides sp.
CTGTATATACCTTGGAATCAACCACGTCGATCTTCGGAGCCTCGCCATTGAGGACAGGTGTTCCGATTGGGTCATACTTCTTGACGACATATGTAGAGTACTTGTTGCCAGCGTCGAAGTTTGTAGGGAGCTGTACACGAGTATCATTGTCGTTCACGAGATAGAGATTGCCCTTCACGTCGACAAATGCATCCTTGTCATTATAAGAGAGGACATTGTCGGTCATCACGATGCCGGTACCATGATTCTCGGTTTCAATCTCGAATTCGGTTACAAGACCGAGTTCTGCGAGTGCGTCGGTATCAAGACGGGCACCCTCTGCGTCAATCACGTCGAATGCTGCATCAAGGTCAATGTTGGATACAGAGAATGCGGATACCGCAGGAGACTCTACACCCGGCTCATATTTACCCATCACACGTGAGTAGTAGTCTGAAGAGCCCTCATTCTTCTTGACCCATGCAGGAACATGCTCGAAGTCATATCCAGGGAGAGTAAAGTTGATGGTATGCTCGATGGTGATTACCTGGCCGTACCAAGTAGTGAAGGTCTTGGTGAGAGGAACAACGGTCTCAACCTCAGGAGTATCGAACCATGCGTAGTTGTACTCAGGAGAGATTTCATAGCTGTCCTCACCAATCATGAATGCGAGACCTGCACCTCTCGGCTGGCCAAAGATGGTATTGATAATTTTGGTGTTATCGTGACCTTCAGTAGCGAAAATCTCCTTGAGATAATCAGCTGCTGTCATATCACCGGCGCCGAGGTTTTCATTCTCGACGAGAGCGTCGAATACCGGCTCCATACTGTAATTGTATTCACCTTTGCGGATGACTACGTTCTTCACATACTCGGCCTCGGTAGCAGGCTCGATTGCAACGGTCAGAGGCTCACGGTTACGGTCAACGGTGGTGATGTTGATTGTGAATGTAATGTCAATATCCTCTGTTGAAACCTCGAACTTGACGTTGTACTCGTTAGGTTTCTCCTGTGTACCCCAGTCGAATCCGTCGAAATGAAGCACGAGAGAGCTGTTTTCTCCATCAACGACCTTTTCGAGTCTTGCTGTAGTAAGAGAAGTTGCGACAACTTCGCTGCCATTGATAGTAATCTTGGACGTACCAGTCAGGATATCATAGAGAACAGGCTCGATATCTGCCGGAACACCATCCTTTGTAAGAGCGTCCAGATTGATTGCACGGCTGTACTGGGCAGTAGCCACATTTGCAAGCTTGTCTGCATCAACCTTTGCATCAGGAACATAAGTCCAGTTGATTGTAACATCGTCAGCCTTGACAGTAGCTTTCTCCTTGGTAATGACAACGTCCTGGGCCGTGAAGAACTCAACACCGTTGACTGAGTAAGTATAAGTCACACGTCCGGTATGGCCAATATTGTCCTTGCCTACTTTGTCAGCGAGTTTTACTTCCATATAATCGGAACGAGGATCTTCCTTGGTAGTGAATACGAAGCATCCGTCAGGCTCTGCAACCTCATCATCAGTAGCAACGCCATTGTCTGCTGGGTTCTCGATGCCTTCCTCTGCCTGCTCAAGGGCAATCTCATAGCCAAGAACAGCCATTTCAGCAGGAGTCTTGTTTTCATTGCCAAGAACAAATACCGGATGGTGACCTTTCAGAACATCCTGCGGAAGTCTTGAATTGTATGGGAACTCAAGAGTCTCCTCAACAAGAACATTGGTCAGGTCATTCTCTTCATTTGCATCAAGAATCTTGAATCCAACTTCCTGTACTGCAGGAACAAGGTTCGTGAACTCGGAAGAGATATTCCTGGACTGCTCGTCATTTTCCTGGACAAGCACGAGAGCTGCGCTGTAGGAGTTCTCACCTGTATAGAAAGCGTCACCGAAGTTGCGTGTCTTCACGGTAACTGCAATTTCACCAGATACAGGATCCACACACTCGGCAGATACCACGGTCATCTCAGGCTGAGCCTCAGCTCTTGTCCTGATCTTCACCTCCCTGACATCATAAGAGAATACGTCAGCGGCAACTGTCGCAAGATCTGCTGCATATTTGGCTGGGCTTACCTTGTATCTGAGAACTGACGTTCCCTCAATGAATGCATGGTCAACATAAGCAACCCCATCATATTCTGACAGCTCGGCAATCTCCTTATTCTCAAGAAGAAGGACGTTGATATCAGCCTTTCCGTCGCTGTAGTCAGGGATGTAAACAAGGCTCTGCACGCGGCTGAGAAGTTTGTCGACATCCACATCAAGCGCATCTACTCGTCCTATCACAGTATTGAGAGAACTCTCAGCAGCTGTCATCCTTGTATCCAATGCTGAAAGTTTGTCCTCAAGCTCTTTCTTTGCAGCAGCAAGATCATCCTTTGTGGCTGCCTTTTCAGCAAGAGCGTCAAGATCAGAACGGATTCCGGAAACAGTTACTGCGAGCTCGTCAAGTTCATCCTGAAGTTCTTCCACAGAAGTCTCCAGCGTTTCAACTCGTCCGCCAAGGGCATCAATAAGGCCTGAAAGCCTTGTATCTTCTTCCTGAAGGGCCTTGATTGCAGCTTTATAGGCCTCGATATGCTTGTTATATTCAGCTATATGGTCGCTGAGATTGGTCTCAAGCACACCTACTCTTGTAATGAGGTCAGCATCAACGAGAGTCTTTATCGCAGCAGCATTGGTAGCGATATCTTTCTCATTCTTAGCCACTTCTTCCTTAAGGGAAGAAAGATCCTTGATAAGCGACTCTATCTTCTCCTTGTCAGCATCAAGTCTTTTCTCAATTTCGGTGCAGCGGTCAGCTACAGCCTCAATGGCAGCCTCAAGAACGATGTCCGCCTCCTTGAGGTCACCAACAGCTTTCTTCAAATCGCTGATATCGGAAGTATTGCTCTCAACTGTCCCGGATAACTCAGTCAACGCATCGGAAAGATTGGAAATCTTTTTGTCAAGACCATCTACCAGATTGTCAACATACGTCTTGTCAGCTTTATCTGTTTTGAGCTTCGCAATCTCTCCGCTGAGAGCAGTGATAGCTGCATTGGCATCGGCTACAGCCTTGTCAATCTTAGACTGGAGCTCGGCTTTTGCAGAATTGAGCTCGTCCTTGGTAGCAGCTTTGGAAGCAAGGTCATCGAGAGATTTCTGAAGGCTTGCGATAGATGCGTTGAGCTTCACAACCTCATCGTTGATCTTCGACTCGAGAGACGACTTCAGAGCTGAGACCTCAGACTTCAGGGCATAGTCGCTCTGCATCTTGGCCTCAAGGCTCTTGATCGCATCATCGAGATTAGAGATGGAAACAGCAACCTCGTTGTCGAGCTTGTTGTTTATCTCGCGGATGTCCTCGTCATAGTCGGTACATCCGGCAACTGCGAAGAGTGCTCCGGCAAGGAACATTCCGCAGAATTTAGATAAAAATGATCTCATAAATCTAGATTTGTTTGAAATTAATATTGAATAATCATTTACTTCTATTCAAGAGTGCATATCACCACACGGTTACGCTCCTGCTCGAAGAAAGGCTGCTCAGTGTCGCCTTTCCAGTCCACAACGATGCGGTCCGCGTCAACGCCCTCACTTACAAGAAGTGCCTTGACATTCTCTGCCCTGTTCTCAGAGAGCTTGAGGTTGGTGGCGGCATTGCCCGTCTCCTTGTCCGCATAGCCGACTACAGCCACAGTGAAATCAGGATTATCCTTGAGCCACTGCGCAATTTGCTGGACTTTGGCAGCCTCTCCCTCACGTATCTTGGCGGAACCGATGAGGAAATATACATTGTCGGAATGCTCGGCGGCAGCTCTTGCATGTTCTTCCCTGAGTTTCTCTGCGAGGGCACGCTCTGCAGCCTCCTGTTCAGCGGCAGTGCGTGCAGCAGCTTCTTCCTCAGCGCGTTTCTCTGCGGCAAGACGGTCAGCCTTCTCTTTCTCTGCTGCCTCAAGAGCCGCTTTTGCAGCAGCGGCCTCTGCAGCCGAAGCTGCGGCGAGATATGCTGCGGCAGGACGGTTGTTCTTTCCGAAACGTACTGAAAGGCCGGCCAGCAGATTGAAGTGCCAGTCAGCATTGTCAGCGCGTTTTGAGTTGAAATGGTCAGAGAGAGCATTGGCGTTCGCCTCAACTCCGAGACTCACTTTCTCGCCAAGCCTGAAATCCACGCCGGCGCCCAGACGTCCCGGAACAAAGAACTTCTTGTCCCACAGATACTCAAGTTCCGGGACAATCCCTGCTGCCTCATCGTTCTTGAAGCCGTAAACGCCTCCGACGCCGCCAAGTATATATGCTGTGCACAGTCTCTTATGATTGAAGCCCCCGAAAAGGCTGGTCAGGTCGAGCATAAGGTCAGCATTCAACTGGGCGAATTTGAAAGCATAAAGCTCCTCGGTGGTCACCTGGCAGCCTTTTCCCTGCCATCCGCCGATTCCGAGGCGCAGCCCAAGCGCCGGAATGAACTTGTAGTTCGCATTGACAAAGACGGCTGGAGAGACGAGATCGCCAAAAGAGGTCTCTCCGAGAGTATATGCCGCACCTCCCTGCAACTGCAGGCTCCAATGCGGGCGGAACTCCACCGTCTCGTCCGTTTTGCTCTGCTGCGCCGACATCACGAGAGGCAGCACGGCAGCTGCAAAAACCAATAAGATTCGTTTTGAGTTCATAATTTATTTTATATTGAAATAAACAATATGAAAACCCGTCACGAACCCGTGTAAATAGACGAAAAAACAGAAAGAAGAAGAATATTTTTTTGGTAATTAAAGAAAAACCTCTTACATTTGTTTGAAAATCTGCATTTGGCAGATAAACTATGTCATTATTGAGACATTAATGTTTTATTTCAATATAAAACAATTCCGGTTTCACAATTTTCTATATATCAGTCGGTTATATTAGCCTTAGCTCAATGTGCGTGATATTTGCATATCACTCGCCGGTCCGTGTCAGCAGTTCAGCCATCCGACGGCGCGTTTTCTCGTCCGGGCCGGAAAGATAATTCCGGGTAGTAGTCAGGGATGAATGACCGAGGCATTCTGAGATGAGAGACACGTCAATGCCTTTCCGCTGGAGTACGGTCGCAAAGGAATGTCTTGCGGAATAAACCGTCAGGCGCGGGATTCCAAGCTTTGCCGCAATATGACGCAAAGTTCTGTTGCACAGATAGTCCACCCGACGGACAAGATTTATTTTCTCCTGTTCGGACTCCCCTCCCCTCGCATATCTGAATATATAAGTATCCGGATTGCCAGTATATGGATTCCCCCAACGGACAATGATATGCTCCATTCTTGTCGTCAGGACCGAACGGACCACTCTCTGCATTTTTCCGGACATTGATGTCTTGGATCTTGTGAAATATATCTCACCGCCTGCGATATTGCCGTATTTAAGGAAAAGCATATCCCTGAAATTTATCCCGTTGCACAAATACGAAAAGAGCCAGAGGTCTCTGTATTTCTCCTCTGTCTCTGTCCCCCTGTATGCAATCAGCCTCGCTATCTGACTGTCCGACAATGCTATATGCCTGGATGCCGATGGAGGAACCATATATTTTCCAAAGCCGAAGGGATTGTCCTCCTGTCGCAGCATGCCGAGACGGATGGATTCCGACACCACAGCCTTCACGGCAGACAGATAGATGTTCACCGTAGTGCCGCTCTTGCCCTCGTTTTGGAGGAACTGCTGGTATGTCCTGAGCCATAATGGAGTAACCGACCGCAACGGAACCGGGGTTTTGACGAATCTGTCCAGCGCCCGGAGTGAGCTCCGGTAACGGTAATAAGAATTAATCCTGCCGTTCTCATAGGCTGTATTCATCTTTCTTTCAAGAAGTTGCTGAAGGCTATCATTATCCTTCAGTCCAAGGTCGGTATCAAGTGCGCTGATGCTAAAGATGCCTCTGGAGACAAGGTTCTTGACTTCGTTCTTGATGCGGTCGAAACTGTCCTGGATATCGAAATACGACTCCGGAGGATGCCTGCGCTTCATTCCGAGAGCCTGCCAGCAGTCAATGGACAGATCCTGGCCTGTAGAATAATACTTCTGGACGCCCCGGAACACAACCTCGATTTTTACCGGATATAGCCCGTTCTTTTTCTGGCGTCGCCTGTCCAGAACGACAAGGACAGAGACGCCCCCTGTTTTGTACTTCATCAACATAATATTTGCATATTGTATGTATATGTGAAGTTAGAAAATATTATGTTGCCGGCAGGATGCTCTCGGGCACAATAAAAAAACGGAGACCGCCCAATCCGGACAGTCTCCGTCAAATAACTGTTATAGCATCAGTGTCTATTCAGCCGGTTCCTCCGGAGCGGTTCCGCCTTTCTCGTGAGACCAGTAGATACCTCCGGAGAGTTCAATAGTGGAATCGTAAGTATCCCTATAGCCGATCATAGTAAGGTTGTCGCCAACCTCGATGCCGGCAGCAACAAGGAAGTTCTTGCGGGAATCGCCAGTAGGTTTAAGCGACGGATACACTCCCGGATATACTCCGTAAACATAGAGTTCATTGGTGCCGTCGGAGATGTAGCAGTTGCCGTAAGTGGCACTGGCAATGGATGTTATCTTGCCTGTCACCATATAATAGACCTCCTTGGAATCCTCCTTGGAAAGGAAGTCGGCGATGGAGATCTCGGTCACCGGAACAATCTTCTCGAATGAGGCATTTGTCACCTCGTCAGTTCCATTGTACCTGTCGTGGTTTCCGATCAGGGTGACAATGTCACCTGCCTTGATGCCTGCATCAGCGACTCCTGCCATATTGTAAACATAGGTCTCTCCGGAGAAATCCCTCATATAGAAACGGCCCTTGTCCGCATTGTCGATGCTGGTGACAACTCCGGTCAGACGGTAGAATGTGCTGCCTGTCGCCGAGGCATTGAAATCAGCGATGGACACCTCAAGGATGGCTCCCTTCTGGGTGAGGCTTGTAGCGGCCGTGTATTCCTTGCCGCCCTTTGTGGTAAGGAAAGTCAGGTCAGTCTTGCGGTCTCCTCCCTCGTTGGAGTCGGCATTGAACACCACAGTGGCACCAGTGCCGGAAATATTGATTGAAGAAACTGAGAGCCAGGCTTTTGCATCATCCGGAATCTCCACGCTCACGCCCTCTCCCTTCACTGTGAGAGAGACGGTGAATTCGCCGCCTTCGATAGGCAACGTGGCATCCTCCGGGGATACTTCCTCGACCTTGATGAGGGATTTTTCAATATTGATGACCGTCACGTCAACCAATTCAATGACAGTATTGTTGTAAGTGAGTTTAGGGCCCTCCACAGTGACAATGTCGCCCACCTCGATACCGAGGCTGAGGAAGTTCTTTTCTGCGCCGTTGGCATCAAGTGTGCCGTAAATATAGATGGAGCCGGTCCCGTCATTGAGATACCAGTTGCCGTACTCGGTATTGGCGATGGCTGTACAGGTCCCTTTTGCACGGTACTGCTTGCTGTCTTCACCTGCTATAATCTCAGCGCAGGTGGACACAGGAAGTTCAACCTTCTCGGCCATCTGGAGAACCGTGAGGAGCTGGGTAGCTCCGGCACAGCTCAAATGGAGAACTGATTCATTCGTCCCAGTGGTCTCCGAAGCGGAGAACGACACCACGGTCGTACCTTTGGAACCGTTCGCAGGATTCACGGTGAGCCATTCAGGGACATCGTCAATCGACCAGTCCGCAACTGCATTGACAGTCACCTCGACGCTGCCGCCGCTGACCGGAATGGCTATGTAGGACTGGGAGACCTTCACCTGGTCAAGCTGTGATGTCTCGTCCTCCTCGCACGCAGTGATGAAAGCGGACACTGCAAGAAGAGACGTCAAAATATATTTAAGTTTCATAAAAGTCCTGACATTAAATTAATTAAACATATACTTGATGCCGACAGAAGCATACCAGCACTGGCCGATTGCATGATAATAGGTCCAGGTCTGTGTCCCGGCGTTCACGGCAGCTGGAGTAGAGAACGTGGCATATCCATCAGCATCGACTCCCTCATACTTGAGGATGCGGCCTTCCCCGAGGCTCGGGTTCATATACTTGCTCACACCCCACTTCGAGTTGAAGAGGTTCATCAGGTTCTTGATGTCGAAACTGAGCTGTAGAGTGTTGGTAGTCTTGCCGATCCTGATGCGGAAATCGTGCTTGTAGCTGAAATCAACCCTGTGAACCCAAGGAGAATAAACGCTGTAAGCCTCCGCATACTCACCCTGGTGCCTGCTCAAGTACTTGTCATTGTGAACATAGGCCATAAAGCGGTCGCGGTCATCATCAGAAACGAATCTGAAATCACCGTTGGCAACCTGTCCGTCAGTAGGGATGTAGATGGAATCGTAGTTGTAACCGTCAGCGTTCATATCGTTGACAGTCATATAAGAGTAGTTGTAGCCACCTCTCCAGGTCTCGTAGATGAGGCTGAAATGGTTGCCGCACTTGTCGCTGTGAGTCACTGATGCGATGAAACGGTCAGGTGTGACATTCTGCGAATTGTGCAGGCCCGGATCGTTCGGACCGTTGACTGTGGCCATATAGTTCAGCACTGAAGAAGCGCTGGAGCCAGGCATACTGGTGATTTCCTTGTTCGCCGTGTGAGTATATGCGGCCATAATGTTGAGACCGTCAACAGGGCGCATATTGAGGGAAACACTGGCAGACCAGCCATAACCCTTTCTGGTATTCTCAAGCACATACGCACTCGGCATATTCTTGGTCGTATATACCGGTTCTCCGTCCGCCTTGGTCTGCTGCACCTGGTAGGTATATTTGAATTCCTGATAAACCGGACGGTTGTCAGCTCCGTTGAGCCTGGTGAATCCGTCCACAGGCTTCACGCTCCAGTCGGACATACATACAGCATTGACAGTCTTGTTGAAAATGCCCTCGGCGCTGATTGAGAACGGGAATGAGGTAGGGAAACTGTAGTCGAACGCAAGCGAGGTCTTCCACACCTGCGGCATCTTGAATTTCTTGTCAACAGCGGCAATTGATGACGGAAGAGCCCCGTCCTCAGGCGATATTGTCATAGGATAACCGAGGGACTCGAGTTTCTTGAGAAGCTCCGTGCGGTTGAGAATGCCGCCGGCGAACTCGTTCATATCCACTTTGTCGCCTGAAGGGCCGATGATGGCCTGATACTGGACCATACCTCCCTGGGTCGGCATATTGGTGAAGAACACAAGAGGCAGACGTCCGGAGAAGAGACCTGTACCTCCGCGCATCTTGAGGCTCTTGTCACCGAGAATGTCCCAGTTGAATCCCACACGCGGAGACGCAGTGATTTTTGCTGACGGCCAGGAACCGGTGTCGATATGCCTTCCGTTATAATCAAGCGCATAAATCTTGTTGTTGGTCATAAGATCCTTGTCGCTGTAGAAAATTCCGTCGAGCCTCAGGCCATAAGTAAGTTTGAATCTATCACTTACTGTCCAGTCATCCTGGGCGTAGATTCCCGGCCTGTGGTAACGGACACGGGACGCAGGACTGGACTCCCCGTTGTATCCGTAGGTGAGGCATACAACCTCAGGAGCGGCCCCGTTGAAGAAATCATCCAGGCTGTTGTACCTGTAATAGCCTGTACCGTTCCTCATATACATATTGTCGGCCATCTGGTACTCGTAGCTTGCACCGGCCATCACTTTGTGATTGCCGAAATACATAGTAACATCATCCTTGGCATTGATGACATTGTTGTGAACGCCGTTGTTCCAGGTAAAAAGCTCATAACCAAGGGAAAGATACGGAAGAGCTCCGGACTCGTCATCCTTCCTGATGTCAATGAACGGGAAATCCGAGGAGTTGCTTCCGCGCACGTCGTCAAGTTTTGAGAATGTAGCGAGGAACTGGTTCGATACCTTGTCGGAGATACGGCTGTTCAAATCGACAGACACTGTGTGCACGAGGTTGTCCATCGAGTACATTGAATTGGCATAGGACATCGAATACTGCGACATTCGCGCATAAGCCATCCTGGTGCCGCCGTCCATCGAGGATGCGTTCGGGGCCGTCCAGCTCGCATTCTTGGTATAATTGTAACGCAGGGCGAGATGATTGTCCTTGTTGATGTTCCAGTCGAGACGGGCAAGTATCTTCTGGTTGCTCTCGTCTGCCGGGAAAGAAGTCCAGGAGCCCGTGTCGTAGCCGTATTTCTCTTTAACGAAATTGGAGACCTTCTCGAGATCTGCGAGTGTCGTGCGGGAAATGTAACTGTCCGCATCCATCACTCCGTCCTCTGAAGCTCTCCAACGGTTGGCCACTGTAGGGGTCTTCTCATATTCGTAATTGACGAAGAAGAAGAGTTTGTTCTTGATTATCGGGCCGCCGAGCGTGAATCCGTAGATAGTGTTGCGGTCCTTGTCGCGTGCACCTGCAATAGTCTCACCATCAACGGTATCTCCGCGCATATATTCATTTTTGTGGTAGATGTATGCGCTGCCCTTGAATGTATTGGTGCCGGATTTGGTTATGGCATTCACGCCACCGCCGATGAAGTTGGTCTGGCGCACGTCATAAGGGGAAATGACGACCTGCATTTCCTCGAGGGCATCGATTGAGATAGGATTTCCACCACCAGGAAGGCCTGAGTTGAGTCCGAAGTTGTTGTTGAAGTTCGCTCCGTCCACAGTGAAATTGGCAGTACGCCCGTCCGAGCCTGCGAAGGTCATTCCGTTTCCGCCGTAAGGGGAAAGGCGGGTGATGTCGTCAATGCTCCTGTTCACTGTCGGGACAGATGTCATCTGCTCATTGGAGATGTTGGTCGCAGCTCCTGTCTTCTCTGTGCTGAATTTGGATTTGGCGGAACCGATAACCACCACTTCCTCAAGGAATTCGGTGGACTCTTTGAGAACAGCGTCAAGTTTGAGTGCCTCTGCGAGCTGAAGGGTCACATCCTGATAGACAACGCTGTTGTACCCCAAGGAGGAGACCTCGACATTGTAAGGTCCACCGGAACGCATACCATTGAGAGAATACCGTCCTTCGGCATTGGTGACTGCACCGTAAACGGTTCCGGATGGAGTATGGGTAGCCACCACCGCCGCCCCGACAACCGGTTCTCCGTTGCTGTCGAAAACACGGCCGCCCAATGATGAGGTCGTCACCTGGGCATAAGCGGAAACACCCACAGACATTACTGCGCACAAAAGGCACAGCAATCGCTTAATTGCTTGTTTCATAATGCTTTATAGGTTTATAAAATACAATAACACTGCAAAGTTAACATTTTTTATGATTTCCCGCAGGAGTCATTGTAATTTTATTCATCATTTTTACATTTTTGAAACATTTGAAACAAGCTGAATATTCTCGTAAAAAAGGATGATACCGGAGTGTTCCGATATCATCCTTGTTTCAAAACCGGACCCGGAAAGGTCAGCGGGTGTTATTGTTATTGTATTTCATAAACCTGCCCCAGAACGGGGCAAGCGAATGCTGTGCCCTGCCCGATCCGGTAGGAAGTTATTCTGCCACAAACTTGTACAATGTCGGCAATGTGTAACCTGATGAACCAGTTTTATCTACATAGCATCTGTAGTAAGGGCCTCCATTGGTATTAGCATAGAGATAGTAAGTTGCGCTCTTAGACTCAACATATCCTGAAATCTTCACTCCGTTGGCCGTATATTCAAAGTCAATATCGAATGGAGAATCACAGAGAAGACATCCGTTGTGCTGCATTCCGAAATACTTCCCGTCAGGAAGCATCACAGAATATTTGTCGCCATTCTTCGCAACAGTAACTGCAGCTGCATTTACTTCAGAGGTAGGCTCCACTGCATTATCAGCAATCGTAATCGCAACTGTTGAAGTCAAATCCTTAGCGCCGGAAGCGAGCGAAGCGTGGGCATTAGAGCCAAATACAATAAGATACTTACCCGTCCATTCACTTGGCGCTGAAGTTACCTTGTAAAAACCAGGTGTCTTAGGAGCCTCTCCGGCAACCACAGTAATCTTGGCAGTGGCCTCAACTGCAGAATAGATGCCGGCAGCGGCGATTTTCACAGTAAGAACAGCCTCGCCCTCAGCAACGCCAGTCACTCTTCCGTTATTATCCACAACGGCAATCGAAGTATTGTCAACTGAATATGTCACAGCGCCTTCAGTGTTGTTTGTACTCAGAGTGACATCCACATCGCCACCTACATTCACTGACAAATCGTTTACGGAGAGGGTGGAATTGATTGATGAGTAAGTGCAATGTGCATTATCGAAGAGTGAAACCTGATAAGTAGTTTTAAATATTGATGGGAAGCAGATGATGTCGCATACGCCAGTCGGCATATTGAGTGAAGACGACTGCGCACGTACTGCAACGTTCTTGCCGCCAGCCTCAATCTTTCCATCCCTGTCACTGCCATTGATGGCATCAGTCACAGTAACACCTTTAATCAGGACACGGCGGCTGAAATTGCTCTTGTAATTCTTGATAAGGTCCGGAAGAGTCATCTCCGTGCAAGGAATTGTTCCTCCATCGGACAGTTCGGCGCCGTCGAAAGAAGTAAGTTCAGGAAGACCATTGTAAATATAACCGGTACCTGAAATCTTTCCCGAAACCTTCTTGCCTGCGGTCAGTCCGTGGCCTGATTTGTAAAGGAGAATCGCACCGGTCTTGTCCTCAATGAACGCATTGCTGCCATTGACATAAGATACAACGGCATCGCCGCCTGTAAGGTCAACTGAATATGCACTCTGGTTATTCTTGTCGGTAGAAGTGAGCATCGCAACAACCTCCGCGATCGTAGTGGCCACTTTGTTCTGCACAAATGTGATATTGTAATTGACCGTCTCACCGATAATCTGGATTGTGGCGGTCTTGGCCTCCTCAACACTTGAGTTGGCGTCAAATGTCAGCTCGATGCTGCCGTCACCCTCGCCCTCAGTCGTGAAGCTCTTGATCCACTCGTCGTGGCACCTTACTTTCCAGGTCTTGTTGGACTGAACCGGAATTGACGCGGTGGTAGCCTCCGCAATCACAGAGAAAGTCTCAGGAACTATGAGAATCTCGTCACTTGCCGGCTTTGCATCTTTGTAAAGCTTAGGAAGCACGGCGCCATCCTGGGCTGAACTGTATGCTCCGGCATTGCCATAAGATGTCCACTGCATCCATTTGTTGGCAACAGTGATGTTCTTGATTGTGGCGAATCCCTCTTCATCGAAGGTAACGTCCCATACATCAGCCTTTCCTGCATCTGTAGTAGAATTGAAGTTGTTGTAAGATTCAGCCTGGAAAAGATACCTTCCATTGCCCATCTTGATCTTATATCCACCTTCTGCGGCTTCAAAAACATATGCATTCGAAGCATTAGGCATATTGATGACATTGTCTTCAACA
>JBJEBM010000059.1:0-13219 GCA_051870055.1 Candidatus Cryptobacteroides sp.
GTATATTGATTCTTATCGGTATCGTGGTGAAGAACGGTATTGTGCTGATTGACTATACTATCCTTCTCCGTGAGAGGGGAATGAGCATCCTTGATGCTTCAGTCGAGGCAGCCAGAAGCCGTCTGCGTCCTATTCTCATGACCACCCTCACCACTGTCCTCGGTATGATTCCGATGGCTGTCGGTTCAGGTGAAGGTTCGGAGATGTGGGTTTCTCTCGGTATCACCGTTGCATGGGGACTTTCAATCTCCACCCTCGTGACCCTCGTGCTGATTCCTACCATCTACTGCGTATTCGCTACAAGGCAGGAGAAACGCAAAGCCAAGAAGGTTGCAAAACTTGCTGTAGCTAAATAATAATGAATTCAGTTATGAAAGCAATATTTATATCATACAATCAGGCCTACAACGAAGAAATTGTTGAGGTTTTGGATGCTCACGGTCAGAGAGGCTTTACCCGCTGGCTGGACATTGACGGACGCGGTTCGATAGACGGAATTCCGCATTACGGAAACCACGCCTGGCCGGAACAGAATCACGGCATCCTTGTATTTGTCGATGAGGATAAGTTGGCAGGCATTCTGGCAGACCTGAAAGCCAAGGATGAGACTACCCCGATGCTCGGCCTGAGGGCGTTCTACTGGGATGCCGCACAGGCATTCTGATGCTGAAATGCCAGGCAGGCCGCTGCCTTGAAACATACATAACTGATTGGTGCGTTTTTTTGGAAAGACGCACCAATTGTTTATATTTGTAGAATGGTATTTAAAATTATATTGTTATGGCAAAAGTAGTGACTAACGAGAATTTCTCTGATATTATTTCCGGCCCTATGCCGGTCGTTGTTGATTTCTGGGCTACTTGGTGCGGCCCTTGCCGCGCACTCTCCCCGGTTGTTGACGAGATTGCGGCTGAATATGAAGGCAAGGCTGATGTGGCCAAATGCAATGTGGATGACTGCGATGACATAGCTGCCCAGTACGGCATCCGCAGCATACCTACACTCCTGTTCTTCAAGGGCGGACAGATGGTTGACAGACTTGTCGGCGCTGCTCCGAAAGCCACCATCACGGCCAAGATTGATGCTCTTCTTTAGAACATCCGGCGGAATGAAAAGGTTTATTGCATTCGTCATTGCGGCAGCCGCTGCGATGACAGCATTGTCCGGTAATGTTTCAGCCGCTGACAGGGGACACGCCAGGGCTGGAGTAATGGCGGGATTCACATCCTCCTCGTCCAACGTCAAGCGCTGGGATGCCAGTTCAATCGGCAGATTCCACATAGGATTCACGGCCCAGATTCCGATTGCCGGCGGTTTTGCCCTGCAGCCTTCGCTGCTGTATCAGGCGAAAGGTTCAAAACTCAATGGCGATGTGGAGGAGGAACAGGCTTCCGCCCTCAATGCAAAAGTGAATTATCTTGAGATTCCCGTGCAGATTCAATGGGGACCTGACCTTGTGGCTTTTAGGCCGTATGTATTCGCCGAACCGTTTGTCGGATATGGCCTGAGGGCAAAAGCAAGAAGCGTTGATGGCGGAGGAACATATACGACCAGTTCTTTCGAGACTTCCGGATTGTCAAGGTGGGAATACGGACTCGGCCTTGGAGCGGGTATTGATGTATGGAAACTTCAGGTTTCGGTGAAATATTATTGGAACTTCGGTTCGCTTTTCAACGAAAGCGGCAAATTGAACGATGTAGGGACGCAGATAAAGGATGCGTTCAAGGACGGCAGGAACTTCAAGGGAGTGACAATATCATTGGCTTATATGTTCTGACATGTCCGGAGAGAAGAAACTTGCGATATTTTGCTCAGCGAGCTATGATATTGACCCTGAATACAATATGGCGGCGGCTGAATTTACGCGCAGAGCCTGTGCGAAGGGATATGTGATAGTTTCGGGAGGTACTGTCAAAGGCACGATGGGCGTTGTTGCTGATGCTGTCAGGGAGTGCGGAGGTACGCATATAGGCATATTGCCGAGGTTTATGGAGGAGTTCACTTATCCTGCGCTGTCCTCGCTTGTATGGACGGACACGATGTACGAACGCAAAGAGAAGATGCGCGAGGGAACGTCCGCCGTTGTGGCGCTCCCAGGCGGAATCGGGACACTGGATGAACTGGTGGAGACCCTGACCTTGGCGAAATTGGGTAAATACGGCGGCAGGATATTCGCCCTGAACATAGGAGGATTCTATGACAAGTTCATAGAACTGCTTGATTATTATGTTTCTACAGGCATGCTTGACCAGAAGTCGAGAAACCTGATTTCATTCCCGGCCACGGTCGGAGAACTTGATGAGTTGATTTGATATGGATTATTGCGGCATAAAAGAGTATCTTAAGGGTGAACTGGAACGGGTGAACGCAGTCATCCGTGAATCGCTTGCCTCTGATATTGAACTCCTGAACAAGACAAACCAGTCATTGCTGGACCATTCCGGAAAACAGTTGCGGCCTGTGCTGGCGCTGCTTGTCGCAAAAGCCTGTTCCGGAGGATTCGTCACCGAAGACACAATTCATTATGCCGCGGCAGCCGAGCTTCTGCACAATGCCACCCTTCTTCACGACGATGTAGCTGATGGCAGTTTCCAAAGACGTGGCTGTCCGACAGTCATGTCGCTTCTTGGCGGGCGTGCCTCTGTGCTCCTCGGAGATTTCTGGCTGGTCAAGGCTATGCACAACATTCTCCAGAGTGACAATTCTTCCTCACAGGTCATCCGGCTGTTCTCCAAGACGCTTTCCGATCTTGCTGAAGGAGAAATGCTCCAGCTTCAGAAGGCTGCGTCCTGTGACACTAAAGAGCCTGATTATTACAGAATCATATTCAGCAAGACAGCTTCTTTGTTCGAGGCTGCCGCAATTTCGGCGGCTATCTCAGTAGGAGCCTCCGCAGAGAAAAAGAAGGCCGTGAAGAATTACGCCAGAAGTCTGGGTATAGCATTCCAGATCAAGGATGACATACTCGATTATGACGGGGATGAATCCATAGGGAAACCGGTGGGACTGGACCTGATGGAGAAGAAAATGACCCTTCCTCTGCTCGGCGCCTTGTCGAAAGCGGACAAAGCGGCGGCCGACACTGTCAGGCATAAAGTGTCGATGATAGAGGAAATCCCTGATGCCCAGAAAGATATAGTGGATTTTGTACGTCAGTTCGAGGGTGTGGACTACGCCCGTGCGAGGCTTGGAGAATATGTTGACAATGCCAAGATTTTCCTTCGGGCTCTTGGCCGGGGACTGTGTGTGGATATGCTCGGGGCGATTGCGGATTTTGTTGCGGAGAGGAAGTCGTGAGATTCGGGGACATCATAGGAAACGAAGAAGTCAAGAGGGCTCTTGTCAGGATGGCTGACAGTGGCCGCATTCCGCATGCTATGATGTTTCACGAGAATGAGGGCTGCGGTGCTCTTCTGCTTGCAGTTGCTTTCCTGCAGTATCTGAATTGCCGGACGCCTGAAGACGGGGATTCCTGCGGAGCCTGCCCGGTGTGCAACCAGATATCCAAGATGATTTATCCGGATATCCATTTCGTCTTTCCCGTGGCCGGAGAGAAAGTGACGTCCGACAGTTTCCTGACAGAGTGGAGATCTCTTTTCGCATCCAATCCGTATTTTATGGAGAACGAGCTTTATGAGGCTCTCGGTATTGAGAAGAAATCTTCAAATATTTCCGTGGCGGAAGCCAAGAATATTCTCAACGCCTTGTCATTGTCTTCATTTTCAGAGGGTTACAGGGCTGTGATAATATGGCTTCCGGAAAAAATGCAGGCCGAGGCATCCAACCGCCTGCTCAAAATTGTGGAGGAGCCTTCGGAGAAGACATTGTTCATTTTCATAACACATTCTCCTGAGCGGGTGCTGAAAACCATAACGTCCCGATGCCAGCTCATCAGGGTGATGCCGGCTTCCAGGGAAGAAATCGCAGCCGCTCTTCCGGGGTGGACCGGAGTGGACGGAGAAGCTGCCGGCTATGCGGCTGAATTCGCATCGGGCAGTATGGGTGCGGCAATCCGCAGCCTGGCAGAGAAGGACAGCGACGTGGAGATGATGGATATGTTCATGGCGCTGATGGACGGTCTCCTGTCACGTGATTTCTTGGCGGTTCTCGAGACGGCGGAGACATTGTCGTCGCTTGATTCGCGTGAGAAACAGAAAGCTTTTTGTAAATTTGCAGGCAATTGTGTCAGAAAGATATATATGCTGCGGGTCGGAATGCGCCAGATTGCCGGAATAAGGCCTGACGAACTTCAGTTCTACGAGGATGCGGCAGCTCGTTGCGGTGAGGAATTCTGCAATAAGGCGGTGACTGCCCTAAGCAGCGCCTGCAATATGATTGTAAGGAATGTCAATCAGAAAATAGTATTTACCAATCTGGTGGACCGCCTGTTCGTCAGCATCAGGTAAAGAATTAATATATACGTATTTTTATGGATAACAACGAGAACATTCAGTTCGACTGCAGCCGGGGATGCACTGTCACGAGGAATGCGGATGACGAACTGAACTGTACATACAGAAGAGGATGCTGCAAGCTGGAGGATTACAACTGGCTTCAGGGAGTCACCCAGAGACAGTTTGCGGACTATTTTGAAGTCCGTTTCAAAAACACGCGCAAGGGATTCTATATCAATTCTTCAGGGCAGAGCGTCAAGATGGGCGACCTTGTGATTGTGGAAGCGCAGAGCGGCCACGATCTCGGAATTGTCACGCTGGAAGGCCCGCTCGTGGGCCGTCAGATGCGTTGCCGCGGGATTGACCCTGAAACTGCTGAATTCAAGAAAATCTACCGCAAGGCCAAGCCGCTTGATATCGAGAAATGGCAGGAGGCCATAGCCAGGGAGCAAGAGACGATGATCCGTGCACGGCAGATTGCTGTGGAACTCGGTCTCGATATGAAAATCGGGGACGTGGAGTTCCAGGGAGACGGCACGAAGGCGATATTCTATTATATCGCTGACGGAAGGGTGGATTTCCGCCAGCTCATCAAAGTGTTCGCCGAGGAGTTCCGCATCCGCATAGAGATGAAGCAGATAGGAGCGCGCCAGGAGGCCGGTCTGATAGGCGGTCTCGGCGTCTGCGGACGCGAGCTCTGCTGCGCCAACTATATCACCAATTTCAAGTCAATAACGACTGCGGCCGCCCGCTGCCAGGATCTTTCGCTCAATCCGCAGAAACTCGCAGGCCAGTGCGGCAAGCTGAAATGCTGTCTCAATTATGAGGTGGCGACATATCTGGATGCTCAGTCCAAGATTCCAAAAGTGACGGAACCGCTTGATTTTCAGGATGGCCTCGCATATCTTGTGAAGACTGACATCCTGCGCGGCGTGATGTATTTCTCATACGAAAAAGGCTCCCTGGCCAATATCTATCCGCTTGATGCGGCAGAGGTGCGGGAGATAATCCGGATGAACAGGAATGGCCAGAAACCAGAGTCGCTCAGGACAGAACCCGAGCCGGAACTGCCTGAGTTCGTGACAGCTGTGGGTGATGACAGCATTACCCGTTTCGACACCCCGAAACGACAGAAACGCCGTTCCGGAAAGCAGCGCCAGGCTCAGGACAGAAAGCGTGGCGGTGACCGTCCGAAGGGTGACAGGAGGCGTGACCAGCGTCAGAAACAGAATCAGTCGAAAGGCAATGAATAGGGCTCTTTCAGCACTGGCTTTTGCGCTTGTGTTATCTGTCATATCCTGCTCTGAACCGGCTTCCTGCGAATATTTCGTGAAGAACGCGGATTGCGATGCCTATGGCCGATACATATTCAATGTGGATATGTCGGATTCCCTGCATACCTTTTCAATGGACCTGTATTCTGCGTTCACGTGCAGGGACGAGGTGTTCGCCGGCTTTTCCGGTGTGCCGGTGAATGTGCTTTGGGAATCGCCTGAAGGTTCTGTATATGAAGAGAATGTGATACTGCCGGCTTCCGGTGTCAGCAATGAGACACATTTCGGCAAGACTTTTTCCGCTTCTTACCGGAAGGGGGTCAGGCCGGCTGTTTATGGAGAATGGAAACTGTATCTGTCCGTTCCTGCCGATTCTGTGCGTAAATACGGGATGACGGGGATGGGCATCAAAATATCGAAAGAGTGATATGGGACACGGCAAGTTAAAGAAATTCAGCGAGAACGAGACTTTTACCTGTCTGCTGCAGCCGGATTCTTCCGAGATTCTTGTCAGGGAGGAAGATGCTCCGGCGGGCTTCTCTCATTGCCCGCTCAGGCTCAAGGAGCATCCGGTAAAAGGGCATTGGAACGAACTTATGTTCCATGGAAGGAACTGTCCGGTGGTTCTGGAGCTCGGATGCGGCAAGGGCGAATATACTGTTGACCTGGCGGAACGTAATCCGGATGTGAATTATATCGGGGTGGACATAAAGGGCGCAAGAATGTGGAAGGGCGCCAAGTACGCCACTGAGAACAATATGGGCAATGTGGCTTTTCTGCGGACGAGGATTGAGTTCATAGAGGCGTTTTTCGCCCCGGGCGAAGTGTCGGAAATCTGGCTCACTTTTTCTGACCCGCAGATGAAGAGCGAGAACAGCAGGCTTACCAGCCCTCTGTTCCTTGAACGGTACCGCCGTTTCCTGAAATCGGGCGGTGTGGTGCATCTCAAGACCGACAGCACATTCCTGTATGAATATACGAAGGCTGTATGCTCGGCGAACGGTCTCAAGGTTCTTGCAAGCACATCGGACTTGTATTCTCTTGCAGACGAGGCCGGCAGGAAGTCATTGCATTCATCCGAATATTCATCGGTATGCGGTGATTCCGCTGTGGATGCGCTGTTCGAAGTCCAGACTTTCTATGAGAAGAATTTCCTGCGCCAGGGATTCAATATCAATTATATAGCATTCACTCTCGACAAGGATGGGGACTATGTTTATCCTGAGTTTGATGCGGCTTTCTGGCGGGCTGCCGAGGCTCCGCGTTTCCTCCCGGGACATCAATTCTGATTGACTATGCCAGAGAAGAATCCATACGGTAGCGGTTTCATCGCGGATCTGCCGGAACCAGAGGAAATCAGGCCGGCTGAACTGCTGGAAATGTATGATAGGGGGGATATCGACCTGATTTGTGTGCTGGGGCCTACGGCCTCCGGCAAGACGAAGTATGCTGTCCGGCTGGCCAAGGAACTCAACCGGCTGCGCACCAGGAAACTGTCTGCCGGAGAGAACACCGGACGGTCGGGAGCGGAGATACTGTCCGGGGATTCCCGTCAGGTCTATCGAGGTATGGATATCGGGACAGGCAAGGATCTGGCTGAATATGAGGAAATTCCGTATCATCTGATTGACATTGTGGATGCTGGGACGAAGTTTGATCTGTATCAGTATCAGAAAGCTTTCGAGGCTGCGTACAAGGATATTGTGGAGAGAGGAGGGATTCCGCTGCTTTGCGGCGGTTCGGGACTGTATCTGGAGGCTGCCACCTGCGGTTATGAACTGCCTGACGTCCCTCAGAATCCGGAACTAAGGGCCGAACTTGAGAATAAGTCAATGGAGGAGTTGACGGCAATGCTGGCCTCATTGAAGCCGCTCCACAACACCACCGACCTGGATACTAAGAAGCGTGCCATCCGGGCCATTGAAATAGCTCTGTACCAGCAGTCACATCCGGTCACGAGGACCAGTTTCCTGCCGAAGAAGACGTATTATATCGGCACTCTTGTCAGCAGGGAGGAGAGGAACAGGAGGATTGACGCAAGGCTTGAGGCCCGTATTGGGGAGGGGATGATTGATGAGGTACGCAAGCTGCTCGCCGGGGGCATCCATCCGGAGGACCTTCTGTACTACGGGTTGGAATATAAATTCGTCACCCAGTACGTGCTGGGAATATTGAGCCTTGAGGAGATGAAGTTGCTGCTGTCCAATGCAATACATCAGTTCGCCAAACGCCAGATGACCTGGTTTCGCGGTATGGAGCGCAAAGGAATCCGGATTCACTGGACCGAGTGTTGATATTTTTATATAAATTTGCAGTCCAATATCAACATTATGCCGAAAGCGAAAAGCAGAGTTCAGGTGAACAACAAGAGGGCGTCGTTCGATTACGAGTTCCTTGAGACATATCAGGCAGGCATTGTCCTGGTCGGGACGGAAATCAAGTCTATCCGTGCCGGAAGGGCTTCTATGTCTGATACTTTCTGCTATTTCGACGGCGGCCAGCTCTATGTGCGCGGAATCAATATAGCATTGTACACCTGGGGCTCCTGGGGCCAGCACGCCCCTACGCGCGACCGAAAACTTCTGCTGCAGAAGCGTGAATTGAGGCATCTCCAGCAGAAAGTCAAGGAAAAAGGTCTCACTATTGTCGGAGTCAGGCTCTACATCGCCGACAATGGCTATGCGAAACTTACCATCGCTCTTGCGAAGGGAAAGAAGGCATACGACAAACGCCAGTCCATCAAGGAGAAGGACCTCCGCAGGGAAATGGAGCGCGGGGAGTGACTGCTCAGAAAACTTTCTCAACCAATGACCGGATTTTGTCATTGACCAGTTCGGGCTGCTCCATCTGGATGAAATGCCCGCAGGTGGTCAGTTCCGTGTAGTCCAGAGATGTGTACAAGGCCGTCATCTTTTCCCTGTTGTCCGGGTCAAGCCCGCTGTTCTGGGTGCAGATCACAGCTGTCGGGACGTCTATCCGGCTTCCGTCCCACCATTTTCTGTCAATGAGATTCCTCATTGTGCTTGAGGCGACGTATTCCGGAGTTCCGGGCATCACGCTCATCGCATATCCAGTCACTTCTTCCGGAGTTTCCGGACCGGCGAGCGACTGTACAAATCCCTCTATTACATTGCGGCATCCCGGACCCTCGAAACTGGAGGCGAATTCCTGGACTGCGGCCTCATAAGCGGGGTCTGCAGGCTCCGTGTAGAAGCAGTAAACCCCGTCAATGTCGCACAGCGCGCCTTTCCTTGAACCTGAAAGCAGTACCTGCCTGCATACAGGTGTCCCGAGACTGTGACCCACAAGGATAATGTCTCCTGCGCCGATCCTGTCCAGGACAGCTGTCACTGCGTCCGCAAAATATTGCAATGTGTACTCCACGTGCGGTTTCCCGCTCTGGCCATATCCTGGCAAGTCAATGAATATCTGGCGTATGCCTTCTTTTCCACGGAATGCCTCATATTGTTTTTCCCAGGTGTTCATATCGCAGCCGAACCCGTGGACGAATACTATTGTCGCCGGACCGTTCCCGCTGACTTTGTAATGTACTTCGCACGCCCCGATGTTCACGTACCCTGAACGCAGCTGGCTGATGTTTTCAGCCTTTCCTCCAAAGATTATGTACAGCAGCATGCACGAGCAGGCGATGCTGAAAAGGGGAATCCAGATTTTTCTGTCCATATTTTTGTCACTAATAGTTTGATAATTTTTTCAAATGCAAAGATACTGCTTCATCCCCGGACGACAATCTGTTCCATATGGACAAATATTATTCTTAAGATATTGATTGTTAGTATTTTGAATATTATCTATGTGGACATTGGCCTGAAACGGCTTGTATGGCGGTGTAAATTGACCTACCTTTACAAAAAATGATGGAGATGAGACAGATTATCGAGCAATATAGCACAGACAGGCTTGTCCTGCGCCCGTGGATGGAAAGCGACGCAGAGACCCTGTATAAATACGCATCTGACCCGAAAGTCGGGCCGATGGCCGGTTGGGCTCCGCATAAGTCATTGGACGAGAGCCTTGAGATAATAAGGACGGTGTTCAACAACGACACCACCTGGGCCATTGTCCTGAAAGAAACGGAAGAACCAATCGGGGCAATCGGCTATGGCCCTTCCTGCGACTGCGGCCTGCCTGCCCGGGAAGGCGAGCCAACTGTGGGCTACTGGGTGGCAAGGCCATATTGGAACAGGGGAATCTGCACGGAGGCTCTTGGTCTGATGATTCGCAACGTTCAGGCTGACACGAATATAGCTTCGCTGATCAGCGGACATTTCACCGACAATCCTGCGTCCGGCAGGGTGATGGAGAAATGCGGTTTCGTCCCGACTGGAGAGGAATGCTGTGACGATACTCTATATGGCGGTGCAGGAAGGTCGATAAGGGTGCTCAGGCTGGAAATCAACAGAGACTGATATGAATCTTCGAATTATTAAATCCATCAAATGGATAACCGGCACATTTATAGTGCTTTATCTTCTCCTGACCATTGTCGGCCCGGTGCTTTTCCTGAATGTGGTATGTGACAAGCACGTCAATCATCAGAGGGTGTTCGCGGCTGAAGAATTCGGTATTCCTGTTCCGGACACATTGTATCTCAACACATTGGACGGCTTCAGCATCCATACGCTTGAAGTTTCTCCCGAGGACAGCGCCAGGGGAGTCATCATTTTCGTTTCAGGTATAGAAAATCCTTCAGTGACAGCTTTCTACGGCCACGTGAAACCATTCAGGGAAATGGGTCTGGTGTCGTTGCTGCCCGATGTCAGGGGACACGGAAAAAGCGATGGTGACCGTATATGCTTGGCTTTCGAGGAGGATGAGGACATCAACGCAGTCGCAAGGTATGCTTCTATGAAATATCCTGGCCTGCCGGTGATTGTCATGGGCCTGTCTATGGGAGGCGGAATAGCAATCCGCTCTGCCGCCTCAAGTGACAATATTGATGCGGTGGTCACACTCTCGGCGTTCTCTTCCGTGCAGGATGTTGTCGAAGGGATGCTCGGGAACTTCATCACTCCTGTCCTGGCCGCACCGGCGAAGCTCTCCACAGCCTTGTGCGCCAGTCTTAAATACAGGGTCAACGCATTCACTGACACGCCTTTGGATGCGGCCTTGCGGCTCGGCGGCAAACCTGTCCTGATGATGCACAGCCGTGGGGATACCCAGGTGCCTTACAAATGTTTTGAGAAACTTTCGGGCCGGATAAGGCAAGAAGGGAAATCAAGAATCGAGACCTACGTTGTAGATGGGGACCGGCACTTCATCATTGACAGATTTCTGTATCCTTGTGAAGACCGTGAGTATTTCAGCAGGCTCAAAGCTTTCATTGAGTCGGTGCTTCAGCCATAGATGATTTCTTTTGTGATTCCCGTGGCTTTTCCGTATATTGCACCGAAACAATAACTGACACAATCTATGAAGTTATCTCTAAGACAAATTACTGCGATGGTGAAGCTTGCTCTTGACATCGCGGACGCTGACGGACAGAGCACGGATTCCGAGTACGAGGTTATGTCTGTCGAACTCAAATCATTCGGAGTGACCGGTGAAGAATGCCAAAGCGTTCTGGACGAAGTGAACAAAATGGGTTTCATCAATGCCGTCACTCTCATCAACGAAATGGACAGCGAGCAGAAAACCGAGGTCTGCGCTTTTCTGGCGGCGGTGATGTGCGCGGACGGTGAGGTGAGTGATGCTGAAGTGAACCTGTGGAGGAATATCAGCAAATGGTGCAGTTTCCCTGAGATGTCCATTGACGAGGCGCTTAAGCATTTCAGGGGAGAGTCCGCAACTTCTTGCCAGAGAGTCGATTTGTCAAACGGTTATTATGAGGGGGAATTGAAAGACGGCCTGTTTGACGGCCAGGGAAAACTCTTCTTCAACGATGGTTCCCGTTACGAAGGATCATTCTCCAATGGAAAAAGGAATGGCCACGGAGTATATTGCTGGCCAAACGGCGACCGCTATTCCGGTAATTTCGAGAACTCCAAGATGGCCGGCTACGGAGTATATTATTATGCTTGCGGGGATACGTTTGAGGGTCAGTGGTGCAATGACAGGAGAAACGGCTTCGGTATTTATACTTATAAGGACGGCGGTAGGGAGTACGGTGAATACAAGGACGGAGTCCGCGACGGCTGTACGGTTTATTTCTCTCCGGACAATGTGGTAAGAGTCCAGCAATATGTCAATGGAACGCTCTCTGTGGACAGAATATACCGTGGATTCAAAACCGGTCCCGTCATTCAATAATCCATTTCTCCAGTCGTCTGAGTGATGAGCTGAAGTTGGCCCCGACTTTGATGACGGTGCGGCCGTCGGCCTGCCAAGGCAGAGCGTAGCCCTTGTCGTCAATCTGCCTGAGGGCATCTTCGGCTGAACCGTCGTACTTGAGCTCCATAATGTAAATGTACTTGTCTGTCTTCAGGAGCAGGTCAATGCGGCCGTTGCTGGTCTGGTGCTCGGCCTCGATATACAGGCCGCAGAGGCTGGTCACTATGAAGACCACGTTCTGGAACCAGTTCTCGGTGTCCTTGGCTATCTGGTCGAACTTTGCTCCGGCGAAGAAGGACTGGAGACGCTGCATGAAGCCGTCCGCATTGCCGGACTTGATGTCGGCCACGAATTTGCTGATTTCGAAGGCGGAGGAGGTGTTCCGTTTTGCCGTATAGAATGGCAGGAGGAATTTCAGGAATCCGTTCTCAACTTCTCGGTTTGGAAAACCGAGTTTGTAGAGATCGAATTCCCGGTCATACTCCCTAATCGTCAGATATCCGCTCTGGTAGATGACAGGAATAGGGTTGTCATCATTGAAAATACTTCCGAGGGTATCGGCGTCAGCCTCCATGCCGGCCATCTGCTCAAGATTGAAGTCCGCTTTCTGGAGCAGCTCTACGAGGAATGTAGGAGTGCCTGTCTCGAACCAGTAGCTGCCGTAGCGCTGCTTTGAAAGCGTGTTCAGGATGCTGAACGGATTGTACATCCCAGGTGTGTCGTATGTGAAATGATATCCGTCATAGTCGAGTTTCAACTGTTCGCAGGCCTGCTCGAATGTCTGGCCGTTTGCCCTGGCAAGGCCGTTGATTTCTTCGTCAAAGTATCGATGCAAGTCGATTTCGGAAATGCCGCAGAGGTCATAGTAGCGATGGTCCATCGAAATGTCGTTGAGATTGTTCAAATCGCTGAAAACGCTGACCTTTCCGAACTTGGTGACACCTGTCAGCAGGGCGAACTTGATGCACGAATCCATACTCTTCAATGCCCCGTAGAAACTCTTCAGCGTATTACGATACGCCTGCTGAAGCGTCTCATCGCCAATGGCCTGGAGCATCGGCTTGTCATATTCGTCAACGAGGATGACGATGTTGCGGCCGGTCTTTTCCTTGGCGCGGCGGATGACATTCTCGAATCTCATCGGGAGACTTAGCCCGGAGTCGTTTCCACCGTATTCTGCCTCCCAAAACTTCAATGTTTCAGAGATTTTATTGTAGAGTACCTCGGGGGTATCGTATTTTTCAGTATTCAAATCCAGAT
>JBJEBM010000060.1:0-13217 GCA_051870055.1 Candidatus Cryptobacteroides sp.
TTATCCATTTTCATTCTCGTGGACGGCTTGAAAAAGTCATGGGTGTTTCATATCTGCTTTATTCCGGTTCGTTTATCACTTTGAGGCTATCAGTTCATCGTAGTCTTTCATCGAACGGAGTATGACATCCTTCGCCACGTCAACTCCATAAATGGAGATGAATTTCATCCTCTGGGTATTCTCTCCCGGGATGTCTTTGTATGTTGTGAAATAATGAATGAGACGGCGGACAATCTGCGTCGGAAGTTCATCGATATCTTTGATATTGCCATATACCGCATCATTCTTGAGCACGGCTATTATCTTGTCGTCAGCCTGGTTGTGGTCCAGAAGACGGATGCCGCCGATCGGCCTGGCGCGCACAATGATGTCGCCGTGGGTCACATCCTTTTCTGTCAGGACACAGATGTCAAGCGGGTCTCCGTCGCCCTCGACGTCGTATCTGGCAAGCGCCTTGTTGGTCAGCTCGGCCATATTTGTGGAGCAATAGGTCTTAGGCAGGAATCCGTAGAGAGAAGGCACAATATTGGAGAATTTCTGCGGCCTGTCAAGGGACAGATAGCCTGACTCTTTGTCAACTTCGTATTTCACCGTGTCTGTCGGTACAATCTCGATAAACGCCCTCACTTCTTCAGGGACATTGTCGCCCAGCTCAATTCCGTGCCACGGATGCGCTTTATGTGAATTCTTTACATCCATAATTCAAATCTTTCGTTAAAAGCCGCCCTGCAGATGACGACTCTTCCGCAAAATTAATAATTAATATTGAGAGTTACGATTAATTTTTCGTTCTCGTATAAAATTGCATCCGGGAGCGCAGGAGATGGAGGCAAGGAATCCGGACCGGAATGAAGCACAGACACGGGAGAATCAACCGGCAAGGCTGGAAAGCAGGGCGAAAACCTTGTCCTGCGGAGCGTCTTTCAGAAGCACTTTCTTTTCTTTGTCAAGCAGATAGAGAGACGGTATGGCCCTCACATTGTAAATCTGGTCCGTCCGGATGATATATTTGTAATCATAGCCGCTGAGCCACTCCGCCGGATATCCGGCCGCATACGAGCGCCATTTGTCAAGTTCAAGGTCAATATAAATGTTGACCACAGCGAGTCTCCCTTCTTCCAGCAGGTTATGTATTCCGGAATCAGACTCCAGAACCTCAGTGATTTCCTTGCAGGAAGGGCATCCGGGATTGGAGAAGAAGAGCAGAGTGTAATCAGCATTGACACCGTGCAATGTATGAACCTTGCCGGACAAATCCTTGAATGCGAAATCCGCAGCCTGCGAGCCCACCCTGTTGAGAGAGCACATAGAAGCGTCATACCTGTATGCCGGCTTCATATTGTCCGGCACGGCAGGAGACTCTGCAAGACCTTGAACATAAGGAAGATAGAACTCCTCGTTACGAACAGGGGAATTAGGGTCATAGAAATATTTCTGCGCATAGGATGTGATGGTCCCGAACACATTGGAGGAGGTATCCGCAAGTTCTGCCCTCTCCGAAAGACGGAAGAGTTTCGCCACGGCAACGGCAGCGGATGATATGTCAATCTGCCACAATGCGGTGGAAAACAGCCCGAACTTGGTTTCCAGTTCTTCCTTCGGGACACCTTTGACATACAGCGAGTCGCAGCGCCCGGTGAAAGAGGTGTCCATAAACGCATCCCAGAAGTGCTCAGCAACATAGCCCATTCTCTCGGCAGGATCAGTATATATTCCCGGAGCTTCGACAGAAGGGAAATGGCGCACTTCATTCACATTGTCCTTCCCGGCCGTCCTGTTCCCGCCGGAGCAGGAAAACAGGCAGCAGATGGCAGCCAGCACACAAAATACTGATAAGCGGCTACGCATTATTCTCGGAGATTTTCGCCTCGGAGATATTTATAATGAAATCTCCCATTTTCTCCAGTTCGGCGACAATGTCCATATAGAACACACCGATCTGGTAATTATACTCAGGATTCTCCTCGATATTGATAATGTGCTCCTCCCGCAGGGTATTGCGGAACTCATTGATATTGTATTCGGCATCTTTCGCATTGGTGATGTCCCTGATGGCCGTATAGGAGGCCTTGAGATTGTCCAGCATGGCCTGGAAAGCCACATCGACAAGGTCGCACATCCTGCCCAGGCGCTTGAGCTGCTCGGAATCGAAAGTTTTCCCGTGCTCATTACGCCTCGCAAGCATCCTGCCTATCGCCTCTCCGGAATCGCCGAGACTCTCAAGTTCCCCGATAATCTTGTACATTCCCTTGATGCGATTTGCGGAAGACTCTGAAATCTCGCCCTTCGAAACCTCATTGAGATATGCGGCAATCTCATATTCAATCCTGTCAGTTATGCCCTCGTACTTGATCAGCTTGTTCCTGAGGTCATCGAACTTGCCGCTGTCAGTCTCCGCTATTGCCTGCCGGGCATATCCGAAACCGTTACGGCATATCTCGGCGAAATGCACAATCTCCTGCTCGGCCTCGTCAAGTGAGAGCTCTGCCGTGGAGAGAGGTCCGCCCTGGATGAATTTCAGTCTGTAAACCTCACCTTCGCCCTTAGGGGTAGGGACAAGCATAGTAACAAGTTTCTCTATCTGAGGCACAAGCCATATGAGAACCATTGTGTTGGTAAGATTGAAAAGCGTGTGCAAAGTGCAGACTCCGTAAAGCACAGATGTCTTGAGTGAAGGGTCCGAGTCAATGAGGGTGAGGTCGGCGACTGTCGGGTCAGCAAGGCCGAGAGCCGCAACAATCCGTCCGATCAGCCAGAGGAAAGGATGGAAGATGATGAGCACCCACACAACACCGAAAATATTGAAGACCGTATGCGCCCTGGCAGCCCTTTTGGCGGAATAGTTGGCCACAGAGGCCGCAATATTGGCGGTGATTGTAGTACCGATATTCTCACCAAGCACCATAGCCGCAGCCATATCAAAACCAATCCAGCCGTTGGAGACGAACACCATCGTAAGCGCCATAGTCGCGCTGGAGGCCTGGAGGACAATAGTAAGGATTGTTCCTATAGCCAGGAAAATGAGGACCGAACCGAATCCGTAGCCAGTCATATTCTGGACGAATGCAAGCGCTTCAGGATGCTCGTCAAGATTCGGTACAGAAGCCTTCAAGGCCGCAAGTCCGAGAATGAGCAGAGAAAAGCCTATGACGCATTGGCCGATGCTCCGGTTTCTGTTGTTCTTGCTGGTAGTGAGGATGAATCCGAGCGCCACCAAAGGGATAGCCACCGTAGAAATATCCACGCTGAATCCAAAAACCGCTATCAGCCACGCTGTTACGGTCGTTCCGATATTGGCACCCATTATAACGCCGATTGCATTTCCGAGTGAAAGGAGTCCGGCATTCACCATACTGACCACCATGACGGTAGTGCCGCTTGAAGACTGTATGAGGGCTGTGATGATAATACCTGTGATGACCCTCTTGAATCTTGTGGATGTCATCGCGGCCAGGAACGACCTGAGTTTGTCGCCTGCCGCTTTCTGAAGACCTTCACTCATAAGTGTCATTCCGTAGAGGAACATCGAAAGAGCTCCGAACAGAGTGAGGACTTGAAGTACAATCTGCATATAGAATATGTTTAATTTGTCTGCAAAATTATAAAAAATAGTTAGATTTGCCTTTCATTGTCATATATATTTAAGAATAAAATTGAGCGTTGTATGAATTCAAGCCTGAAATACCTCAGATCAACATATATAATCCTGCTGTCAGCCGCCGTGTTCGGCGTAATCCCGGCATCCGCCCAGTTCTATTCTCTGGGCAGCGACCCGGGCCGCCTCAGATGGAAGACAGGCCAGACAGACCATTACCGTTTTATTTATCCGTCCGGGACCGACTCCCTGGCGGCAAGCTATGCCCTCCAGTTCGAAAAATACACTGAAGGGGTGTCCATCAGTTCAGGGCTTGCACTGAAAGACGGGAAGAAGCGGAAATTTCCGGTAATCCTCCATCCGTACCACGGAATACCGAACGCATCCGTGACCTGGGCTCCGAAACGGCTGGACATTTTCACCCTGGCTGACGCATACGATCCCGAGCCGTTGCCATGGGCAAAGACACTCGCCATCCACGAGGGCAGGCACATATCCCAGATGCAGTTTGGATACAGGGGATGGCTGAAGCCGCTCACAATCATATTGGGAGATATGGCGCAGGGCGCATACTCGGCAATCTGGCCGAACACCTGGATGCTTGAGGGAGACGCAGTCGTGGCCGAGACAGCCCTGACAGGCGCCGGAAGAGGCAGGTCAGCGGATTTTCTCGAGTATTACCGGGCCGCATTCCCCCAGGGGGACTGGAGAAACTGGAACAGATGGAGGTACGGGTCATACAGGCATTATGCTCCTGACCATTATGCATTGGGATACCTCACTATTGCCGGAGTCAGATACTGCTTTGACGACCCGCTCTACACTGAAAGGTATTTTGACCGGCTCCGGAAGAATCCTTTCAGGTTCGGCAACACCAAGAAGACCGTCAAGATGGCCTCGGGTATGAATTTCAAAGAGTCTTTCCGTACTATTATGCAGGCAGCCAATGAGATATGGGAAGAAGAAGCCGCATCGAGGGAGCCATTCATACCTTGTGAAAGGGTGTCGGAAAAAGGCCGCTGGTACACTGAGCTGAAAGGCTGCGTTGTCCTCAACGGGAAGATATACGGAATCAGCAGCGGGCTTGCAGACGCTCCCGCACTGGTGGAAATAGACCCTGCGGACGGATCTACGAGAAAACTCAGGGCGTTCTCCGGCAACACCGGCAGGCTTTCATCTGACGGCTTGAGACTATGGTGGAGCGAGACATTGCCCGATGAGAGATGGACGTTGGAAATGAGTTCAGCCATAAGGTATTACGTCCCGGATTCCGGGCGTACAGGCACGCTTGTCCGCAAAGGCAGGCTTTTCAATCCCGTTCCATCAGCTGACGGAAAAACAATAGCCGCAGTGTCCCTGCCTGTGGAAGGAGGGTCGGGAATAAAACTCCTTGATGCCGCAAACGGAACTGTGTTGAAAAGCCTGAGGCTTCCGGACAGCATCCAGGCGGCCGAAGTGTGCTATGTCGGGAGCTGCCTGTATTTCACCGCAATATCAGAAGATGGCGCCGGCATTTACAGGGTGACAGACAATTTGGGCGGAAAGATTGAGACATTAATCGGGCCGCTGCCCGTCAGCATCCGGAACCTGCGGGAGGAGAGCGGAAAATTGATGTTCGCCTGCGACCGCACCGGGACAAATGAGTGTTACGAATACTCTCCGGACTCAGGGGAAGTAATCCAGCTGACATCGCTCCGGAACGGAGGCGCTGAGTTCTGCCGGGCCGGCGACAGCTTTTATTTCACTGTCCAGTCGGGAGACGACAAGATGCTTCACTGCGCAAGCTGGGAGCGTCTTCTACATAAAAATGTAAATTTCAACGATATACATAAATACAGGGTGGCCGATATCCTGACCGCGCAGGAAAGGGGACTTGCAAGGGACAAAGGAATCAGCTGGCCTGACAGCCTTGACAGCTCCGATATCAGTCTCAAGAACGTCAGGCCTTACCGGAAATCCGGTCATATATTGAGATTCCACTCCTGGGCACCGTTGTATTTCGATTATGACAGAATCTCGTCATTGAGCGCAGATTACAATTACGAATATGCTTCAGCAGGAGCTACAGCATTGTTCCAGAATGATTTGGGCACGGCCTGGGGGTCGATTGGCTACAGCTGGCACAAAGACCCGTATTCTTATGCATACGATGGGACAAAACACAGGCATTCAGGCCATATCAGACTGAGCTATTCCGGACTGTACCCGGTTTTCGAGATGTCCGCGGACATAAATGACAGGGCCGCTATCCAATACAGGCGCAGGCAGACTGTCTCCGCAGGCGACGTTTCTGAAAATATGACCGGCATACTGCTTGACACACCCCACATTGAGGGCAGGCTGAAAGCCTATATCCCGTTCAACTTCTCATCGGGAGGCTGGCTTAAAGGGCTTATCCCACAGGCTGAATACACCATAAGCAATGACCGTTTCAACAAATCCGCGGTAAGACTCACATACGACGGCAACTTCAACGGTCCCTTCGGAACTGCGCATTTCCTCGGCTATGATGAAGGCAGGAATGTGCTGATGCAGAAGGTTACTGCCTCCCTGCGTGGATATGTGATGCGTCCTGTGGCGGCATCGGAGGTTTATCCGCAATTCGGGATAGGCGCCGAAGCAGGATATTCCGGAAGGGTCGGTCTTGAAGATATGTTCACGTCCTCCGTATATGGGTATATTTACGGATATCTGCCGGGAATAACAAGAACTCAGGGCCTGCGTCTGGCCGCATTGTATCAGCACCAGCAGTCGGAAGGCCTGTTCAAAGAAAATACTTTGGACCTGGATCCGAGAGGATTCGCAAATTCCGGGGCTGACTGGTATCTCAGGGCAATGTCACGCAACCACTTGAAAGTCAGCGCAGACTACGCCATACCGATTTATTTTGGCGACATCAGCTGTTTCTCGCCGTTGTTCTACATCAAGAATTTCGAGCTCACGCCGCATTTCGACTTCACTATGTTCTCGGAGGGAAAATCCATAACCGACGGCAATCTGTTCAGCGCCGGAGTGAAGGTGCTCGCCAGGTTGGCCAATCTGCTCTGGGTCCCTTACGACTGCGGTATAGGAATAACAGTGGACTGGAACGGAGGCTCGGCATTTGACCGGATAAAGAAAAGTGGCTGCCGGATGGACAGCCACTATATAGGATTTGAATTCAATATTTCTCTGTAATGATTATCCGATAGCCGGTTTGATGAGGCCGAAGATAATGTAGGCAATCACAAGTGTCACAAAGATATTGAAGGTCTGGGCCGTAAGGAACACTTTGAGAGGAACTCTGTTCTCTTTTCCGAAGATATCCTTGAGCCTGGTTTCCAGACCGATGCATACGAATGCAACGCTGAAGAGAGTGTTCTGGAATCCTTTTGTCACCTTGCCGACTGTCTTGGCGGCCTCAGGAGAGAGAAGGAAGCTGAACACGAGGGAAGCGATGACCATTCCGAGCACGAATTTAGGGAATCTCTCCCAAATGACTCCGGCTGTAGGACGGGTCTCCTTGTTGGTTCCCCTGTATGCCCACATCATTGAAATGAAGAATGCGGCAAGTCCGAGAAGGACATTCTGTGACGACTTCACGATAATGGCTGTCTGGCCTGCCTCAGGAGCCTTGATAAGGGTTCCTGCAGCAGCTACTGCGCCAGTGGTATCGATGGTTCCACCGATCCAAGCACCTGCAACTTCAGGCGAGAGGTTCATCAGGTCAGCGAGCCAAGGCAGGAGATACATCATCGGGATAGCGATGATGAGCACCAGTGAAACTACGTATGAGAGTTTCTTGTTGTCTCCATTGATCACTCCGCAGGTGGCGATGGCCGCTGAGACTCCGCAGATGGATACGGCGCTGGAAAGCATTGTGCCCATTTCCGGATCCACGTTCATCTTCTTTCCAACCCAGAAGCAGAAATACCAAACTGTGAACACCACAATGAATGACTGTGCAAGTCCGTATGCACCTGACTTCATCATTTCGCCGAAGAGAATCGTCGAGCCGAGGCAGATGATGCCGACTTTGATATAGAACTCGCTGTTGACTGCTGCCTTGAGCCATTTGGGCAGGGTGAAGCAGTTGTTGAGAATCAGGCCGTAGATGACTGCGAAGAAGACTGACTCGAATCCCCATTTCTTGATAATCGGAATATTGGCTGTCACCTGCGCCAGGACAGTGATGGCGAAAATGAACAGAAGGGAAACGAATGTGCCTTTGAGCGGCTTGCGGAGAGCTCCCAATGTCACGTATGTGAGAAGAAGCACGAAGCCGAACATATAGAGGGCACTTGCCCAGTCCGCAGTGGTTGCCAGTGTCTTAGGCATTACCGGCATAGATTTTGGGAAAATACACGCAAGCGCAAGAACCGCCGCGCCAACGAAGACGATAATCCAGTCTTCTGTCGTGAATTGCTTAAGCCAAGATTTCATTATAAGGTTTGGTTTTATTGTTTTCAGTTGGTGGCATTCGCCAAAAATCGCCCAAATATAACATTATTTTATTATTTTTGCAGCACTTTAGAACAAAAACCGTTACATCCGCGCCGGTTTCCATTGATTTTCATACAGGGCCGACGCTTTCGGATTATTCATTATTATAATAATTCTCAAATGCTTACACAGGTAAAATGTTCTTCCTGCGGGGGAGAAAACAAAATAACGACTTATCAGAGCATCAATGTCAAAGACAATCCTGAACTTAAAGGAATTGTCAAAGACGGATCGCTGTTCGTATGGCAGTGCCCAAGTTGCGGGCAGATGAATCTTGCAGTTTACCAGACTCTTTATCACGACCCGGAAGAGCGGCTGATGATATGGCTGCTTCCGGACGGGGGAATGTCGGAAGCTGAGCTCTCGGCTGTTGAGAAGCATCTTGAGGCCATCGCCGGGCAGATGGGTTCGGAAGAAGGCGGACTGGAGGGCTACGTGCTCCGCCGGGTGTCCGATGTGGGGTCACTTATCGAGAAAGTGAATATCCACGATGCCGGGCTTGACGATGCCGTAATGGAAATGTGCAAGTATATCACAAAGATGGAACTTGCTGAAAAAGAAAGCAACAAGGACCGTGCAAAGGCCATTGCCGACGCACCGTTCAAGTTCTACAAAATGGACGGCGCGGACAATGACATCACGTTCTCCTACCCGCTTGACGGGCAGATGCAGGGTGTCCAGATCGGATTCAATGTCTATGAGGACTGCCGCGGGATTCTCCAGCGCAATCCTTCAGCGCGTCCCGGCTCCGGCTTCACGAAAGTGGATGCGGAGTGGCTCGCCACCCGGATGCGTTAGAACCATTTGGGACTTGATTATTTGTTTGGCTTTTTCACAATTCCAGCAATTTATTTCATTGGGTTTTGTCATTTTTTAGTGAAATATTTGTTTGGAAAATTTCACTTTACTATTTTTGCATAGTGTTCACAGCATCTGTATATGTATTGCAAAAGATTGATAGACAAACATCTCCAGGATTGGGCATCCAGAGAAGATCACAAACCTCTGCTGCTTAGAGGTGCGAGACAGGTGGGAAAATCTACAGCCGTTCAAGAATTGTCCAAGAGTTTTACTTCTTATGTTGAAGTCAACTTTGAGAAACAACCTCAGTACAAGGCCCTTTTCAATGAAGATCTGGACGTAAAACGCATTGCGGCACAGATATCCGCCATTTACGGTACTCCAATAGAACCGGGCAAGACCCTCCTGTTCCTTGACGAGATCCAGGAATGTCCCCAAGCTATAATGGCCCTTCGCTTCTTAAGGGAAGACTTGCCTCAATTGCACGTGATTGCTGCGGGTTCCCTTCTGGAATTCGCACTGAAGAAACTTCCGACATTCGGCGTCGGAAGAATACACTCGATGTTCATGTATCCGATGACCTTTGACGAATTCCTCGAGGCAAACGGCCAGAAACTGCTCATCGAGGCACGCAACAATGCATCTACAGACGCTCCTCTCCCGGAATCTCTTCACGACAAGCTTGTGGCACTGTTGCGTACCTATATGCTTGTTGGAGGTATGCCTGAAGTTGTCAGGACATGGACCGAATATCACGATTACATCAGATGCCAGGAAGTCCAGGACGATATTGTAGTCACATACGAGGATGATTTCCCGAAGTATAAAAAGAATGTGGACCCGGTTCTTCTTCGTCGGACATTGCGCAGCGCTGCGGTCCAGGCGACACGAAAGTTCGTATATTCGAAAGTCGGTCAGGATTATAAGAGCGCCGAGGTCAAGAAAGCCCTGGAATTGCTCACCCTTGCAGGACTTATTCACCCTGTGACGCATACTGATGCGAATGGACTGCCACTCGGCAGCGAGGAGGACAAATCTTACCAGAAGATGCTTTTGATGGATACTGGTCTGATGCTCAGGCTGGTAAACATATCGTTAGGGGATGTGTCCGAGCTTACCACACAAATCCTGACAGCAAGTGCTTCCGAATTGGTAAACAAGGGGCCAATGGCAGAGATGGTTGTCGGACTTGAGATGTTGCACAACATGTCCCCCAACATTCGCCACGAACTTTATTACTGGGTAAGGCATGCGAAAAATTCCGAGGCTGAAGTCGATTACATATCAAACCATCTGCAGGTAGTTGTCCCTATTGAAGTGAAGGCTGACACACAAGGAGGAATGAAGAGCCTCTGGGCATTGATGCGGGAAAGGAAACTGCACTATGCAATACGTTGTTCAATGGCGAATTTCGGAAAATTCGACTATGTGGACAAAGAGGACAACAACGATGTCAGGCACGTCCGGCTATGTCCTATTTACGCCATATCGCAAATTGAACGAATCAAGCAGGGAATCGTCAAGTGAGCGGGCAATGGATAGTCCTGCGCTCTGAAATCGACTGGTGTGATGAAGACTGCTTCCGAGTTTACGTGAAAGCCGGATGCGGCGTGGATGATCTGTTCCATCATATGTTTGAAGAGTTCCCGGCTGTTCCGTTATGCCGGGCGCCGAGGAAAATTGCAGGAGATTAAGGAGGCTGTTAATTCATATTTACTATGATACTTACAACAACACCGGCCATTGAGGGCCACACAATCAGGGAATACAAGGGAGTCGTCTTCGGGGAGGTCATCACCGGAGTAAACTTCCTGAAGGACTTTGCAGCCAGCATCCGCAACTTCGTCGGCGGACGCTCCGGCTCGTATGAGAATGAACTCGTCGAGGCGCGCCAGAATGCCATGGACGAGATGGCTGAGCGCGCCCGCAGGATGGGAGCCAATGCCGTTGTAGGAATTGACATCGACTACGAGGTGCTCGGAGCCGACAACGGTATGCTGATGGTTACTGCATCCGGGACCGCCGTCATTATAAACTAAGGAGAGTGAATTATGACCAAAGTATATGTAATGTCAACCTGCCCGGACTGCTTTGAGGTCAAGGCAAGGCTCTCAATCCATCCGGACTTCGAGATTATCGACATCGGCGAGCACGTGAGGAACCTCAAGGCGTTCATCCGGCTTCGGGATTCTTCTCCTGCATTCGACTCCGTCAGGGCTAACGGTTCCATCGGAATACCTTGCTTCGTGTCGGAAGACGAAAGAATAAGCTTCGATACTGAAGAATTCATCCCTGAAGAGCTTCCTTCAGGGGCATCTTGCAGTCTTGACGGGAAAGGGTGCTGAGATGGCCCGGAATGTATTTGACATGGCCTTCGCGAAGGTCTTCCCCTGCCTGATTGCAAAGGCTGAGAGAAAAGGGCGCACAAGGGATGAAGTCCTGTTGGTCACCGGATGGATGACCGGATACAGTCCGGAGCAGTTGGAGAAGCTCCTTCTGTCCGAGGCGACCTACGGAGAATTCCTCTCCGGGGCTCCGGCAATGAATCCCGCCCGTCTTGGTGTCAAGGGCAAGGTCTGCGGAGTGCAGGTCGAGACGATAGAGGACCCTATGATGCGCGATATGAGGATACTGGACAAACTAGTGGACGAACTGGCGAAGGGGTGGCCTGTGGAGAAGATAATGAGATTGTAATGAAGATCGAGGAAGCAATACTATATGTCCTTGCAGAACGTAACGGGGGCCTTCGCACGGAGCAGATTGCGGATATCATCAACCGCAGGAAGCTGCACGTGCGCAAGAATGGCCAGCCGGTGACCTCGGCCCAGGTCTATGCCGTGGTGATGCACCACCCTGACACCTTCGTCAAGGCTGAAGGCCGGATAATGCTGATGATTTGAGACTTATGATAGTAACGGCGCCAATTTACAGCATAAGCCGTTTGCGTTTCTGACGTCCATCGGTGAAAAAAGCGGCGTGATTTAGCACCGTTTCCTCAATACACAAACTTGTGAAACACAAAGTTGTGTAACACAAGTTTGTGTATTCGCAAAAATGTCCTATCTTTGCGAAAAACAATGAGCTATGAACAGGCCTTTCGTATTCGGTGTTCCAGTGGACGATGCCCATTTCATTGGCAGGGAGAAAGAAATTTCACGGCTGTCGAACAATTTCAATTTCGGTGTCAACACCATTATTCTTGCTCCAAGGAGATGGGGGAAGACATCCTTGGTGAACAAAGTTGCCGGATTGTGTTCGAGTGAGAAGACCATTATCGTCCGTATGGACATATTCGCCTGCCGCTCGGAATATGAGTTCCTCAACCTGTTTTCCAGCGAGTTACTCAGACAGACCTCGTCAAGGATTGACGAACTGAAAGAATTGGCGAAAGGATTCATTGAAAGGCTGACACCGAAGATTTCATTGTCTCCAGACGCAGTCTCGGAATATTCAATATCGCTTGGCATCACACCGAAAACTCATTCCCCGGAAGAAGTCCTCAGGCTCCCGCAAATCATTGCGGAAAGGAAGCATTGCGAGATAATAATCTGCATTGACGAGTTCCAGCAAATCGGGGAATTTCAGGACTCGCTCAATGTGCAGAAGAGGCTGAGGACTTTCTGGCAGAATCAGAAAAACGTGCACTACTGCCTTTATGGGAGCCGGATGCATATGATGAGCAATCTGTTTCAAAAGAAGAGTTATCCGTTTTACAAATTCGGAGACATCCTGAATATTGCTCCGATTCCGTTGGAAGAATGGGCCCCATACATTCAGAACAGGTTCAAAGCCAATGGCTTGACAATAGAAAACCCCGAAATAAAACAGATATGCGAATCAGTTGAGTATCAGGCATCCTACGTTCAGCAACTTTCGTATTCAGTAATGCTTCTCTCCTCAGGAAAAGTCAGCAGCGAAGACATTGACAATGGAATAGAAGACCTGATTTCACAGAACTCGATAGCCTTCATTGAACAGACGAAGTCATTGTCCGGTTATCAGATGAATTTCCTTCGCGCTGTTGTGGACGGAATTCATTCCGGTTTCGGGGAGGCGAAAGTCAGGGAGAAATACAATTTAGGGTCTCCTTCCAACATACCCCGTCTAAAGAATGCACTCATAGGGAAAGAATTGATAGAACTCAGCGGAAACGGGATAATAATCGGCGACCCTGTCCTCCGTCTCTGGCTCAAAAAGATTATGGCCTTCTGACAGCAAGTGCTTCCGAATTGGTATACAAGGGTCGGGATGACAGCACAGGACAATTTCAAGGCACTGCTGGAGTACTTCAGAATCAAGCAATAGGCTTTGCAATCAGGCCTTTCTTTTCGAGCCAGAG
>JBJEBM010000061.1:0-54143 GCA_051870055.1 Candidatus Cryptobacteroides sp.
AATACCTGATACCTGTTCCTCAGCGGCGTAGGATGCTGACCAATCCACAAGTCTCCGTACAACTTCTCGAAGTTCCCTGCCTCCAGTTTGTCATAGTAGAGCCGCATCATATTGATGAACAGACTCTTTCCGAACCTGCGGGGACGGATGAATATCAAGGTCCTTGCCTGGTCCTCAAGCGCCTTGATGTACATTGTCTTGTCAACATAATAGAGGTTCGACTCCCTGACCGACCGGAAGTCGGACACTCCGTAAGGTATCTGCCTGATCTGTTCCATATCAATGCGTCAATTACTGTCAATCTACAAACTTACACATTATTTCCCGCAAATCCTACGTCAATCCTGTTTCTGGACCCTGACGGTGCGGCGTATGGCAGGAGTATTCAGGAGCTCGCTGATTTCCTGGTCACTTGACACCAGGAGAGCCGGTTTGGTATCATATACGAAATGCGGCATATTTTCGGCAGTATTGTAGCTGACTTTGTTGATGAACACCTCGTCATTGATGACTATCTCCCCAGATTTCGGTTTGTACTCATCAACATAGGTGAAATCCTTGTCTATCATTATCAGCTTCCCGTAATCATTGCCCGTAAGTTCGGTCATCGTCATATTGAAGCCGGTGGCAATCACCGTGATATGAATCCTGTCCCCCACATCCGGGTCATCATCCCAGATAAGTCCGCGCTTCGACTTGTCAACAATGCCCGTATATTCGGCTATCAGGTCACTTATCTGGCCGAACTGCTGCATAGTGAGTCCCTGCTTGTTGTTGCCGGCAGTCACATTCACAAGCAGATTCTTGGCTGTGGACAGGTCGAAATCATTCAGCAGCGGAGACTCAAGAGCCTCTTTCACGGCATCCTCAAGACGGGTAGGTCCCGAGCCGCTTCCGCAGCCCATCAACGCCATTCCGCTGTTCTTCATCATTGTTATGACATCCTGGAAATCCACATTGATGAACCCGGGCTTCTTGATAATCTCGATAATGCCTCTCACCGCAGTGGCGAGAATCTCGTCTGCCTTCGGAAAGGCGTCCTGGACAAGTTCCGAACCGAAGAAAGAATAAAGCTTCTCGTTATTGATAATCAGGAGGCTGTCCACGTTGTGCTCCAGCTCGTGAATGCCGTCGCTGGCCTTTGACAGAGCCTGTTTTCCCTCATTTTTGAAAGGGAGAGTGACCACTGCGACTGTCAGGATGCCCCTGTCCTTGGCCATCTTGGCAATAACCGGAGAGGCTCCGGTGCCTGTGCCGCCGCCAAGCCCGGCAGTGATGAAAAGCATTTTTGTTCCACAGTCCAGCACTCTCTCGGCTATCAGGTCCTGCGACTCCAGCGCAGCCTTTCTGGCTTTGGCCGGGACTGTTCCTGCCCCGAGCCCGTCACCGAGCTGAATCTTGACAGGCACACTGCTCTTCATAAGAGCCTGCTCATCAGTATTGCAGACAATGAAGTTGCAACCCTGGATCCGCTGCTCATACATATAGGTGACAGCATTGCATCCGCCGCCGCCAACTCCAAGAACTTTTATCATTGAGTTCTCCGGAACCCAGTCATTCGGGGAAACAATCCCCGCTGAGCTCAAATAATCTGGCATATTCGTCATACTGATTCCTTGCTGATATTGTCATAAAACTCCTGGACCTTCCAGACGATATTTCTGAAAAAGCCTTTCTTATTTCCGTCTTCCGGCTTTGCATCACCGGCAGGACCGGCACCGCTGTCCTGATTCTCCTGATCAGGGATGTCCTGGCATCCGGAATCATCCCCGGCAGTCTCCTCCGGGCCGTCAGCCGGCTGTGCCGCCCCGGACCCGGTCCACGGCTCTTCCGGGTCAGGCTGAGCCACATCTTTTCCGGCTGTTTCCGAAACAGGACTGTGCAAAGGACGGATGTCATCCGAAGCGACACAGCAGTTCAGATTTCCGTCCCGGGCAAGCAGCACCATTCCTGCAACTGCGGCTGAAGCCGGTTTGAGAACCGACTCGAATCCGGTCGCAACGAAACCATTGCGCGGACTTCCTGTCCTGACCGTATATCCCGACAATTCACGTATATAGGTCGAAATGTTCATCATCTCGGCACCGCCGCCGGTAATCACTATTCCCTTGCGCAGAGAACGTGCGAGTCCGCTTTCTGAAATCTCATACAGCATCGCATCTACAATCTCCTTCTCCCTCGCCGAAATGATTTCGGACAGATAGGTTATAGGAATCTGGTTGCATACATTGATGTCCTCGCTCTCTATCTGGATAATCTTTTCTGAAAGCGAAGGCATACGGTCCGGCATACATCCGCCATATGCGCATTTGATGCTTTCCGCAAGACGCTCGGATATGCTGCACTCGTTCCGGATGTCAGATGTCACCGACGCACCGCCGAACGGGATGGCCGCATAATGCGCCAGAACCCTGTTCCTATAAATGCTGACAGAGGTTGTGCCCGCACCCATTTCAATGAGAGCGACTCCGTTCTGCATCTCCTCATCAGTCAGCACAGCCCTTGCCGTCGCAATAGGAGGGAAGTACATATCGGCAATCGCAAGTTTGATGTCATTGAAAACCCTGTACAGGGTGTTGATATTGCACCTTTTGCCGATGAACAGATTGAAATGACCTGTAATCTCGGTACTTATCATTCCGACAATGTCACTTTCGCTAACCTGGAAATAGTCAGGAGTGGAGAAGCATTTGGCCACAGCAACATAAATCTCCTCCTTGTCCATCTGCCGGTGGTCATCCATCGCCAGACTTTTCAGGCAGTCAATCTCCTCAACTGAAATACACTCGTCGGGATCGTTTCTTGTGCATTCGGCCTGGGCGCTCTCCTGATGCACACCATATCTCGGCAGGCTTACAGCCACCTGCGTTATCTTCAGCCCAAGTTCCCCCTCAGCATCGGCTATCAGTTCCCTGAGCACCCTCTCCGTCCTCAAAGGATTGATAATGGCGCTGTTGCGGATGCCATCGGAAGGCACTGCCTTATAATAGAGAATCTGGGTATTCTGGCCCTCGACACTGGCCACGGCAAGTCCCGTCTTGCTGGTCCCGAGATCCACAACAGCCAGATATCTTTCAACAGTATTGTTAATGCTGCTCATATCTGATTTGTTTTATTTCCTGCATACAATCTGCCCGCCGAATGATACATTCACAGTGGAATAGTATTTCTCACCTTTCGCCGGGACAATATATTTGTAATAATCTTCAATTTTCCCGAATTTGCGCCCGAACTCTTCCGGACGTCCGAAAATGAACTTAACATCTCCGGTTCTCGGCACAAGGACAATCTTTCCCGAGGCATCTATATGTATCTGGCCCACAAAGTCCCGCCACTGCCTGCTTGACGATATGTAGTCCACCATAGCGAGAATGTCCGACACCCAGCGGCGTTCAGCCGCAGTCTTCGGCAGCCCCTTGTAATTATAGGGCAGTTTCAACGGCACATTTCCGTCAACAATCATAACCCTCGATGTGTAGTTCTTCTGAAGAGGGAACACAAAGCCCTCCCTGTCAGCATACCAGCCTCCCGACGGAGTGACGAATCTGATCACCGGTTCGCGCTGGGAGACCATCAGGTGCAGGACCCCGTCCGTGGTGACATACGCCTCGCTTGAAAGGATGGCGCTCTTTCCGTTCAGGCAGGCTTCGATTCCCGTCAGGTCTATCTCTTCCAAAGTCTTGCCCTTCCAGGGGCCGCAGTCTTTTGTGATGTAATTCTTCACGTCAGCCTCGGTGACGAAGTTCAGGCTGCCCTGGTCCGCGAATTCCACCTTCACGCCCTTGCAGGTCCATCCGGCTGACGCCTCCGCACTTCTGATATCAAGGAATATCAGAAGTGCGGCAGTAAGAAGCAGCACAGCTCCGGCTGCAGCGTATTTCCAGACTGGTCTCATCGGGTCAATTTTATCAAAATCTCTTGCGGAGCATCTCCGTTATCGGCTCAATATACCTGTCCACATTGCCGGCGCCGAAAGTCACCAGCACGTCAACAGGCTCTTTTTCAAGGTAATCCATCAGTTCCTCTTTCTTGAGAAGCACTTTCTCCGGAGCCGTGACCCTGTCATAGATAATCTGCGATGTCACTCCTGGAATCGGTTCTTCCCTGGCCGGATAAATATCGAGCAGAATCAGTTTGTCCACTCCGCTCAGGGCCCCGGCGAACTCTGCCGCGAAATCTCTCGTACGGGTATAAAGGTGAGGCTGGAACACAGCCGTGAGTTTCCTTCCCGGGAAGATGTCGCGCATAGAGCTTATGGCCGTTGCCAGTTCTTTCGGATGGTGGGCATAATCATCTATGTATGACAGGCCCGGAGTGTTCAGATGAATCTCAAGTCTTCTTTTCACTCCCCTGAATGTACCGATTGCTTTCTTGATATCCTCAGGCGGGACACCATAAGTGAGGCAGATCGCGGCGGCGGCTACGCTGTTCTCGACATTGACCCATCCGGGAACACCGCACCTGACATTCTCAATCATTCCTCCAGGATATGCAAGGTCGAACGTGAAATGTCCAAGTCCGTCCGGACGCGGGTTGACAGCATAGAAATCCGCCTCGGGCGCATTGTAATGATACGTCTTCACTTCAGCTGCTGTATCAGCCTGCGTGATGTCGATTCCGTATTTGGCAATCACCGTTCCTCGCACCTGGGAAGCATAGGCCTTGAACGCCTCTTTCACGTGCTCAAGGTCACCGTAAATGTCGAGATGATCGGCGTCCATTGCCGTTATCACAGAAATCTCGGGATGGAGCTGGAGAAACGAGCGGTCGAACTCATCAGCTTCAGCGACTACTGTATCTCCCTGGCTCACAAGAAGATTCGTTCCATAGTTCACAGAGATGCCGCCTAGGAAAGCGGAACATCCCCGTCCGCTTTCTGTAAGGATATGGGCAGTGAGAGTGCTGGTGGTGGTCTTGCCGTGAGTTCCTGCGACGGCGAGACACTTTCTGCCTTCAGTTATTTCCCCGAGAATGCGCGAGCGCTTCAGTATCCTGTAGCCCCGCTCCCTGACAAAGACAAGTTCTCCTAGATTCTCCGGTATGGCCGGGGTCACAATGACCAGTGTCCCTTCGACATCAGCCGGGACGAGATCAGGACGGTCATCAAAATGGACTCCGATGCCTTCCGACTCCAGTGCGGATGTAATGGCCGACGGGGTCTTGTCATACCCGGAGACCTTGTATCCCAACGTGTTGTAGAACCGGGCGATGGCGCTCATCCCGATGCCTCCGATTCCAATGAAGTATATGTTCTTGTATTCTGCCATATCGCAATCCGATATTATTTTTTGTCCAAAAGCCCGTATGCGCACTCAGCGATTGTCATTGCGGCATCTGTCATCGCAAGGGCTGAGATATTGTTCTCCATCTGCTTCACACGGGCCCCGTCATTGACCAGCTTTATAGCCGTATCCATCAATAAATCAGGCGCTTCCGAATCTTTCACGAGCAGGGCAGCATCGTGGCGGACAAGAGCCATCGCATTGTGGGTCTGATGGTCCTCGGCCACATTGGGGGACGGCACGAGGACTGATGCCTTGTGAGCTGCGCAGAGTTCGGATACAGTGCTCGCCCCGGCGCGGGAAATGATGACATCGGCCATAGCGTAGGCCATGTCCATTCTCCCGATAAAATCACTCCAATGAATGCACCGGGCCAGTCCTGCGTCCACCGTCTCCATAAAAGAGTCAGTTTCCTTCTTGTAATAACGGCCGCACTGCCAGAGCAGTTCCAGATTCTCCCCTCCCGGGCACCCTGACTCTATCCATTTGCGGACAGAACGGTTCAATGTCCCGCTGCCAAGACTGCCGCCAACGATGAGTATATGTTTCTTCCCCGGGTCCAATCCGTAAAATTTCATCCCCTCTTCTCTCGTCTGCGGAGTCGGAGGAACTATTCCGCCGCGGATAGGATTGCCGGTCATAACGATTTTCGAAGCCGGGAAAAACCTCTCCATCCCTTCGTAAGCCACACAGATGACATCAGCCCTACGGCCGAGAATCCTGTTGGTCAGGCCGGCAAAACCATTCTGTTCCTGGATCAGGGTGGGCACTCCTTTTCTCTGGGCGGCCCAGAGCAGCGGGGCGCTGGCATAACCTCCGACCCCGATGGCGATGTCAGGCTTGAACTCCTTTATGAGCCGGCCCGCTTTCACGATGCTTGAAAGCACCTTGAAAGGAGCGGCAAGGTCATTGAGAATATTCTTCAATGTCAGTTTGCGCTGAAGACCCACAACCGGAAGGCCCACAATCCTGTAGCCTGCCGCCGGCACTTTCTCCATCTCCATCTTGCCCTCAGCCCCGACAAAAAGAATTTCGCTGTCCGGGTTCAGTTCCCGCATTTTGTTGGCAATGGAGACCGCGGGGAAAATATGTCCTCCCGTGCCTCCACCGCTGATGATAATCCGTATTGGTCTGTATGTTCCCATTTCCTTATTCTATTGCGTCAAGGTCCGCCAGCCTGTCCCTGAGATCATCGTCTGTGACAATGATAGGCTCGGCTTCGGCCCTTTCCTTTTCCATTTTCTTCCTGGCCATCCTGCTAATGGACAATATCACTCCGAAAGCTATGCTGAATGCCAGGAACGAACTGATTCCGTGACTGACTATCGGCAGGTTCTGTCCGGTCAGGGGCATCAGCCTGGCGTTCACGAAAATATGCAGCATCGCCTGTCCTGAAATCAGTGACACCATCCCTCCTACTGCTGTCTGGGCGAACAGATTGTCGCAGCTTTTCACTATCAATGAGCCTCTTGCAAGAAGGCTGCCGTATAGCATCAGCACGAATATTCCGCCGAGAAGCCCGTATTCCTCAATAATGAAGCTGTACATATAGTCCTCATACATAACGGCCGTCTTGTACCGCTGGGTGCTCTTGCCGATGCCCTTTCCAATCAGGCCGCCGTCCCTCACAGCCACCTTCGCACTCATCGGCTGGCGCACCTTGTCCAGCACTTTATAATACTCAGGGGAGCCCTTTTCCACGCTCCGGATTCTCATAATCGGGTCGTCCTTGAAATCAGCCACCCTGGAAACGGCCTCCATTTTCCTGCCGAGGAACTCCCAGCCAGTAACCTTCTGGACAACGAACAGCAGTCCCACAGCCAGGGCCACCGAAACCACCAGTCCGCATACGTACTTTGTCTTTATTCCGCCAATGATGACAGTGACAGTCATTACAATGGCAAGTATCGCAGCACTGGAATTGCTCCCCCGCATCTCCAACAGGATTGTGATGCCCATCGGGACGAGAACATAGAAGAGACATTTTCCAAAATCGGTCGAAAGCCATTTGAGCCTCGGATATTTCGCGGCGAGCCGTTTTGCCATTTCTGTCTTTCCGTGCTTCAGTTCATTCATCGCCCAGGACAGATACAGGACCATAAACACTTTCACGAACTCGAACACCTGCACCTGGAAGCCGAACACCTTGATAGCACGCCAGGCTCCGTTGATGCGTGCGGCCCTGGCAAAACCGATATTGAGGTGCAGGGTGAGAAAGAGCAGCGGAATCAGGCTGATAACGAACATCCACTTCGATATCCACCTGAGCGGTCCCACATCCACATACTTGTAAATCAGCCAGATCAAGCCAAGTCCGACAAGCGACACGATGACCTGCTCCAGAGCTATGGTCATACGGTTGGTCTTCTCCTGAATGGCCAGCAGAGGAGTTGATGACGACAGTGCAAGGATGGAGAGCATAATCAGTATGAACAGAATCATCCATACGACCTTGTCTCCCTCCAGACTAGCCAGAGAGCTCCGAAACCCTGAATTTGTCTTTGCAGCAGCCATTCCCCGACAGTTTTAAAGATTTCTGACAGCCTGCTTGAATTTCTCTCCCCTGTCCTCATAGCAGGTGAAGAGGTCAAAACTTGCGCAGCAAGGGCTGAGCAGCACCACATCTCCGTCAGCGGCGAAGGAGGCCGAAACTTTTACTGCCTCGTCCGCAGATGATGTGTCACAGATATTCTCCTTGCCGACAATATCCTCGAAAGCCTCGTGTATCTTCCTGTTGTCAACTCCGAGGCATACAATCGCTTTCACCTTCTCCCTGACCAGCGGCTTGAGCACATTGTAGTCATTTCCCTTGTCCGTGCCCCCGGCAATCCATACCACCGGACGGGCCTGGCATTCAAGGGCATACCAGGCGGCGTCCACATTGGTAGCCTTGGAGTCATTGATATAGAGCACTCCCCCGACACTCATCACCGGTTCGAGCCTGTGCTCAATCGGCTGGAATGTCTCCAGAGAATTGCGGATCACCTCATTGTCGATACCGGTGGCCTTGGCAGCTAAAGCGGCAGCCATCGAGTTGTAAACATTGTGGATGCCTCCGAGGGCGAGCTGGTTGAGGAAAATGTCGCACTGCTCGTCATCGTATTTCACGACAATCCTGTCGTCTTCGAGGTAAGCTCCCTGGTCAACCTTTCCTTTCTGCGTGAACGGCAGTTTCTTGGCCTCGGTGATGATTTTGTCGAGATGGTTGATGGTGATCTCGTCATCCGAATCGAATATGAAGCAGTCCTCCGGACGCAGGTTGCGGACAATGCGGAATTTAGCCCTCACGTAATTCTCCATATTGTACCCGTACCTGTCGAGATGATCAGGGGTGATATTGGTGATTATCGCAATATCCGGGCGGAAATCGTAGCAGTTGTCGAGCTGGAAGCTGCTGAGTTCCAGCACATAATAATCATAATGCTGCGTTGCCACCTGATATGCGTAGCTCATTCCGATATTGCCTCCGAGTCCGACATTCAGTCCGGCCTCCTGAAGAAGGTAATATATCAGCGAGGTAGTCGTGGTCTTGCCGTTGCTCCCGGTGACGCATATTTTCTTTGCGGTGTCATAACGTCCTGCGAACTCTATTTCCGAAACGATATGTATTCCGGCGGCAATGATTTTCTGTATCATCGGGGCTGCCGTCGGAATGCCGGGGCTCTTTATCACCTCGTCCGCATTCAGAATCCGCTCTTCAGTATGTCCTCCCTGCTCGAAAGGGATTTCCCATTCTTCAAGCATCCTGACATACTTGTCATCGATTTTTCCCTTGTCGGAAAGAAAGACATCAAAGCCCTTGACTTTTGCGAGAACCGCAGCTCCCACACCGCTCTCGGCACCTCCCAATATTACTATCCTGTTATTCATAATAAAAATTGAATTCTATACAATTATCTGATTTTCAACAATGCCAATGTCGCCACAGCGAGCACCATACCCACGAGCCAGAATCTGGTGACAATCTTGGACTCCGGCACCGGATGGGACGGCCACTGGACAAGCGCCGGGATATCCGTCCTCTGGTAATGATGGTGCAGAGGGGCCATTCTGAACACCCTGCGGCCTGTCCCGGTCCTGATTCTGGTATATTTGAAATAAAACCTCTGCACAAGCACTGAAAGGCTTTCCACGAAGAACACCCCGCAGAGAACAGGAAGGAGCAGCTCTTTCCTGATGAGGATGGCGCTCACTCCGATTATGCCTCCTATGGCCAGGCTGCCGGTATCGCCCATAAACACCTGGGCCGGATAGGAATTGTACCACAGGAATCCGCAGAGAGCCCCCACGAAAATAGACATAAATATCGCTATCTCTCCGGTTCCAGGTATATACATAATATTCAGATAATCAGAGTTCAGGAGGTTGCCGCTCAGCCAGGCGAGGATACCTATGACCACTCCCACTATTGCGGATGTGCCGGCAGCAAGGCCGTCCATGCCGTCGGTGAGATTCGTGCCGTTGGAGCAAGCTGTGACGACAAGCACAATCATCAGCACATAGACAGCCCATTTGAAGTACCAGCCGAAGGCTCCCTTGAACGGGGAGAACCATTTGTAGTCGAACTCGTGGTCCTTGATGAACGGGATGGTGGTCTTGGTGCTCTTGACCACATTCTCCATCTCCCAGACGCTGTCCTCTACAACGGTCTCGGTGTCAACAGTAAGATTTGCCGTGCTCCGTTCAGCAGGATCGCCGGCCACTTTCTCCCTGACCACCACCTGGTCGCTGAAGCATACCGTCAGTCCCACGGCGAAGCCGAGGATAATCTGGAGAATGAGTTTCATTTTCTCGCTCATACCCTCCTTGTCGTGCTTGAACACTTTGATATAGTCATCCGCGAAGCCGATTCCGCCGCACCACAATGTGGTGAACAGCAACAGCTGGGTATATATGTTCTTGAGATTGCAGAACAGCAGGACAGGCACCACGATGGCGAGCAGGATGATGACACCGCCCATTGTAGGAGTGCCTTTTTTCTGCATCTGCCCCTCCAGGCCGAGATCCCTGATGGTCTCTCCGATCTGCTTCTTCTGCAGCCAGCGGATAATGCGCCTTCCGATGAAGAAGGATATGAGCATAGCCGTCACGCAGCCAAGCATCGCCCTGAAGGACAGGTAGTTCATAAGTCCCTGCCCGGGTATGTCATAATCTTTCAGAAGCTGGAATATATGGTATATCATAGCGTTTTCATTGAATTGAATACTTCGTTCACAATCTCTCTCTCATCGAAATGCCTGTGCTCCGTGCCGATAATCTGGTATGTCTCGTGGCCTTTGCCGGCAAGCAGGATCACCGCTCCGTCCGGAGCCAGGGTGATGGCGGCCCTTATCGCCTCCTTCCGGTCAGCTATCGAGATGGCTTTTGCCGCCCCGGCAGGAGAGAAGCCTTTACGGATGTCCTCGATAATATCCTCCGTGCGTTCTGTACGGCTGTTGTCAGAAGTGACAAATATCCTGTCGGAATACTTCTCGGCCACCGCAGCCATTTCAGGACGTTTGGTCCTGTCCCTGTCGCCTCCGCAGCCGAACAGGCAGATGATATGTTTTTCCGGGCCGATATCCCTGAGCGTCTTGAGCACATTCTCAAGGGCGTCCGGAGTATGGGCATAGTCTATTATCACCGAGATGTCCCTCGGTCCGCGCAGGGTCTCAAGCCTTCCTTTGGCGGATTCAAGCAGGCTCAGCTGCACCAAGGCCTCCCCGCTCTCCGCACCGCAAAGGACAGCAGCCGTGTAGATGGCCAGGAGATTGTATGCGTTGTGCTGGCCTATGAGCCTGGTCCACACTTCCTTGCCGTCAATCCGCAGCTGCATCCCGTCGAAGCTTTCCTCCACTATGCGGCAGGTATGGTCGGCTATTCCCCTGCAGGAATATGTGACCACTTTTGCCCTGGTGTTCTGCACCATAACTCTTCCGTTCCGGTCGTCTATGTTGGTCACCGCATAAGCGTCAGCAGGCAATGTATCGAAGAACAGCTTTTTGCAGCGCAGATATTCCGCGAATGTCTTGTGGTAATCCAGATGGTCGTGGGTGAGGTTTGAGAAAATGCCGATATTGAACTTGAGGCCGGCCACTCTGTCCTGCTCCATACCGATGGAGCTCACTTCCATAAAACAGTATTCACACCCGGAATCCACCATCCTGCGCAGGAGCGAATTGATGGTGATAGGATCGGCTGTGGTATTGGCGGTCTCCAGCATTGTCCCGTCAATGTAATTGGCTATGGTGGAGAGCAGTCCGCATTTATACCCAAGACGGCGGAAAAGGTTGTAGAGCAGGGTCACAGTGGTAGTCTTTCCGTTGGTGCCTGTGATTCCGACCAAAGTTATCTCCCGTGAAGGATGTCCGTAGAAAGCATCGGCAGCCATAGCCACCGCCAGTCTTGAACTCTTCACACGGACAAACGCCCTGCCTTCAGCCAGCTCAGCACCCGCCTCCTCAACCTGGCAGCGCATCTGCTCCTCATCCTCATAAATCACAGCCGCTGCTCCTTTCGAGAGAGCCTGGGCGATGTATCTGTGCCCGTCACCGGCAAAGCCTTTGACAGCGATGAACAGCGAACCCGGGCATACCTGCCTGGAGTCGCTGCATATTGAGGTTATTTCCACACCGGAAGGACCGGCAAGACCGGCCACTCCGCAATCCGATATTATTTTCTCAAGTATCATATTTCTCATTTAATTCAATTTGACCGTCACTATCCCTCCCTCTTTGAGCGGTGTGCCCGGAGCCGGAGACTGGGACGATACAAGTCCGCATCCGCTGTAGGAGCACACATATCCGTCATTCTCTATGGCGTAAATCGCATCCATCAGGCTGAGACCGTTGAGGTTCGGCACTTTGCCGTTTCTGGATGTGGCAATCTCCTTGGCTGTAACTTTCGGCATCTTGCCGGTCTCTGTGTACCTGGTTCCGTTTTCATCATCAAGCACATAAATATTGTCAACTATATCCTTGAACACCAGCGCCGGAAGGGTTCCACCGTAGAAGACCTCATCGCTGAGGTAAGAGTAAATGGTCACGATGGCTGAGTATTTCGGGTTGTCGGCAGGGAAGAAGCCCACCATTGTTGCCTGATACTGCCTGCGCCCCTGAATGTCTTCGTAAGGGTCACCCGGCTTTACTTTGTATTTCTTCTTGTCGAGGGCTATTCGGGCAGTTCCAGTCTTGCCGGCCACAGTTGCCCTTGCATTCTTAAGTCTCTTTGCCGTACCGTCCTGGGTTATTTTGGACAATGCGTATGCAAGGCTGTCGCTTACATCAGGAGAACACACGGCCGCATTCAGCACTGACGGACCTTTCTTTATCCGCACATCCCCATCCTTCTCGATTGACTCGACGAGATACGGCTTCATCATCCTGCCCCTGTTGGCTATCGCATTGTAAAGGGTGAGAATATGAAGCGGTGTCTCGGACACGAAATATCCGATTGCAACCGAACCCAACGACGTGACGCTCCATTCTCCGGACTTGGGAGAAGGCAATGAAGGGGTCTTGAAGCCCTGCAGGTCGAAATCAAACGCCTCCCCGAGTTTGTACATATAAAGATTGTCAATGAGCTTCTGGGGATTGTCTCCGTAGTTGTCCATCGCAAGCTTGCGGAAAATGTAGTTCGAAGATATCTCGTATCCGTGAAGGACGGACATCTGCTTATGCCCTTGACGTTCATACGCATACACGTGCTCGTCAATGGTCTTGAATCCCGGGACACGGCCACCGTTGGTCGGTATCATCGTCGAGAGCTTCACTTTGCGGTCTTCCATAAGGCTCATCAGGACCGCTGTCTTGAATACTGAGCCCGGTTCGCCCAGACGTCCGACAGCCATATTGTAAGTCTCTGAAAGTCTTTTGGTCACCGAGTCCCTCTGAAGATTGACCATAGCCCTCACCGCTCCGGTCTTCACCTCCATCACCACAGCGCATCCACCCTCGATTTTCATATTCTCGGCAATGGCATCACGCAGAGCGTTGTCCGCTATGTCCTGATAATCAATATCAAGGGTAGTCCTGACATCGAACCCGTCCTTCGCTTTCGTCCAGGAGCTGTCCTTGTCCTGGATCTTCTGCCGTCCGTCGGACTGTTTCATCCACTTGAACCCTTCCTCGCCGTGGAGGTAATAATCATAAGAGCCTTCGATTCCTATATACTGCCTTCCACGCTCGGCGTTCTTGTCGTTGATTGAGCCTATTGTCCTGACAGCCAGATCTCCATACGGATATTTGCGCTTGTCCTTGCGGTCGATGATGATGCCTCCTTTGTTCGATCCCTCATTGAACAGCGGGAGAGCTTTCACCTTCTGAAGTGTCTCGTGGTCAATCAGGCCTCCGATAACGATAGGCCTGGAATTGTTGTCCCGGGCCCGGAGTATCTCCCTGCACCATTCCGACGGAGACTTGGTCCCGTAAATGACGGAAAGGCCTTTTGACAGAAGCGCGGCCTTGTTACGCCAGTCCTGCTCAAGCGAATCAGCCTTTTTCCTGCTCCTGAAATCTTCCTTGCAGACACGGCAGTCCATAGATATCTGGTACATAGGGACCGTGACAGCAAGCAACTGTCCGTCCCGGGCCATTATCGAGCCTCTGGCCGGCCTGAGTGTCGTCTTGTGGCTGGACGAGCGGAAAATGTCCATTTCCGGTTCTTCAGGGCCGTACTGAATCATAAGGACGCTCACTATCACGGCACAGGACGCCAAAATGAACAAGACGTAAAGTATCCATACCTTCACGCCTCCGCTGTTGTCTTTCATTCTGTTCACGTCCTTTGCCATAGTCTTTATCTTTCCTTTGCAGGTATCCTGTCCGCAGGTTTTTCCGGAACCGTAACCGCCGAGCCCCTTTCCTCAAGCATTTTCTTCACAGTGCCCAGCCTGTCGAATTTCACAAGCTCGACCAACTTCTCAGAGCGGTAAATCTGGAGGCTTGTGAGGACTTCGCGGGTCTTCTCCAGCCTGGCGAGACGTCCCTCCACCCAGATGTCCACCAAAAGGACCACCCAGAAGAGCATAAATGTATATGCTATATGGGGAAACCACCTGTCAACACCCATTCTCATCAGCAGTTCGCCTCTGAGAAACGCCTCGAAGAAGTTCTTCAGCGAAGCTATGAACGATTTCATCTTCATACCGCCTCCTCCTTTTTCATCCCGGAAGATGTCCTGACAGCAACCCTGAGCTTGGCGCTGCGGGCCCTTGTATTGGTCGCGATTTCACTTTCTTCCGGCAGTATCGGCTTGCGGTTCAACGCCTTGAGCGGAGCCTCCACATTTCCGTAGAAATCTTTTGTCACCTCACCACGTATGTTTCCCGCCTTGATATAATTCTTCACCATCCTGTCCTCCAGGGAATGGTATGTTATCACAACGAGGCGGCCGCCTTCTTTGAGGGACGCCGATGCACTCTCAAGGAATTTCTCCAGGGAACGCATCTCGTGATTCACTTCAATGCGCAATGCCTGGTATATCTTGGCAAGCACTTTATGGCTCTGGTAATCAGGAACTGCCGGAGCTATGCACTTGTCCAGTTCTCCTGTAGTGGCGATTGTTGAAGATGCCCTTGACGAGACTATCAGCTTCGCTATTCTCGATGCATTATCCACCTCTCCGTAGAGCCTGAACAGTTTCTCAAGTTCTTCGTACGGATATGTGTTCACGACGTCCGCGGCAGTAAGTCCGGCCTCGGTGTTCATCCTCATATCGAGAGGGGCGTCGAACCTGAACGAGAATCCCCTGTCCGCAGTGTCAAACTGGTGGGAGGACACTCCGAGATCAGCAAGTATGCCGTCAACTGAGGCATCAGCCGGGTTTTCCCCACGGTTCCGGGCATCAAGCATGATATGGTTGTGGGCAAATCTGAAATCAGTCCTGACAAGTGACAGACGCAGGTCATCTATCCTGTTGAGAATGGCATCACTGTCACGGTCGAAGGCAATCACCCTGCCTTCAGGAGAAAGGCGGGAAAGAATCTCTCCCGTATGTCCGCCCCCGCCGTAAGTGGCGTCAACGTATGTTCCTGACGGATTGACAACAAGAGCTGAAACACTCTCGTTCAGAAGCACTGGCGTATGATATTCCGACATTTTCCACCTCCGCCTCTTTATTGAGACAGCTTCCCGGCAAGCGCAATGTACTCCTCGTTGGAGATGCCGCTGGCGTCGAATTTTTCCTTGGCCCAGATCTCAATCTTGTAATCATTGCCCGAGAACACTACCTCTTTGGTTACACCTATCGCTTCCAGAAGTTTTTTCGGGATGGAGATGCGGCCGGCCTTTCCGTCCGGTTCCACGACAGCGCGGTTGCGCATATACTCCCTCCAGAAAATAGCGTGATCCCGTTTGAGGAAATCCAGTCTTGACTTGACTTCCGAACTCTGGCGCTCCCAGTCTTCGAATGTGTACATCTCAAGGCAGTCCTCGAAAATGTCCTTTTTGACGACAAACCGCATATCTCCATCGGCCGGCACAAGAGTCTTGAACGCCGAAGGAAGCACCATTCTCCCTTTGTCGTCAATCCTCACCGTATATTCGCCGATAAATGTGGCCATCGCAATCAATTATTACTGTTTCACGCTATTCTCCGCAAATATAATAAAATATTGGGTATTTATTACATTTTTTCCCACTTTTTCCCACAATGCGTCAAAAATCGCTATTTGAGCAATACAGAAAAGGCCGGCTACAGGTCTTCAAAACAAGACCCATAGCCGGCCACAAAGAAAAAGCCGCTGTTCAGCAGGCTGTTATACTGCTACTGATGAACCGAGAATCTGTAAATGCATATCTGGGTGTAAGTCTGTCCGGGCTCAATGAGGACGGAAGGGAAATCCGGCTGGTTCGGTGAGTCCGGATAGTGCTGGGTCTCAAGAGCAAGCGAACTGCGGAATCCGAGAGGACGTCCGTATTTGCCGGCCGTGGTACCCTGGAAGAAATTGCCGCTGTAGAACTGGATGCCCGGCTGGTCGGAGAGCACATCCACCTGCCTGCCGGTCTCCGGGTCATACACAGTGCAGTTCATCTCGACACCGCTCTCTGTCTCGCGGTCGATGCACCAGTTGTGGTCATAGCCCCTTGCATTCTTGAGCTGGATATTGTCCTCACCTATCATCTCCCCTATCCTGTGGGCCTTGCGGAAATCGAACGGTGTTCCTGAGACGTCCTCTATGACGCCTGTCGGGATGCTGAGCGAGTCAATAGGGATATAATGGCTTGCCTTGATATGCATAATATAATCCTCGACAGTGCCGTTGCCTTCGCCCCTCAGGCAGAAGAAAGGATGGTTGGAGATATTTATAGGGGTGGTCTTGTCCGTGGAGGCCTTGTAGTCCACCCTGAACTCGTTGGCAGAGGTTACAGTATAGGTCATAGTGATGTCCTTGTTGCCCGGAAAGCCTTCCTGCCCGTCGGCGTGGATATAGTGGAGCACAATGCTGGAGTCATTCACGGAATTGACATCCCAGACCACATTGTCAAGGCCCTTGTAGCCTCCGTGGAGGGTATTGACACCATTGTCATTGGCAGGGACATTGTATTCAACGCCGTCCACAGTGAAGGACGCATTGGCGATACGGTTCGCCACAGGGCCGACGCAGGCTCCGAGGAAGCGCTCACCTGGAGGCGTGACATAGTCATTGATGTTGTTGTAGCCCACGACGATGTCTTCATACTTTCCGTTTTTGTCAGGAGTGAAAATGGATACCACGCGGGCTCCGAAATTGGTGACCTGAAGGGTAACATCGCCACCTTTGAGTGTGTAGAGAGCGACTGGCTTGCCATCGACCTCTCCGTCAAAATTTGCGGCCGGGATGAGTGCGGGAGTATTGTCCCTGCAGCAGGATACCGCAAGGAGTGCTGCTGCGGCGCCGGCGAAAAATCTGTGATTCATATTATGTATGGGATTTAATTATTGTCCAATATTTTTCAAATTTAATGTTAAATCAGCAGATATACAAGAGAGGACTGATTCTGAAGAGAATCCGGCATCGGAATGGTAATGCCCGGATTGGCAGTCTCTTCAAAATCAGCCTTCATAAAAACTAACACAACAAGTCTATAACGTCAATACTGGAAGTCGGAATAAATGGACCAATGGTCGGAATAGTATTCTATCTCAGGATCATACTGTTCGTTGACAACCTTGTATGTAAGAGGAATGACACCCTTGCCGCTTGAATACCAGATATGGTCGAGGAAGGATGAACTTTCTCCCCAGCCGTTGAACGTCCCGAGAGTCTTGTCTGAAACAGGGGCAGTGGTTCTCGACAGTTCAAATGAATCACGGATAATGTCGAATACGGAAGAAGTGGCGCCCATATTCCAGTCCGCGGTCATAAATACCGGAAGATTATCCGTGTTGTACATCTCAATCCGGGCCAGGATCAGTTCAAGTTCAAGCTTCCTCACTTCGTCGCTCTTGGTGTCAAGATGAGTGTTCAGCATAAAGATATGCCGCCCGTTTTCCGCAAGCTCGAACTCAGCCCAGGTCGCCTGGCGCTTGTATGAAGCCCCGAATCCCGGACTCTGCCCGAGCATCGGCTCATCCGGAGTTTCGCTCAGCGAGAACACTCCCCATCTGATGAGGCTGAACCTGTCCTTCTTGAAAACGATGCCGACCACCTGCGAGGCATTGTTCATATCCGGTTCGTCATCCCAATAATCAATTGAGCGCCCAATAAGTTCATATCCTTCAGGCTCGAGCTGTTCCTTCAGATACAGCCATTGGGAATTGAAGTAAGCCTCCTGGATTCCGATAATGTCCGGGGACTTGTCTTTGTACATCGATATAAGGGCAGACTTCCTGTTGTCCCAGAAATGTGGCGAAGTCTTGTCTCCCGAATCACCGCCGTACACCCTGATATTGCTCGACATCACCCGGAATTCCTGCATAAGCCCGCGGTGGAAAACGCCTGAGCCAAGAAGAACCCTGTCAATGCCCCTCACAAGATATACACGGTACTCAAGTTCGTATATGAACTGGTCAGGAAGGAAGATGTCGGCACCGTCTGGATATACGCAGTCAGCCTGCACGGAAGACTGGAACCTGTACTGGGAGTCACTTGACTCGAACACTATAAGGTCGCCCGCTTCAAAGCCCTTTCCGGCAATGCGGTAAGGCTCGCCGGGATACATCTCCACATCCTCCACGGACACGCCGGCAGGCACTTTCAGATCATCATCCGAGCATCCGGCAAGAATCAGGGATGCAGCGGCGGCCAATATTGAAATAAACCTTCTCATAGTATGCATTTTTAGTTGTAATGTTCCGGATTCTCGTCCTGCCACTCGTTCACGCCGTCACGTATGCGATTTCTGAACGAAAGGGTGTCAGTGACCACAGTTACAGTGCCGTCAGCATTGGCGAACTTGTAGTTCAGATACAGTTCCCGGTTCTGAAGAAGGCGGGCGTTGTTGTACGCCGAGCCAAGGTCCTCTATCGCGACAGGCGACCCTTCCGCTTTGGACAGGGACACAAGTCCTTGATTCAGGGTTATCTTCAGCTTACCGTCAGTGTTTCCGAGCTTGTCGGCGACAACAGCGTCCGGAGCCACGGTGGACAGCGAGCATATATCCGAAGAATTGCTCTCGCTATGGTAAGCGCTGACACTCACCAGATCTCCGTTGGCCTGGCGGATTTCCGTCTTGCCGTTGTGGTACCAGTCACCGAAAAGCATATTCTCATAACGCACGGCTATAACTTCATAAGAACGCGAGAGCAGCACAGTGTCCACATCGGCGGAAGTAATATGGAAACCTATTGCGTAATATGGTTTCGGCCCGGCTCCAGGAAGGGCGAGGAATGCCGCCGAGTCAGCCTTGATGGTGATTGTGCCGGTATGGAAGCCTTTCTTTATCTTGAAACATTTGTCTTCGGAAACCTTTACAGACTCAAGCGGAAGAGGAGTGAGCGCCGTTATTCCGCTCGCGTTCATAGCGGACTTCACATAATCCTGGCTCACAGCGCCTACGGACGTTGTGCCGGTCATCTCGGTGAATGCCGTGAAAGGACTCTCGGCATCCGGAACAAAGAGCCTCAGGTCATCAGTGACAAGGTCATCCTCGAATGCGAACCAGACATCCCTGTCCCTCTTGTTTTCCATAACGCCTCCCAAAGCGGCTCCGACTTTGAACTCCATACCTTCACCCACGACGAAAGTCCTCAAATCATACTGGTAGGCGAGGTATGCGCCGCTGTAGTCGTAGTCCTTCACATAATCCTCATAGCACCCGGTGAGGGCAAGAAGGCCCAGGACTGAGATGCAAGGGAGCAGATGATTCTTAATAATATGTTTCATACTATCAATATTTTATCAAATTACCTAATACCTAACGCCAGCTTTCCCAGCCCTGATTCTGGACCAGACCGCATTTTGCGGCGTCATAATAAGGAACCGGAAGCCAAGGAGAGGAGAACACCCTCTTCTCCACAGTCTCGTAGGTGATTCCGCCGTCTTTGAACACAGGCTTGAGGACATCCACATTCACTGCCTCTTTCCAGGCGTCTCCGGCCCATCTTCTGAGGTCGTAATAACGCTGGCCCTCGAAGCACATCTCAATTCTGCGCTCGTTTCTGACCAGCTGGTCGAAAGCCTCTTCGCCCTTGGCAGCCACCTCTTCGAGATACGGGTCAGGTTTGTCCGTCCCAATACCCGGAAGACCTTCCACTGTCGGCCTGTCCCTCAAATAGGCAATCGCCTCCATTGGCGTGAATCCGTACAGCTCACCTGATGGTCCGACAACGTGATTGGCAGCCTCCGCGAAAATCAGGCACATCTGGGACCATCTGAAGAAGTAGATGGAACGCGGTTCAGTGTCGAGATTGTCATCGTTCTTGTTCCAGAGCAGATTGATATATTTGCGGATATAATAATTGGTCAGGACATTTCCGACACCTCCGGCGACATCCTTGCCGCCTTCTGACATATCGAAGGTGTACATAATCTCCCCGTTGGAAGGCCTTACGACATCCGCTCCATTGTAATTGATTGTGCAATAGAATCTTGGATCCCTGCCGACATAAGGATTCTCCGGATCATAGCCGGAGCGTTCATCAGTAATCGGATAGCCGTTGGCCATCGGGAACGCATCCACGAGGTTCTGGGAGGCACCCACTCCGCCATTGCCGCGGAATCCTTCCGGGTAGAACAGGTATTCCATCTGCGAGTTGGAGCCCCAGTTGGAGGTCATAATGATTTCCATTGAATTCGGCCAGAGCCAGGTGAAATTGTCTGCAGGGTCGAACCCGTATCTGCCGTCCTCTACCAATTTGAAATCCATCACTTCGGCCGCATACCTGGCTGCATTGTCCCAGCGGCTTGCGTCACCATCCGGATTGAAGGCAGGAGACGCCCAGTAGAGATATACCATAGCCTTTAGCGCCTTGACAGCCTGGCAGTCAAACCTTTTCCATCTGGAAGCTCCGTCAATGGTGGAATGATACCCGAGCCAGTCACGGTTGGCCACAGGCAGATAGACCAGTGCGGAGTCGCAGTCGTCAAGAATCTGCCGGACGCACTCGTCATAAGTGTTTCTCTTCACGCTTGACGGATCTGTATTGAACACGTCCACCGGTTCGGTCAGAATCGGGAAGCCGAGCATCTGCCCGTCAGTGCCCATTCCTCCGAATTTCTGGAGCAGATTGAACTCGAACCACGCCCTCAATGCATACGCATCGCCTTGAAGATATCTCTGGAGCAGCGCATTATTGTCATTGTCAACAAGATAGCGCGTGGTAAACCCGAGATTGTCCTCAAGGAATGTATTGACATACATAATAGCCTTGTAATCCCTGTTCCAATAAGCCTCGAAAGGATTGGCATTAGGCGAGAGCACTCCGGTGCCGTATTTGCGCATTGACGTTGACGAAGATGTTATCACCGCATCATCTGTCACGGCATCCAGATAGATATACTCGTTGGTGATGTAGGATGTCGGCATCAGGTCGTATGCCTTCTCGACAAAGCCCCTGATATATGAAGGGTATTCGTCGAGGTTCTGGTCCGTCACATTCCCGTTCGGAAGCGGATCGAGAAAATCGCAGCCGGCAAGTACAGAAGCTATTGAAAATAATATTATTATACGTTTCATCTGGATGCAGTATTAAAAGTTCAACTTGACACCGCCTGTGAAAGTGCGGAACAGAGGATCCGTAGTCACTCCGGAATTCAGACTTTCAGGATCAACATCCTTTATTCCACTGATTGTGAAGAGGTTGGTTCCTCTTACGAAGACTCTCAGACCCCTTATCCAGCCAGATTTCGGGAATGAGAAGCTTACGCCGACCTCGGCGTTCTTGAGTTTGAACCACCCGCCTTTCCTTAGCCAGAAATCAGATGACTGGAAGTTGTTGGTCACCTTGTCATAAGACAGGCGCGGATAGTCGCCACCGATATTGTCCCTGACGAACTCGGAATAGTTGTCAGTTCCCCATCCGTTCCAGAAATAGGAGTTTGTAAGAGCTGTGTCGAAACCGGCACGGCCAACGCCCATAATAGAGAGGTCGAACTTGCCGTATTTGAGGAATATGTTGACTGCGTAAACATATTTGGCGGAAGTGTTGCCGACAATAGTGCGGTCGTTGGAGTCAATCTTGCCGTCATCGTTCATATCCGCATATTTGAGATCTCCCACTTCCACCTTGCTGTCGAACGACTGCACAGGAGACGAGGCTATATCCTCTTCGGATACGAACTTGCCAAGACATTTGTACCCGTGATAGCTGCCGGCCCTGGAGCCTTCCACACGGTTGTACTCATTGAACTCTTTCTCATTGTACCTCAACCATTTGCCTCTCGGAATAGAAAGCCATCCGCCGACAGAGTATTCGAATTTGCCGACTTTGTCCGTCCAGTTGAGGGCAATCTCCCCGCCGTAATATGCAATCTTGTTGTAATTCGCATAAGTCACAATTTCGTCCATTCCGAACAGGAGCGGATTCACGACACTCATATCCGTGATGATTCCGTCCCTGAGCGTATGATAGTAATCCGCATTGAGGGAAAGCCTGTTGCCGAAGAATTTGGCCTCAAGTCCGGCTGTTATCTCCTTGCGTTTCTCCCAGGTCAGGTCAGGATTTCCAAGTCTGTTGAATGTAGTCACTTTGGCAGTGTACCTTGTATATGAGCCCAGCCATTCGAAGCCCTGTGAAGCCGGACCGAACACGATTCCGCTTTCTTTGGTGTAATTGTCTTCATACAGGTCCTGTGCTCCGAACGGGTTGTATGCGGACTTGCCGCCCTGCACCCTGAGTTTCAGGAAGTTGACATTTCTGGAATCTTTAAGGAAGTTCTCTTCCGAGATGACCCATCCGAGACCGGCTGACGGGAAAAATCCGCATCTGTGCCCTTCTGCGAACATTGAGGAGCCGGTAGTGTTGAGCACCAGCTGGGCGAGATAGCGCTTCTTGAACGCATAGTCAGCATTGAAATTGAACGACTGCTGCCTCTCCCTGAGGGAAGAGCCGCTGCGCTCTGTCATTTCCATATAGTACATCGCTGCAGCACGGAGATCATGATCCGCCTTGGTGAGCCTGTAGGTCGCCCTCTCATTGAAGAAAATCCCCTGATGATACCATCTTCCCCAGTTTGATTTTCCGGAAGCCTTGGCACCCTCGTGGGATGTCTTCAGGGACTCGCCTGTCTCCGTATTGTAAATCATTGCGAGATAATCCGGATTCTTTCCTATACGGTCCATATTCATCAGGTTGAGACCTACAAATGAGTCGAAACTCAGGCCTTTGATGAGTTTTTTCGCATCCCAGGAGAGATTGGCCGTGATGATGCCCGAGCGGCTTCTGTATGTATTGAATCCGCATTCCACAAGAGCAGCGTACGGATTGGAAGAATATCTCTCGCTTACTCCGTAAATCCAGCCTCCGGTTTCCGTGTTCACCCCAAGATGTACCGGGAACGACACTGAAGGAATCGAGTTGGTGGCAGAGAGGAAACGTCCGAACTCGTTGGCGACACCTGTATCAATGCCTCCGTATATCGGTGAGCGCCGGAAACTCAGATTAGATGAAAGCCCGAGCTTGAACTTGAGCGTATGCGTGATGCGGACATCGATATTGGACCGGATATTGGCCTTGTTGAATCCCGAATTCTCACCGGCCTTGTAAATGTCCCCTTCTCCCTGATAGCCGAAGTAGAGAGAGTATTTCACCGCTTCAGTTCCTCCGGCGAGGGTGAGATTGGCTTTCCTGTAAGACTTCGTATTGCTGTACATCAGGTCACGCCAGTCCACATTCGGATGAAGCAGGTCGTCAGGCCTGTTCAAAGCGAATGCATCAATATCCTCCTGCGTGTACTGCGCAGGATAACCTGCTGCGGTCCTGGCCTGGTTCTGGAGATTGGCGTAATCCACTCCGCCAACCCACTCAGGCATTCTCCCGACGACTCCAACTCCGCTTTCGAGCACAACCTTGAAAATATTGCCGGCGCTCAACCCTCTCTTCGTAGTGACATACAGAACTCCCTCCGAAGACCTGGAGCCAAAAAGCGCCTTGTCCACGACATCACGTACAAATGAGACTGACTCAATCTCTTCCAGATCAAGCTGGACCTCATAAGGATAGACAGGAATACCGTCCACAATCAGTCCGATTCCGAAGCCCCTTGAGCTGATACCGCATCTTGAACTTTCCTGGCCATAAATCATTCCGCTCCTGCCGCTGACCTCCGAGACCACCAAGCCAGGTATGACACCGTTCAATGCCAGCCGGATATCAGTTGCCGGATATTTGTTTATGTCATCCTCGTAGAATGTCGAGGTTCCACCTGTGGACAATGACTTGTTGATAGTGATCCCGTATGGCAGAGCGACTGTCTGGTGGGATCTGAATCCTGCCCTGGCAGGAACCTTGACGGTATCTTCCGGAGCCGGTCTGAATGCTGCGGCAGGGATGGACAGGCAAAGAGCCGTCACGGCCGCGTATATTGTCAGATAGTATTTTTTCATATTCCGGTTGTTTTACCAAATTGGATTGTTCACAAAATTCTTCATCTTATTTGTCTCCTCCACAGGGAAAGGAAGATAGTACATAGCGTCTTTCCAGGTACTCTGCCTGTTGGACGGTATGGCCCTGCGCTCGAACCTTCTGCCGATAGGATATTCCTCGCTCACAGGCACTTTCTCCACATACATTCCCATCAGGGTCTGCGTCATGGTCTGAGGGGCAATCTTCCATCTTCTTATGTCGAGATAATAATGATGGCCCTCGAAGGCAAGTTCAACGATACGCTCATTCCTGATACGCTCCCTGAAAGAGTTCTTGTCTCCGGTGAAGCGGTCAAGTACATCCGGCATTCCGACACGGAAACGCAGCTTGTTGACAGCCTGGACCGCCGTGAGTTCGAGTCCTCCTGCGGTTCCGCCCGGTCCGTAGGCCTCGTTGACTGCCTCAGCATAATTCAGATAGAGCTCAGCGAGGCGTATAAGCGGATCAGAACGGTTGTAGCTGGTGTTGTAGTTGCCATCCCACCATTTGTTGACGAAATATCCAGTATTGGTGAGGCCTTTATTGTTGTCGGAACCCCATTCGTTTCCGAACATCCTGGCAGCCGATGATCCTTTAATCGTTGTTCCCGGATAGAGCTTCAGGTCAGGGTCGTAATAGAAATTGACTCCTGTCTTGCATCCTGCAACGACACTTCCGTCGTGGAGCACGGTAAGGTTCAGACGCGGGTCGCGGTCATTGTACGGATTCTGCTCCACATAATGTCCCTCCTCAATTGCGGCTTCCCTGTCTGACTCAGTCATCAGCGGCTCTCCGTATATTGTCTCGAACCTGTCAACGAAATTCTGGGTAGGACAATCCCCGCTGGCGTTCGAATAATTGGATATAGCATACGGATATATGCAGGAATAAGCGGAATTATTGTTTTTCGCAGAGCCCATATCCCACGCCCACAGCTGTTCGTTGGTGTACTTGGAACTGATGAAATTGTTCTTCCAGGAACCGAGCGGAAGCAGGTCGTAGGAGTTCTCAAGCGCTATTTTCAGGGCCTCTGCGCAGGCCTCGGCCGCATTCTCCCAGTCCTGCTGGCCGTTCTGGTTGCTCAGGGGGCTGGCCGCATAGAGCAGGGCGCGGGCTTTCATTGCCTTGGCTGCCGCTCCGTTCGGCTTCGCAATGTCAGGAGAGTTGAGATGGCCAGGCTGTCCCGGAGCGGCATCCCTTCTCACCTTGCCGGCCGCTTTGAGATGGACGTAAGCCTCCTCGAAATCCTCTGCACACAGCAAATAGGTATCGTGTGATGAAAGTCTCGGAAGATCCCAGTCGTCATCAGCTTCGAGGGCATCTTTCAGATAAGGCATTCCTCCGAAATAGCGGCAGAGCACGAAATGGGCGTAAGCCCTGATGAAATATGCCTGTCCGAGTATATCCTCCTTGTCTTTTTCCGTAGGGATGTTCTGAACCCTGTCAATATTGGCGATTGCCTTGTTGCAGATTCTGATTACCTTGAACATCGAATACGATATAGGCCTTCTGGACTGGTCAGTAGTGAAGACCGACACATTGGCGCCAAGAGTTCCGGCCTTGATGTTCTGGGCGCGCACCAGACGTCCGCAATCCGCCATATCAGTCAAGGCGGCCCAGGTAAAACGCAGATTCCAGGTGTCCAGATATGCAGGATAGCCAAGTTTGATATTAGTGCTGCCGCCATCGTAAACATAGTCGAAATAGGACTTGTAATTGTCCCAGATGGTGAAAACTTCAGCCTCGTCAAGTCCGATCTCAGGATTGATGTCAAGCCAGTCGCAGCCAGTCAGCGAGACTGCCGCAGCTATCATTATTGTATTGAAAAATTTCTTCATTTTGCACCTCCCCGTTTAGAATCCCACTTTCACACCTATCTTGACACTCAGCATATTAGGATAAAATCCGCTGGTGAATGTCGTGCTCTGAGGGTCTCCCTCAAGAAGATTGGTTACAGTCCAGAGGTTGTTGCCCGTGGCATAGAAGCTGAGGCTCCTCAGGCCCGTAGATTTGTAGAACTGCTTGGATTTGACAGTATAGCCGAGATAAACTTCCCTGAGATTCAGGTAATCCGCACGTCTCCAGGTATGTCCGTCAAGCATCATAGCATAGCCGTTGTCCGGATTTCCGCCTGCCCACATATACATCGGATGACCGGAAGGACCGCCGAATACAAGAGTGGCGTGGCCGGCATCCTGGTTGTCAGGTCTCCAGTAGTCAAGCTGGGACTTGTTCACGCGGATATCGCCTTTATTGAACTCGATCTCCCAGCTGCGGTTGTACTCAACATATTTTCCATAGCTGGCTGTCCAGAGCATCCTGAACTCAAATCCCTTGTAATCAATGCCATAACCGATAGAACCGGAAATAGGCGCATACTGGCTGCCCTTGATGGCGTGAAGATCATCCGTCGTGAGCTTTCCGTCAGCCGAATAGTCCAGATATTTATATGACCCGACATTGACATACTGCCAGTTGGAAGAATAAGCCGGATAATTGTGGATGTCGTCCACGCTGGTGTAGAACCCTCCGTCCACAATGCTGACACCGTCGGTCTGGCCCTTGTAAGGCTTTCCTGCGACCTTCTGGTAATCAGGAGCATACGGAGCATCCTCGTAGTTGGTGATACGGTTCTCGTTCAGTCCGATCATCGCCTCTATATTGTAGCCGAAGCCGCTCTTGCGGACATCTTTCCAGCCAACTTCAATCTCAAGGCCGTGTTTCTTCATCGAGCCTTTGTTGACTTCCTTGTAACTGGCACCCACAAGCATTGTCACATTAGGCCTCACGAGCATATCCTTTCTGTGCTCGTCGAACAAATCCACATTGAGGGTAAGACGGTTCTTGAGCCAGCCCATCTCGATTCCCAAGTCGCGCTTGTGGGCGGTCTCCCACTGTGCCACAAGATTGGCGGCGCTGTCCTCGGTGATGTATGTTCCTTTCGAATATGAGCTGTAATACAGCCATCTTGAACTGGTCTGGTCATTTCCGACAAGACCGTCCGAATAGCGGAGCTTCATCTTCGACCACCAAGGCATAGCGTTCTTCCACCATCTTTCCTGCGAAATCACGTAGCCCACAGCCATTGACGGGAAAAATCCGAACCGGTTTTTCGGGGAGAACTGCTCGGAACCGGTATATCCGAGGTTGGCCTCAAGGAGATATTTCCTCTTGTAATCATAAGTAACTCGGCCCACAACGCCCATTGTCCTGTAAGGGAACGCCGTTGTCTTGATGTTCTCCCTCTGGTTGAACAGCGCAAGGGCGGAAACGGAATGGTCTCCGAACTGGCGAGCGTAGTTCAATGCCGCCTCCCAGTAGAATGTGAGATAATAAGTATTCTCGACGCCGCCTTTGGTCACGCTGAACGCAGGCTGCTCATAAACTTCTTCACCTGTGGCCTTGTTGTTAACCCAAGGATTGCCGGCATCCGCGCCTGCCATATTCGCATCATAGATGTCCCAGTCAATGTAGAAGACCGGATTGGAGTGTGTCGCAGACTGCGAAAGCCTTGAATAATAAGTACTCAATGAGAAGTCAGCCGAGAACGAGAGGCCTTTGGTGATGAAATCCAGGTCCTGCTTCAGTTTGACATCGGTGTAAAGTTTGTTGGAAACTGTCTGCTCATAAGAGCCGTATCCAAGAAGTTTCACCACATTGTCGTAATATGCGCTCATCGATGAGGAAATCCTGTTTCCTCTCAGATCCGGATAATCCGTGTCCGGAATCTCGTCCAGAATCCAGTCCGGGAAATAGGCCGGATACATCAGAGGGGACGAAGAATACATATATCCGAACAGTTTGGTCGGGGTGATGGAACCTGTACCTGTAGGCACGTTCTGCACTCCGAGAGTGCCGCCGACCTTCAGCGACAGCAGGGTGGTCTTGGTCATATTGACATCGAGATTGACACGGTAATTGAGCCTGTCATATCTGAAGTTGGAGCCTCCCCAGTCTGTAAAGTCCTTGAAAATCGAGCCTTCCTTGTTGTAGCCGAACGAAGCGAAATACTTCACCTTGTCAGTTCCTCCCGTCACGGAGAAATTGGCGGTGACGCTCTGGGCCATATTCTTGAGTGTCAGGTCGAACCAGTCATTGTCCGGATAGCGGATGGAGTTGATCCGGGAAGAAGGGTTCCGGAACTCGTTGATTTCTGACTGAGGATAGAGCGTTCCGAAACTCTGGGCGTTCCTGTAGGCGACATTAACCATCTCTGCAGTAGTTGCGGATGAGATGTGCTCCGGAAGCATAGTCGGGAAATCCATACCGTAAGTGACAGATGCTGTCATCTTCGGCTTGCCCACTGAACCTGTGCGGGTGGTCACGATGATAACACCGTTCGCACCTTTCGCACCGAACACCGCCGTAGCGGAAGCATCCTTCAGCACAGAGATTGATGCGACCTCGTTAGGGTCAAGTTCCGAGAAACTTCTCTCCACACCGTCCACGAGAACCAGAGGAGCTGAGCCGTTCCAGCTGGACACACCGCGGATATATATTGAGGCGTCGCTGCTTCCAGGCTGGCCACCGTTCATAATGGTAGTCACTCCGGAGAGTTTTCCGGTGATGGCGTTGGTGATGTTCACGGTACCGGAATTAACGATGTCCTCCGTGGCAATCTGGGAAATGGCGCCCACGACGCTCTCCTTCCTCTGTTCTCCATAACCCACGACCACTGTCTCCTCAAGCATTGTCGATTCTTCCTCAAGGACAATCTTGAGAGCCTTGCCCTCGAAAACAACAGAACCTTCACTGTAACCGAGGCAGGATATCACCAGCTCGGCCCCGACAGGAGCCTTGAGCTCAAATTTACCGTCAAGGTCAGTGACAGCACCGGAGGATTTCACTCCTTTCACCATCACCGCGGCGCCTATCACAGGAAGGCCGTCAGCATCAATGACCTCTCCTTTCACGGTCACCGGCACGCGCTGGCTTTGGGGAACGGGAGTCCTGCTGCCCGCAGCCCGCAGGTCCACCTCCGCACCGAGTAGTGCGGAAAGCGGAATCAGCGCGGAAATGAATAATCTTAAAAAACAGTTATTCATAATCTTTCAATTTTTATTTCTCTACTTTGATAAGTATGGCGTTGCAGGAGCCGTCGCTCCACTGGCAGATTCTCATTGTCGCTGAACCATACGCAGTGGCCTGGTCAGATGCGTTGATTGCATATCTACCGTCAACGCATCTGATTCTCAGCCGGATATTGCCGGATTCGACAGCATTCGCAAAGACCGCGGTCTCACTGATATTAAATACGGTTCCAGTGGCTGAGACAACCAGAGTAGCATCCACTGTATGTTTTGAGGTGCTCAAAGACGAAGTCGATGTAGGCTTCCAGATTTCATCCTCGTAATACTCCACATTCCAGAATGCAGGAGTATACTTGGATGTGGTTTTGAATGCAAACTTGATATTGACTTTGGAATTGGCCGGCAGGTCCTCAACAGGAATGGTGAATTCCAGATTATCATTGGTCCATATACCTTTATACGCATAATTTCCAGCGCCATCGCTGCTGACAATAGGGCCGCGGGAGGTAGGATCTTTATAGCATGAATCGTCATTCATTACGTGCCATTCCATAATCGCCGAGCCGTCGGAACACAGGGCACGTCCCTTGGTAGCCCACTCGGTGGCTTTCAGGACAGCATCCACAAGCGGCCATTCCCACTGCCATACATAGCCTTTCTGGCTGACCTTGATTACAACGTCGTCAATGGCATCGTCAGCGCACTTGAATGTAACAGTACCCTCGCGGGCGTCGTCAGACTTGTTCTCCGCAGCGGAAATCGAAACTTTGACACCGTCAAGGTTCTTCACGCCAGAATCCGGAGTGACAGAGATCCAGGAGTCTGAAACCTCTGCCATCCACACACGGTTGGAAACCACAGTCAGTTCAGCCGGAACAGAGCCCTTTCTGGCAATCTTCACATATCCGTCAGCATCGGCGCCGTCCACTTCGAAATAAGGGTCATCGACGAACTCTGTCTGGGTCACGGTCACCCTTACCTCAGGAGCGCCCTCCCCGCGGAAAGTAATATAGCCTTCCCTGGCCGGGCCCTCATTCATCCCAGGAGTCACTGTAATGACGGTCTCCGTCTTTCTCTCTCCCTCAAGAGGAGTTACCTCCGCCCAGTCGAGATCCGTCTTTTCAGCTGTCCACTTCACATTGCTCGCAACCCTGAACTGGACAGGGTCGAGGACATTGAAAATGAACGGAACAGTATTATTCTCAATATCAAGAACCTTCACCTCAGGCACGATTGGGAAAGGTCCCTGGGTGACATTTATGGTCCGGTTCACGGAGCCTGCGTGAAGAACCACCTGGCCTCCGCGCTCCAGATCATCATTCAGGCTTGCGGTCACAAGCACATTGAAAGTCCTGCCGGAGCCTCCGCTGGTCGGTGTGAACTTTAGCCAGGAAAGGCCCGAGGTCTTGCTGATGGACCAGGTACGATTCGACGTCACAGTGAAATACACACTGTCGGTCCCGTCGTATGAGAACTGCATATTCTCCTGAAGACCACTGATCTCCACGGACTCAGGTTCTTCACCGGTCCCGTCCGACGAACAGCCGTGAAAAGACAGCACGGACAGCAGGGCAAACGGCAACAATATCAGTCTTAATGTTCTCATTTTAATTATGTGTTAAAAATCAGTTCATTTTCAAAGGTTCAGGCTTCTGCCACTCTTCAGTCATATTGTAAGGCATACGGAAGACATCTCCTGCCTTGTTGCAGAAATACAGATAAGAGATGCTCCTCTTGTCAGGATTGCCGTCGGCCCAGAACGCATAGAAATCGTCATTGCAGTTCAGCGGACGGCGCGCATAGCCGTGGTTTCTCGGGCTGTTGTGAGTAAGCGTGCGGTAACGCTTCCAGGTCTTTCCGCAGTTGAAGCTCTTCCACATCACCATCTCGCCGCCGGTTCCCCAGTACTGGGGGCCTGCGTCAGAAGGGGTTATGATGGTCATCTCTTTCCCGTCAACCCAGAGGCTGCCGCTGTCGTAGCAATGGGTGGATTCGGCGAATGTGCTGAATTTCCATTCTTTGCCCGTCCATCTTGCGACACCGTGCGAGCGTACTCCCCCTGCAGGGCCAGTCAGATGGTTGTCACTTGTGACATAATATATTACAGGCCTTCCCTGATAATCAAAATTGATGTCCTTTATATAGCAGTTGCGGCCTTCCTTATGGAAATTGCGTATCAGGGCAGGGCCTTCCTCCCTTACTACAGGAAGTTCAACAGGAATCCCGTCAGCTGTGGTCCAGGTCTTTCCCCAGTCCGTGCTCTGTATATAATAGATATTGGTGCGGGTGTCAACGCCTCCGTTGATATGGCGGTTGAAGCAGCATACGAGTTTCTTCCCGTCATAGTTGGCGAACTGATAATGGCCAGACTTTGTCTCTCCAGGTTCGATGATAGAGGCAATCGGCTGATAATCAGACCAGTTGATTCCGTCCGGGCTAGTCTGGAAGAATGTCCTCCTGACCCCGTCATACCTTGTCTCGAAAAGGAAGAATCCTTTCTCCGGGTCATAGATGACTTCCGGATAAGCCATTATGCTCTCGTTGATATACTCGAATTTCGAGATGTCATAAGGTTTGACGCTTCTGTAGCGGATGCCCGGGCGTTTGTTGGCGCGGCCTGCCACGAACACCCAGATATAACCGTCCTTGTCAATCTGGATTGTCGGATCATCGTGCGGGTCGCTGACATTGGAACATCCCTTGTCGAAAACCACAACAGGCTTGCAGAGCATCCCGGTCTTGTGGTCGTAGCAGCCTACCATACAGAGCAGATAAGGTTTCTCAGTCTCAGGAGTGCCTCCGAACACGAAGAAGGTCTTGTCCACTTCCGGAGCATAGACAGCCATCGGGATATGCTTCATAGTATAAGTGCCGAGACCGCCGGAATACTTGTCCCCATAGTCGGAGCGCGCCTGTCCGATAGTGAACCATATACCCCTGTAACCGTCCACTTTCTGCCCGTCCATAGATCCCGGTTCAGGATTGTTGACCCTGTCAGTGTTGACGATGACATCCGCGGGTTTTACAGATGTCTGGTTCACCTTTCCTTTTTCAGCGCTCTGGGCGGAAAGCCCGAGAGCTGCAAAACTGAAAATGAATACGATTGCTAATTTCCTCATATTGGTCAAAACGTTTTTTCACATTGCAAATTTAAACGTTGTGAGTGCAAACAGAGGATAAAAATGTATCAGAAAATTGTCTCAGAATCTCAATCCGTGTACGGACACGGAATCAAAAGCGGCCTTATAGTGCGCCTAACGCCACTCCTTAGGCGTGACACCGAACTTCTGCTTGAAAACCTTGGAAAAATAAGAGGAGGAGCTGAATCCAAGCATATCGGATATCTCATTAATCCTCCATTTCCCCTCCTTCAGCATAGCAGCCGCCTTGTCCAGACGGTAAGACAGGATGAAGTCATTCGGCGTCATTCCGGTCAGCGACTTCATTTTCCGGAAGAAGCTCGCCCGGCTCATACAAAGTTCCTCGGACAAGGTTTCGATGCTGATAGGAGCCCCGGTCAGATGGGCCTCGATATACTTGTTCAGATGCTCAATGAAAGCCTGGTCCTCGGCGCTCAGCTGACGGGCCGGAGCTGCCTCTCCTTCAATCCCGGCAGCCTCATCTCTCATAGCCGTCTCCACTCCGCTGCTGAACAGTCTTGTGACCCTGTCAAGTTCCTCCCTGGTGACCTTCAGCTCCACTTCCCTCATTCTGCGGCGCATAATGAAACGGATGCCCATATACACTCCTGACGCCACGACAGCAAGATAAAACAATATCGCATACCAGCTCTTATATGGAGATTTCTTTATCACTATCTCTATTTTCCTCGGTTCCTTGCTGCGGAATCCGTCAAAATTGGTTGAGGCCAGTTCAAAGAAATAATGTCCGGATGGCAGATTGCTGAAATTCACGCTGTTGTAGGTGCCGATATCAGTCCAGTCACCTTCCTCGCCCACTCTGGTCAGCCTGTACGAGAATTTCACATTGTCCTCAGCTATGAAAGACACATGATCAAAGCGGAGACCGATTGTATTCTGATTGTGTTTCAGGACAATGCGTTCAGTGTCGTCAATCAGCTCCGACAGCAGGCCTCCACGTCCGGGCGTGATGACATCTCCATTGACAGTCAGCTCTGTAATAACGACTTTGACCGGCTCTTCCGATATATTGGAAATGATTCTCGGAGAATCGAGATAGGCCACTCCCGTATTGCCGCCGAAGAAAAGCTTGCCACCTATTCCTGCTACGCTACCGGGGCAGAACTGCTGGGTATCCATCCACCGGCCCTGATAATATGTCACTGCGTCAGGAAATTTGGATGTGATTATAGACAGCCCGTATGAAGTGCTCACATAGACATTTCCTGCGCCGTCGTCCACAATTCCGCTTATGTCATTGCTGCCCATACCGTTATTGGTGGTGTAACGGTTAACCAGTTCACCGTCTTTTATGACCAGCAGGCCTTTGGAGCGTGTGCCCGCCCAGATTTTTCCATCTTTGTAATACAGGCAGGACGGATTCTTCAGCAATGTCCGGAGTTCGTCGTTCTCAATCGGTATCATTTCGGACAAGCCGGTGGTGACATCCACATCGCTCAGTCCATAATTGTCCACAGCCACAAGTATATGCCCTTCACCATATCTGACAGCGTCATTCACTTTGTAGCCTTTGAAGAGCCGTTTTTCCATATTTCCTGCTGACAACACCGCAAGTCCGTCATCCGTGCACATCCACATATCACCATTTCCGCCCTCGTGGAAGCGGTTCACTTCCAAGCCATTGCAGACCACTTTGCAGGATTTCAGCCGGCCGGAGGATGCCTCGCAGACAGCCACGTTGCCCTCCATATTAATCCAGATCCTGTCTTTGGAATCGCACATAACCGACTTTATGCCCCTCTTCCCGATGTCATTCAGTACAGGGTCTTTGCCGTAATTGTGCCAGAAGACTCTGAAATGCGAAAGTTCGAAAGACATCAGGCCCTTGTAATAGCTTGCCATCCAAGCATATCCCGTTTTCTTTGACACGGTTATGCCATTGATGTATTTTCCTGCCGTCTGCTTCGAAAGATTGCGGGACAGGCTGAAATTCCTCTTTTCCAGGAAACGCACTCCAAATCCTCTGTCCATCGTGCCTATCCACGGATGGTTTTCAGAGTCGCAATATCCGCAGGAGAAGTCACTCATCTGGCTCAGGCCGAACCGGTCCACAGCATCTGTCTTGAAGAGGCCGTCCGGAAGACTCAGGGTATAGATTCCAACGCCCGGCATACAGATATACATCGTGCCTCCCGCATAGAGCAATGTAGTGACCGGATTCGAACCCACCCTTGAAACACAATTGCGGAAAACCGAGCTTGTATCCTGAACCATTGCCACAGGATCGAGGATGAACAGGCCGCTGTCCCTTCCGAACCAGACCGACCCTCGCGAATCCAGGGACGCCGACCTGAATTCAGACACGGAAGGCATATCCACTGTGCCGCGGAATCTGCCTTGGGAATCATAGCCGGCCACTATGTCGCCGCCTTTCAGGCCTCCCCACAGATTGCCCGAGGAGTCCGCGACCAGAACAGACAACTTGTGAAGACTGTCGCTGTAAGTATGTACCGGGTTATGTGTTATCGGATTGACGGCAATCAAACCCTTGCTGCCGTAGCACATTATGGTACTTTCGTTATGAACAATCCCCTCCGGCTGGAAATCCAGAGGCACATTGACGAAGACATTTTCCATCCTGTCATACCAGCAGAGGCCCTTGTCAGTCAGCACCCACAGGACATCATTTCCGTCCACTGCGAGGGACCTCACCTTGTCTGACGGAAGAGAACCTGCCGTCTCGGGCTCATTGTAGAAATGCAGATAATCGTGGCCGCTGTAACGGCACAGCCCGTTGTCAGTGGCTATCCACATATAGCCCTTCGCATCCTGCGCGAAGGAGCGGACCGTCAGGTTAGGAAGATCCGAGACAGTCCTTGAGCCTGCGGAGAGTTCTGTCTCCGTCACAATTGTCACTGACAAAAGCACAGACAAGATGGCTTCCGTCAGTTGTCTTGATATGAATGTCTTCATCAGTCCGTTTTTGGCCAGATTATTATTTTTCTATGTATATCCCCGGTGAAGCGGCTTTAATTGTCACTCGGCCGAGTTTGTATTTTCCAGGGCGGTGTATTGCTGCACATATCGTCCTGCCTTTCATCACAGCCTGGCAGGCCTCGTCGTTACGCAGGACTTTCACAGGAACCGATTTCACAATTTCCGCCATCTCTTCCTCCGAAACCCCTGGTATAACAGCGTAGGCATAGCCGCAAGGCTTCTCCCCTGGCTTGTGGCGGAACCAGCATTTGAATACATCTCCCCCGTCAGTCACCCCTTTATAACAGGGCGCCATCATTTCCCAGGTCCCTTCCTGCCTTTCTGTGGACAGTTCTATCGGGGAGCCGTCCAGCGATATATAGCCTTTGTCATTGTGCCACAAACAGTTGGACCCGCGGACGACATCACCCCGTAAATGGGTCTGGTCAATCGCCGTGGTCACTTCAATGAACGACGGGTCACAAGACCTTATGCCCGCTCCGAGCGCCACCACCATATCCGGAAAAAAGAAATCCGCCTTGAGAGCCCTGAGGCTGTCCCGGTCAAGTTCCATAACAGTCACCATTATGTCTCCCGACACTTTTCCGGTCACATTCCCTGAATGGTTCTGCCTGTCGTAATCACTCTTGCGGCAAGGAATCGGTTTGCCGTCATCGTATGCCGTGACTCCCGGAACCTTCCGCCAGTCCCAGAATCCGAAAATATTGTCATACTCTTTACCGTCAGTCATAAAGAGCAGGGCACCGTCAGCCGAGAAATTCGCAAGCAGGTTCTCATTGTTGGTGAACTCGAACCCGACCGTCCTGAGCGATGACATTCTTACCGATGCGTACCAGTCGGCAGTCCTGTAAACACCGCAGTCAGAATATGGATAATACACCGGCCCGACCAGACTGTTGCGGTACTCGTCCGGAGAGAGATTGGCATCCACAATGCCCTGCATCAATGCCTTGCGCTGAAGCATATTCCTGTCAGGAGATTCAATGCCCTCTCCGCACCATCCGGTGTGTATCATATTCTCCGCCGCCACCGACATTGCGAAAGCCTTTCCCCGTCCTCCGTCAATATGAAGCTGGCGGCCACAGAAACTCGGGTCCATGAAGCCTTTCCATACGGTCCGGCCAAGTCCGTTGAGAATGAAATTCCCCAAGATTCCGCACTGCTCATCCGTAAATGCGTAATCCGTGCCGTCGAGCACCCTTGCCCAGAAAGACAGGCCCTCGGCATATGCCAGGCCGTAATTGCCGAACTGGAGCTGGCTTCCGTGCTGGTGGAAGGACCAGTCCGGCTGTATGCCCTCCGCCTCTGTAACGCATATTTCCTCCGCCAGTTCGTTTCTTGCCTTCAGCACCAGGCCGGGATCGTCCGTCAGCAGTCCTTTCATCAGCTGATTTCCGGCAAGCCAGGCCCTGTTCTGGCCCGTGCGGCCAAATTTGGACCTTTCCAATACTCTCAGCCCTCCATCTATCTCATATTCAGACAGTTCATCTTTCATAAGCAGCAAAGCCGCCGTCATTTTCTTCGGCACGCCTATGTCATTGTGCCACCAGTTCGGGCATACAGGCATTGTGTCGAACCACCATTTCATCGCCGAATGCACCATTTTGCTGACATCCTCACGTCCATAACACGGTGATTCAGGGGACTTATAGGCTTTCGCAAGAGCAAGAATCCTGGTCACGTGCAGTGTCGGTTTCCAGCCTCCCCTCGACTGGTCGGAATAATCAATATCTTTCCATACTGAACCGTCGAACAGCGAAAGCACCCTGTCAACCTCGCTTTCCGGAAGAATGACAGAGAAATACAACTGCATCAGCAGCACATCAATGGCGTTTTCCCCGTAACCTGAGTAACGGATAAAGCGGTCTGTTGTCTCCGCATCCCCGGAATATGTCGAGCAATATGTTTCCTGGAATGACCTCAGGACATTGTCAAGATCTCCGCCCCGGAGAGGAAGCGCAGAACACAAAGCCGCGGCTATAATAATTGCCGGCAGGCGCAAATAATTGATTCCGGCCAAGTTCATTTCTTATTCAGATACAAATTTCTTAATAATATTCACAATTGAACCGGGTAAGGAGGTCAATTGACATAAAGTTGTCCTGAGCATCCGGCTTCTTCCCGATAACTAAATAGTCCGTCAGAGTCACTACCGCTTGAAGCGCCTGGCGGTCAGAATGCTGGCAGACCAGCAACCGCACATATCCGTTCTTCAGGGCATTCATATTTTTCTCAAGCATATCGAATCCGACCACATTCATACCCTGGATGCCTTTTGACTCCAGATAGTCCGCCACCAGGAAAATACGCGAGTTGAGCGTCACTATGTTGAGCCGTCCCGAAACGCCTGAAAATGCAGTCTCCAGAATCCTGGAAATCTCCGCCGGATTGTTCGGGTCAATCACCACGTTCCTGACTTCAGTGTCAGGGTAATATTTCGCGAGATAATCGAGAAAGCCTTTTCTCCTCTCTGCGGAAGGGTCGGAAAGCCTGTTGCGGTCCCTGGCAATCTTCACCAGGAAAACGAGTTTGCGAAGCTCCGGCTCAGACCCGCTCATCAGCATATCGGCGCAGCAGTAACCGCTCTCGTACATAGGCAGGCCGAAATATGCCAGATGGCTGCTCACATCCACAGTTGTATTCAATATTATATAAGGTATTCCGGCATCCACAAGCTGGCAGGCGAACTGCCTGGTCCCCTCAAGGAACATAGGTGCGACAATGACGCCTGACGGTCCGGAAGCCAATATTTCGCGGCACTGGGCCTTGAACGAGTCAATGTCATACTGGTCATAATAATACTCGGATATGGCCACCGAAAACCTTCCGGCGTACTCGGCGGCCTGGTCTATACCCCTCTGAACAAGCTCCCAGAACTCGCCTTTGTGGAATGAAGGCAGCAGGACAGCCACCCGCCGGGATTTGTTCCTCGCCAGCATTGAAGCATATACGTTCGGCTTGTATCCAAGGTCTTTGATGACCTGGAGGACTTTGGCTTTGGTCTTGGCCGACACCTCGCCGCGGTTGTGAAGCACACGGTCCACAGTTCCGTTGGTCACTCCGGCGGCTCTTGCCACCTCATTGATTGTCACTTTAGAATCCGGCATAGAATTATTGATTTTCTCAAATTCAAAACAATAACATTGATAAAAATCAATGGCCAAGTTAAGAAAATTATCGCTCTCAAACAAATATATTCCAAAATTTCCGTTAGCGTACACAGTAATTAAATTTTTTTATGTAAGTTTGCACAAACAAAACGAAGATATGGCTGGAAATCCTATTGTCAGAAATTTACAGATTTTTCTCATTTTCCTATCCCTGAGCGCTGCAGCTATGGGTAAAGAGGCATCATTTTCAGCATTGACAGAGGATAATCACCCGAGGCTTCTCATCGGGAAAGAGGCATTCGGCGACCTGAAAGCAGCGGTGCTGTCCGGACCGGAATCAGGAGCAGGCCTGATGCACAGCGTGATTATGGAGACCGCCCGGAAAATGGTGCCTTCTCCGGCATTGGAATACAGACTGGATGCAAGCGGCAGAAGACTCCTGCACATCTCCAGGGAGGCGCTTGCGAGAATTTTCTACTGCTCATACGCTTACAGATTCTCCGGAGAACGGATATTTCTTGAGGAGGCGGAAAGGAATATATTGACAGTCTGCGCATTCAAGGACTGGAACTCCCGGAAGCATTTTCTCGATGCAGGAGAGATGGCGGCAGCTGTCGCAATAGGCTACGACTGGCTGTACGGAGATCTCAGGGAGAATACCAGAACATTGGCAGTCAAAGCATTGCGGGAATATGCCCTGGATGCCGCCGACAAAGGGATATGGGGGTTCAATTTCTACGAGTCCAAGAACAACTGGAACCAGGTATGCAACGCAGGCCTCGTCTGCGCCGCGCTGGCCATATACGAGACTTGCCCGGAGTTCGCTGAAAGAATGATAATGAAGTCAGTGGAGTCGAACCGGCCCGTGATGAAGCTCATTTATTCCCCGGACGGGAACTACCCCGAAGGTCCGGACTACTGGAATTACGGTACTTCTTTCGAAGTACTTATGATTCAAGCTCTTGCAAGCTGCCTTGGGACAGACTTCGGGCTTTCCGGGACAGAGGGATTCAGCCGCACCGGAGAATACATTCTCTACACTTACGGAGCGGCCGGAGGAATGTTCAACTATTCCGACAACCCGCGCAATGCCACCACCGCCTGCGCTCTCTGGTATTTCGCCGACCGGTTCGGAACTCCCGAACTGCTGCTCAACGAGATGAGATTCCTGAAAGACGGCAAATATTTGAACCAGAGGGAACGGCTTCTTCCTCTCGCAATGGCGTTCTCGTACAAGATTGACAGCGGAAAGATAGGCATTCCGGCCCAGGTTTACAGCGCCGGCGGAATCACACCTATAGCAGTGGTCCATACCGACTGGACAATGAGCGAAACCGACAAGTATCTGGGAATCAAATGCGGTGCGGCGTCCACCAGCCATGCTCACCAGGATGCCGGATCGTTTGTATTCGACGCCGAGGGCGTCAGATGGGCAGTAGATCTGACCCGTGAAGGATACAGCGAACTTGAAGTGGCGTTCTCCCGGCTGAAGAAAAGCATCTGGGATATGAATCAGGATTCATACAGATGGAAAATTTTCAGATATGGGAACAGACAGCATAACACATTGACCATCAACGATGCAGATCATATTGTGGATGGCAGGGCAGAGTTTACCTCCATCATATCCGGTCGTTCCGGCAAAGGGGCTGCATTGGATATGACCCCCGCAGTGGCCGGAGAGGCGTCCAAGGCCGTCAGGACAATACTGCTGAAAAATGACGACCTCCGCATCACGGATGAAATCATTGCCCTTCCTGAAAAGGAGGCCAATGTCAGATGGACACTTGTGACCGAGGGCAGTCCGGAAATAACCGGGAAAGGGATTCTGCTCACAGCCGGCGGTAAGCAGAGACTTCTGAAAGCGAAAGGACGGAATGCAGGCATAGAATACCATATCTGGAGCGGCAATCCCGCTGACTACGACACGCCTGTCACCGGAGAGCAGCCTATCACGGAAGGCTATATTGTCGGCTACACCGCCGTGGCTCCCTCAGGCGGCCGCCTCATCCTCAGAACCGTATTGAAGAAGGTAAAATGAAATCGATATTATGATAAGAATGACAGAAAGCTGGCGATGGTACGGGCCGAATGACCCGGTCAGCCTCGAATACATCAGACAGGCCGGCGTGACCGACATCGTACACGCCCTTCACCATATTCCCAATGGAGAAATATGGCCTGTGGAGGAAATACGGAAAAGAAAGGAACTCATATCCGCGGCAGGGCTCAGATGGAGCGTGGTGGAAAGTGTTCCGGTCCACGAGCACATCAAGACCAGGGAAGGAGAATATCTCAGATACATAGAGAATTACAAGCAGACCATCCGCAATCTGGCCGCCTGCGGCATCAAGTGCGTCACATACAACTTCATGCCGGTTCTTGACTGGACCAGAACCGACCTGGCATACAGGCTGCCGGACGGCTCCCGGGCGCTGCGCTTCGAACGCGCCGCCTTTATGGCCTTCGAACTTTTCATCCTCGGCAGAAAAGCCGCTTTCAACGAGTATTCCCCAGAGGACATAGCCAAGGCCGAAGCCAGGTTCAAGTCCATGGATGATACCGAAAAAGAGCTGATAACCAGGAACATAATCGCAGGCCTTCCGGGAAGCGAGGAAAGTTTTACCCTCGACCAGTTCAGGCAGGCCCTGGCAAGATATGACGGTGTCACAGAGGACGTTTTGAGAGCCAATCTCATATTCTTCCTTCAGCAGATATGCCCCGTTGCGGATGAATGCGGCACGATGATGGTCATTCACCCTGACGATCCGCCATACCCTATCCTCGGACTTCCGCGCATTCTTTCAACTGCGGAAGATTTCCGCAAACTGGTAAGGGCCGTGCCTGATTGTTCCAACGGGCTCTGCCTCTGCACCGGCTCATTAGGGGTAAGGGCGGACAATGACCTCGTGTCAATGATGCGGGAGTTCGGAGACAGAATCGGGTTCGTCCACCTCAGGAGCACCAAGCGTGACAGTGAAGGCAATTTCTACGAGGCCAACCACCTTGAGGGCGATGTTGATATGTACGGAATGATGAAAGCCCTTTTGGAGGTAGAGCAGAGACGCGGTGTCAGCATACCTGTAAGGCCTGACCACGGACACCAGATGTGCGACGACCTCCAGCGCAGATCCAATCCGGGCTATTCCTGCTACGGCAGGATGAGGGGAATTTCCGAGTTGCGCGGCCTGGAACTCGGAATCATAAAGTCAATGGAGGAAGCATCCAGGCGTCAACAGTAATTACTTTCCAGACGTTTTATATGTATGGAAAGCATATTTGTGAAAATTTACGTGTACGTTCACGAAAATAGGAAAAATTTTTCTACCTTTGCTGAACTTATAATCTGAATATAAATATAAACTATGGCAAAAGTTATCACATTCGGGGAGATTATGCTGAGACTTGCAACCCCGGGACACCTGCGTTTCGGACAGGCTGACAGTTTCGAAGTCACATTCGGAGGCGGAGAGGCCAACGTGGCAGTATCGCTCGCCAATTACGGAATAGACGCGGAGTTCATCACCAGACTTCCTGACAACGACATAGCACGGGCCTGTCTCTGCGAGCTCAGGGGACTCGGAGTCGAGACAAGACACTGCGTGAAGGGCGGTGACAGAATAGGAATTTATTTCCTGGAGACCGGCGCAGTGTCACGCGCCAGCAAGGTTATTTACGACAGGGCCAATTCAGCCGTATCAGAGATCAAGCCCGGAATGATTGACTGGGACGAGGTGTTCAAGGGAGCGGACTGGTTCCACTGGACCGGAATCACGCCTGCAATCAGCGAAGGGGCCGCACAGACCTGCCTTGAGGCCATCCAGGCGGCCAACAGGCTCGGACTTACAGTATCCTGCGACCTGAACTTCAGGAAGAAATTATGGAAATACGGCAAGACGGCAGGCGAGGTTATGCCAGAGCTCGTAAAAGGCTGCGATGTCATCATAGGCAATGAGGAAGATGCGGAGAAAGTGTTCGGAATCAAGCCGGAGAATTTCAATGTGGAACAGGGAGTGATTGACAACGCCCGCTTCGAGAGCGTGGCCCGTCAGCTTATGGAGAAATTCCCGAAGGCGAAAAAAGTGGCAATCACCCTCAGGGGCTCTGTCAATGCAGACCACAACACCTGGAGCAGCGTGATGTTCAACGGTTCAGAGCTCGTGTCCGCAAGGACTTACGACATTTCCGATATCGTGGACAGAGTGGGCGGCGGAGACTCATTCTGCGGCGGACTCATCTACGGTCTACTCACCTATCCGGAGGACGACAGCAAGGCCCTGGCATTCGCAACAGCGGCTTCCTGCCTGAAACACACCATCCCTGGAGACTACAACAGGGTGACTGTAGCCGAAGTGGAGGCTCTTATGAAAGGTGACGGCTCCGGCCGCGTGTCAAGATAAAAACTTCTAAATATTATAACATTATGGTTAATTTCTCACTTGAAGGTAAAGTGGCGCTTGTAACAGGCGCTTCATATGGAATCGGCTTCGCAATCGCAACCGCATTCGCAGAGGCAGGAGCCAAAATCGCATTCAACGACATCAAGCAGGAGCTTGTTGACAAGGGACTTGCTTCATATAAGGAAAAGGGAATCGATGCCAAAGGCTATGTCTGCGATGTCACAAAAGAAGACCAGGTGAAGGAACTCGTGAAGAAAGTTGAGCAGGACCTCGGCCCTATCAACATTCTCGTCAACAACGCCGGAATCATCAAGAGAATCCCTATGTGCGATATGACAGCTGACGAGTTCAGGCAGGTGATTGATGTTGACCTCAACGCCCCTTTCATCGTGGCAAAGACAGTGATTCCGTCAATGATTGCCAACGGCGGCGGAAAAATCATCAATATCTGCTCGATGATGTCAGAACTCGGACGCGAGACCGTTTCAGCTTACGCAGCTGCAAAAGGCGGACTCAAGATGCTCACGAGGAATATCGCTTCAGAGTACGGCGAGTACAATATCCAGTGCAACGGTATCGGACCGGGCTATATCGCCACACCTCAGACGGCTCCGCTCAGGGAGAGGCAGCCTGACGGTTCGAGACATCCGTTCGACGCATTCATCGTGGCCAAGACCCCTGCCGCAAGATGGGGCACGACCGAAGACCTCCAGGGTCCGGCAGTGTTCCTCGCTTCAGAGGCTTCAAACTTTGTGAACGGACACGTTCTCTATGTTGACGGCGGTATCCTCGCCTACATCGGAAAACAGCCTAAATAACCGGGATTATGTTCAAGACAGCGATTGTTTCAGCAAGTTCATTACTGTTACTGATTGGCTGCGGCACAGAAGTCAAGGTCACGGTCACCAACGGAACTGACATCCCTCGCGTCAATGAGACTGTCACGGCAAGGGTGTCCGCAGGCTGGAAAAACAGAGACTTCATCGTGGAGGGGTCCGGAGGTGTCCGGATCCCATATCAGGTTATGGACAGCAATGACGGAGGATGCGATATCATCTTCCAGGCCACTGTAGGCAGCCAGGAAAGCGCCTCATTCACAATCCGCAAAGGAAGTCCGGACAAATTCGATACCCTGGCGTACAGCAGATATGTTCCCGAGAGAAAAGACGACTACGCATACGAGAACAATCTCATCGCCGGAAGAATCTACGGCCCGGCCCTGTCAGACCCAAGGACATTCGGCCCGGACGTATGGCTCAAATGCACTGAACGCCTGATTGTAAACGAATGGTTCGCAAAAGGAGACTATCACCACAATTACGGTGACGGAATGGACTGCTACAAGGTGGCCAACACCCTCGGTGGTGGAGCCTGCGCCCCGTATTGCGACACGACAATAATCCTCGGAGACAACTGGGCGGCGCAGGAGCACATCTGCGACGGCCCGGTGAGGACAAGTGCCTCATTCACCTATCCGGAATTCGAGGTTGACGGAGCAAAAGTCACAGCGGAGCGTACCCTCTCGCTTGACGCCAACACCCGGCTCATCCACTGGACAACCGTTTTCAATTCAGACCGGGATTCCATTGACGTGGTTCTCGGCGCGGTGCTCCACGATGTCCTGGCTATCAGCAGCAACGGCAACAGCATTGCTTTCACCGAGAAAGCATCAGACTCCAAGAATCCTGAGAGAGACGGAAACATCAGCATCGGACTGATTCTCGACCCTGCATACAAGGCCGCATTCAAGGTGATGGACGGCCACGCCGTACTGGCATTCAGGGTTAAATCAGGCGAGACCGTGAATTACTGGACCGCTTCCGGCTGGAGCCAGGGAGGTGTTGAATCCCCTGAAGCCTGGGAGGAATATATCAGCACCCGGGCCGCCGCGCTTGCTTCACCTTTGAAGGTAGCAGTGGAAGAATAGTCCCTGGCTTGGACCGTAAGAATCGCTTTAATTAATTTAAAATGGCTAAATACAGCAAAATCAAGGTATTGAGCGCTGCGGCAGAAAGCGGGCTCATACCTGTGTTCTACAATTCAGATATAGAGACTTCGAAATCCGTCCTGAAAGCCTGCTACGACGGAGGCATCAGGCTGTTCGAGTTCACCAACAGGGGCGACTTCGCCCACGAGGTGTTCGGGGAGCTTGTCAAATATGCCAATAATGAACTTCCGGGCTTGATAATGGGGGCGGGGTCCATTGTGGACGCCCCTACCGCAGCACTTTACATACAGCTCGGCGCCAACTTCATTGTCGGGCCTATGTTCAATCCTGCAATCGCCCCTGTCTGCAACCGCAGGAACATCCCATACATCCCGGGCTGCGGTTCCGCTACTGAGGTCGGCAACGCATACGAAGCAGGATGCGATGTCTGCAAGGCTTTCCCGGGAGACGTTCTCGGTCCTTCTTTCGTGAAAGGAATCAAGGCCCCGATGCCGTGGACACAGATTCTCGTCACCGGAGGAGTGAAACCGGAAGAGGCCAATCTTGCCGGATGGTTCAAGGCCGGAGCTACCTGCGTAGGAATGGGCAGCAATCTGTTCCCGAAAGATGTGATCAAGGCCGGAGACTGGGCCGCCATCACCGAGCTCTGCAAAAATGCACTCGAAATAATCAACAAAGTAAAACATTGAGAGAACAGCACAATTTAAACTATGACCAGCAAAAGAACAAATTTCAGGTGGGTGATCTGCGCGATGCTTTTCATTGCCACCGCGGTGAATTACCTTGACAGACAGGTACTTTCACTGACCTGGGACGAATTCATCAAACCTGAGTTCCATTGGAATGAATCACATTACGGCACCATCACATCCGTCTTCTCCATCATCTACGCCATCTGTATGCTTTTCGCAGGCAGGTTTGTGGACTGGATGGGGACGAAGAAAGGATACCTCTGGTCCATCGGCGTCTGGTCGGCAGGCGCCTGCGCCCACGCCCTCTGCGGTGTAATCACCGAGAGCATCACGGGCCTGGGCTCTGCAGCTGAACTGATGCAGGCAACCGGAGATGTCGCCGTGCTGATATCCACGATAAGTATGTACTGCTTCCTCTTGGCCAGAAGCATTCTCGCACTCGGAGAGGCTGGCAACTTCCCTGCCGCCATCAAGACCACAGCCGAGTATTTCCCTAAGAAAGACAGGGCTTTCGCCACATCCATCTTCAATGCCGGAGCATCCATAGGAGCGCTCTTCGCACCTCTTACAATCCCTATGATAGCCAAGCATTTCGGATGGGAGATGGCATTCATCATCATCGGCGGTCTCGGCTTTATCTGGATGGGCTTCTGGGTATTCCTGTATGACAAGCCTGAGTCATCCAAATATGTCAACAAAGAGGAGCTCGAATATATCGAGCAGGACAAGGTTCTGGACAAAGAAGAGGCCGTTGAAGAGCAGCCTGTCAGGAAGATGGGTCTTATGGAATGTTTCAGGCACAGGCAGACCTGGGCATTCGCCGTGGGCAAGTTCATGACTGACGGAGTATGGTGGTTCTTCCTGTTCTGGACGCCTTCATACCTCAACACCCAGTTCGGAATCAAGACCAGCGACCCTCTCGGCATCGCATTGATATTCACGCTTTACGCAATCACGATGCTGTCCATCTACGGAGGCAAGCTGCCTACCATATTCATCAATAACGCATTGAAGAAAGGCGCGGCGTTCGACCCATACGCTGCCAGGATGAAGGCAATGCTCATCTTCGCATTCATTCCGCTCGTGGTGCTCCTCGCACAGCCTCTCGGAAGAATCTCGCCTTGGTTCCCGGTGATTCTCATCGGTTTGGGCGGTGCAGCCCACCAGTCCTGGTCAGCCAACATTTTCTCCACCATCGGTGATATGTTCCCTAAATCAGCAATCGCCACAGTGACCGGAATCGGCGGAATGGCCGGCGGACTCGGCTCGATGTTCCTCCAGAAAGTGGCCGGAGAGCTGTTCGTGCACGCCGAGGCGGTGAATATGTCGTTCCTCGGATTCTCAGGCAAGCCTGCGGGATATTTCATCATATTCTGCGTATGTGCGACTGCGTACCTCATCGGCTGGTGCATTATGAAATGCCTTGTTCCTAAGTATAAAGTAATCAAATAACCACATACAAGTATGAAAAGGACATTTATCGCAATCGTCCTGGCGGCGCTCACACTGATTCCGTCCGGGACAATGAACGCCAGGAATGACAAGGAAGCCATCAAGGAGATTGCCAACCGCGTCACTGACTGGCAGATTGCCAATTTCACAGGCAAGACATACACAGGCAAAAAGAGAGCTGTTCTCGACTGGGCGAACGGAGCCCTGTTCCGCGGTATGGTGGAGTGGTCAGACAAGACCGGATACCAGCCAGCAGAAGACTTCGTGATGAATATCGGAAAGAAAACCAACTGGCAGATGGCAAGGAGGCTGTACCACGCCGACGACATCTGCGTAGGACAGGCTTTCCTGCTGCTGTATGAGAAATACAAAGACGAGTCAATGTTCATCCACGCAAAAGAGCGGGCTGACTCAGTAATCGACCTCCGCTCATACGTTGACGTCAACATCAAGGTGAAAGACGGACAGCAGAGATGGTGCTGGTGCGACGCCCTGTTTATGGCACCTCCGGTTTATGCAATGCTGACAGACATCACAGGCGACAAGAAATATGTTGACTTTATGAAAGAGGAATTCGTTGCTGCAACCAACCGCCTTTTCAATGAGGAATACGGACTCTATTTCAGAGATGCCAATTACTTCAACAAGAAAGAGGAGAACGGTCATCCTGTTCTCTGGGGAAGAGGCAACGGCTGGTGCTATGCCGGATTGACTTTCCTGCTTGAGACGCTGCCACAGTCCGACCCGATGTACGACTATTTCAAAGGCATCTATCTCCGTATGACAGAGGCAGTCCTGAAAACGCAGGACGAAAACGGCTCCTGGCATACAAGCCTCTATGCTCCGGAAAAATATCCTAATGCCGAGAACAGCGCGTCTGGTTTTATGACCTATGGCCTCGCCTGGGGAGTGAACCATGGAATCCTCGAGGGAAAGGGTTACAGGAAAGCCGCCGAGAAAGGCTGGAAAGCTCTCTGCTCTTATGTCCGCGAGGACGGCAAACTGGAGTACGTGCAGCCGGTCGCTGGCTCACCTTACAAAATCAAACAGGATATGACCGAAGTTTACGGCGTGGGGGCATTCCTCCTTGCAGCCACAGAAATGCTTGATTTTTAAACTATTGAAAAATATGAAATTCAATTCAGAAGTACGTTATGCCTCGAATCCTGTGGATACGAAGCATTATGACACCGAAACCCTGCGCAGGAACTACCTTATCGAAAAGGTGTTCGGCGCGGACGAGGTGAATATGACATACACGATGCACGACCGGATGATTGCCGGCGGAGCAATGCCTGTCAACGAGGAGCTTGAACTCAAGCCAATGGATATCCTCCGCTCAGAGTATTTCCTCGAGAGAAGGGAGATGGGTATCTTCAATGTAGGAGGAGCCGGTGTAGTGACCGCTGGCGACAGCGAATACAGGCTCGAATACAAAGAAGCCCTCTATCTCGGTAAAGGCAGGAGGAAAGTGGTTTTCAAGAGCCTCGACCCTGCCAATCCGGCAAAATTCTATTTCTGCTCGGCCAATGCGCACGCTTCGCATCCTGACCACCTGACCACCAGGGAGAACGCTGTCAAGATGGAGCTCGGAACTCTTGAGGAGAGCAACCACAGGATAATCAACAGGATGCTTGTGAAAGAGGTCGTGCCTTCCTGCCAGCTTCAGATGGGAATGACAGAGCTGAAACCGGGAAGCACCTGGAACACAATGCCTGCCCACACCCACAACAGAAGGATGGAGGTGTATTTCTATTTCGAGATTCCTGAGGACCAGGCTATCTGCCACTTTATGGGAGAGCCTGGCGAGACCCGCCATATCTGGATGAAGGCCGACCAGGCAGTCATCTCGCCGGAATGGAGCATCCACGCCGCCTGCGCGACCAAGAACTACACGTTCATCTGGGCGATGTGCGGTGAGAATCTCGACTACGACGATATGGACAAATGCGCCACCACTGATCTGAGATAGCGCACTTTTCAAGAGGGGTTAGACTGACCAAAAAGTCTGTCATATCGAGCGAAGCACGCAGTGCGTAGTCGAGATATCTATTGACATTCAATCTTTTATACAGATCTCTCCACTCGCTTCGCTCGGTCGAGATGACAATAAACATGCTTTTTGGTCAGCACCATCATCCTCATTAATACCACATAATTAAATGACAACTATGAAATTAAAGATACTTCTTACAGCGATAATTTCAACCGCTGTAATATTCAACTGCGACTTCGCCGATGCGGCAAAACGCAAAAGCGGAAAGAAACAGGATGACAGGGCCTACTGGGTTTCCCAGCTCGTGCGGATTGTAAATCCGGTATTCGAGAATCTCAGCCAGAACACACTGAGACAGAATATGCCTGTAGAAACGCCGGACGGTCTCAACACCGGGAACAGCAGGAAAAATGTGACTCATCTGGAGGCTCTCGGCAGAGCGTTCTGCGGAATCGCCCCATGGCTCAATCTCGGGCCTGACAGCACGCCTGAAGGACAGGAAAGGGCAAGGATGATTGACCTTGTAGTAAAATCAATACAGAATGCTGTGAATCCGGAATCTCCTGACTACCTGAGATTTGACGGCCCCGGTGGCCAGCCTCTCGTGGATGCGGCTTTCTTCGCCCACGGACTTCTCAGGTCCAAGGATGTCATCTGGCCGGCTCTGGACAAGACAACTCAGGAGCGTATAGTGAAAGAGTTCAAGGCATCCAGGAAAATCAAGGCAGGAATGAGCAACTGGCTGATGTTCTCGGCCATCATTGAGGCCGCCCTGCTGGAGTTCACCGGAGAATACGACCCTGCACCTGTCGACAAGGCGTTCACTATGCACAAACAGTGGTACAAAGGCGACGGATGGTACGGTGACGGTGCCAATTTCCATCTCGACTACTACAACAGCTACGTCATCCAGCCAATGCTCCTTGACGTGAGCGCGGTAATGAAGGCCCACAACCAGAAATGGGGAGACTTCTACGAAGTGGAACTCCCGAGAATCGTCCGTTACGCCGACCAGCAGGAAAGGCTCATTTCCCCGGAAGGAACCTATCCGGTGCTCGGCAGGTCAAGCGGTTACCGATTCGGCTGCTTCCAGGTGCTCTCACAGGTCAGCTTGATTGAGAAACTGCCTGAACACATCAGCCCGGCCCAGGTGCGCTGCGCGTTGACGGCCGTGATGAAAAGGCAGCTCGTGCCTGAAACATTCGACAAGAACGGCTGGCTGACACTGGGTCTCTGCGGACACCAGCCAAGCATCGCCGACAGGTATGTTTCCACCGGAAGTTGCTATCTCTGCACCTTCATTTTCCTTCCTCTCGGCCTTCCTGCGGACAATCCGTTCTGGACATCCCCGGCGGAGCAGTGGTCATCGCAGAAAGCCTGGAGCGGCCAGCCTGTTGTAGCTGACCATTCTATCAGATAACATTATTTTTCAAAATGATATGATACCTTCAGCGGGGTCTCTCCGTCTGTATGGAAGTTGCGGACAACCAGATTGAGGTCGAAAAAGCGTCCGTTCTTCTGCAATGACTTGTCACGGACCGATACAGACATGGTGAGTTCCTCCCCGGAATTGATGCGGAGAAGTCTCGGATAGACGAAATTCTCACTTCCCTCCCCTTTCGCAAGTTCAAGAGGAACGGAAGAATTGTTGCGGACTTTGAAAGAGACCCTGTTGTCGGTACAGTTCACATCGGAAATCTCGAATATTGCCCTGAACAGCGGCTCAATCAACTCCTCAGGCCCGTAGATGCAGTCATCGGAGAAGACGCAGGAACGGTGGTTCATCAAAGCCTCTTTCACGCCCTCGGCCGTGCGCTCCCTGGCGAACACCAATGTCATTGGCCTGTATTCTTTGTTCTCATAATCAACAAGCTGGAACATAGGCTTGTGGCAGTCCGTGCCGGCAGTGGCAGTCAGGTTCTTCTCCACAGTCCACTGGTGAGCCTCAAGGTCATAGCCGACGAAAGTGTTCACAATCTCGATTCCGTCCATCAGCCCTGCCTTATACACTTTTGTATGAATCGGCAGCCATACAGTCTTGTTGGGAGCCTGGACCTCCCAGTCCGGATGATTCCACTGGATATAGGCATTCTGCGAGCGGGCTTCCTGCAGCCCGGCCATTATCGCGGCCTCTTCCTGCCTGACAGTGTCCCCGCCCTTTTCCATCACCTCAGCGGCGGCTTTCTCCGCAGCTTCACAGATACGCCCGCCATCTTCGATGAAAAGTGCATTGAAATGTCCCGGGAAAATGGCAAGCCCCCTTGTAAGCTCCGCTCCGTGAATCACAATAATCCCGTATTTCTTCGCGGCGTCTGAGGCAATCTTGTAGGAAGTGTTCCTGTCCACCTTTTCAGGATTCAGGATGCCGTTCTTGAGCTGCCGCTGGAGCGGAGTGTCGCAATGGTCCGTGATTGCGATGAAATCCAGGCCGTCATAATCGGCCTCATCCACCCTTGTAGCCGGCCAGACTGTGCCGTCCGAGAACATCGTATGGACATGGCAGTCGCCCAATAGCACCTGATATTCACCTACTGATGGAAATTTTGCCCTGTGAGGGACTGTTGCCGAAGCCTGCACGGCGCAGATCATTGCAGCCAAAGTCAATAAACGGAGTTTCATAATAATATTTAATTATTTTACAATTTCGGTGTTGGGCGTTCCGGACATCACCAGTTTCAGTTTCCCGCCCCTCTGTATCTCCGAGAGCGGAAGCTGGACAGAATTCATCTTCTTGCCGTTCAGGGAGATACTTCCAATATAAATATTTTCTTCCGAATTGCCCTCGGTTTCAATCACAAACTTTTTACCTGAACAATAATCAGGATTGAGGCTTATGGTTATCCTGTCGAAAAGCGGGCTTGCAATCTGGAATGAAGGTTCAGGAGATGAAAGGCCCTTCACATCGAAGAGACCCATAGAAGCCATCACATACCAGGCTCCGAGCTGACCCTGGTCCTCGTCCTGTCCGTAACCGTATCCGTGTATTCCCTCCGTTCCGTAGAACTCATTGCAGATGGTCCTCATCCATTTCTGTGACAGCCAAGGCTTTCCGGAGAAATTGAACAGCCCGGAGATATGCAGGTTCGGCTGGTTTCCGTGATTGTAATATGTATGCAGGCCCGAGAATGCATTAATGACCTTGCCCCCGCCGAAGACATTCTCCCGTGAAATTATGAATGTGCTGTCGAGCCTTGTATTGAAATCATCACGGCCAATCTTCTCGACAAGCCTCTCGATATCGTGAGGGACATAATATGTGTATTGCACAGCATTACCTTCCTGGAAACCGATCCATGGAGCGAACGGGTCGAACGGCTCAATGAACCGTCCGGAATCGTCACGCGGGCGGATGAGCCCGGTCTCCGGATCAAATATCTGCTCCCAGCCCCTGCTTAATTTCATAAGTTTCTCATAATCAGCGCTCTTTCCAAGCAGTTCAGCCATTCTTGCTACTGCATAGCAATTGAAGCAGTACTCAAGAGTGTGGGATGCAGAAAAGCCTGTGCCCGTGACATAGCCATTCTCCACAAAATCAGAAACATCCTCTTTTCCGGCACCTAAAGGCCTGCCGTCTCCGCAGACAACGTCCTTCAGGGCAGCCTCATATCCGAGATCCACATCGAAATCCCTGATGCCGCAATTGTATGCGGCAGCGATTGACTGGCCCACGAAGTTAGTTCCCACCCCGGAAACATAGCGGCTGTTGGCAATGCCGTCCGCCAACCAGCCGGAGTCCTTGTAAACAAGAAGCTGGCCGGAAATCCAGTCGGAGAAATACTCCGGCCATGCGAGTGTCCAGAGCTGGGTAAGATTCCACTGGGCGCCCCAGACGGCGTCTGTATTGTAGAAATTATGCAGCGGACGGCCGTTCTCATCCAGTTCAATCTGTCCGACAGAACCGTCATTGGCAGGATATGCGCCATTGACATCGCTCGCCAGACCGCGCCCAAGCAGCGCATGATAGAGCCCAGTGTAGAACTTGACTCTTGCCTCCCTTGTGCCGCCTGTAACTTTTATACGGCCGAGTTCCCTTTCCCAGATATCCTCAGCGCGTTTCTTTGCAGCATCGAAGTCGAGTCCGGAAGCCTCTGCCTCCAGATTGGCCCTCGCATTCTCCACGGATGTATATGAAAGCCCCATTTTGATCTCAACGTCACGGTCCGACGAGGTGTCGAAGCGGAAATACATTCCTGCTCCGGGGCCGGAAACCTCATTCCGGGCCTCTTCAAGCGGAGCGGAGACTTCATCCAGGCTGTCTTCTGATTTATATGTCTTCAGAGTCGAAATGTCATTCACAAAAGAGCCGAATGAGCACGGCACGGCATCCATCTCAGCGCTGAAATACATCCTCACCCTCGCGCCTTCCTGATAATGGTCAGTGTACATAGGCTGGGTCTCGACCCACCCCTCTACCTTACCGTCTCCGAGATATCTGACCTGTGCGTCCGTGCACGGGCCGCTCTCTCCCATTCTGGTGCCGATATTGAACACCAGCGCGGCAGCTGACCCCTCAGGGAAAGTATACCTGTGGAATCCGACACGCCCGGTCGCTGTCAGTTCGGCGAAAACATCGTAATCCTTGAGAAGAACCGAATAATATCCGGGCTTTGCTGTCTCGTCTTTCTTGTCAAAACGTGAGCGGTATCCGCAATCCGGATTCTCTTTTGTACCAGGAACAGTCTTGATTTCACCTGTTACAGGAGCGACAATCAAGCCTCCAATCTGGAATTCGTGGAACGAGGCGAAGCCCTCGATGGAATTGTGCCTATAGTCATAACCGACCGCCTCCCAGCCGGAACGGTTGCCATAATGCCCGTCAGTAGTCGGGGCGAGTTTGGCCATACCGAACGGAAGCGCCGCTGGTGTGAAAAAGAACCATCTGGAATGGGCGGAACCAATCATCGGGTCAACGTAATCGGACAATTTCTCGGCAGGAGAGCAGGCTGCCATCAGGAAAGCGGCAGACAGGAGTCTTGCGATTTTTTTCATAATTTCAATGAGGTTTTTCTATAGTAAACAGTTACAAGTTCTTGTCAAATCATCACATCAAAGCCTTCACCTCTTCGGATGAAAGGCCTGTGCATTCAGCCACAATCTCGGGTTCTATGCCCTTAACCAGCATATTCTTCGCAGTCGCCACAGCCTTCTCGCGTGCGCCTTCAGCAAGACCCT
>JBJEBM010000062.1:0-12667 GCA_051870055.1 Candidatus Cryptobacteroides sp.
CTCTTGAGGCTGTTTTATAAACTATAATCGCAGCAGTTCAACTGCTGATTGGAATCATTAATAATGCATATGATTGTTGTACCAATAGACAAGATACTCTTTATGTGTTTAGCCGAAATAAAGAGTGTCAAGAGTTTTCCAATCTCGGTTATGTTTCCGAGGAAGGGATAGTCTCTACTGTTGATGATTTGATGACTGATATCGCTGATAATAAGGTACTTATTATATATAATGAATATAATAAGTTAAAGGCCCAATTAAAGTTGTTGACCTCTTCCAGAATAATACTCATCCTTGTCTCAATAATTCTATTAATTGCGTTTCTAGTATTATCTATAATAGTTTACTATCAATCTCGCGAAAAGAGAAATCTTCTTGCAATTCAGGAGTTGAATATAATTGTAGAAACACTTGAGAGAAAAATGCTACCTTCCGATGCTATGCGCTATTCATTCAAGTTTTTTGATCCTGTTTTTAATGAATATTGTCACGGCGGTGACATTAACAGCAATAGCCTGTTGAAATCTTTCAAACAGATGCTTTCCGGTTTTAGCCGGGAGGGTGGTGCACAGACGGAATTCAAGGATATGGTCGACAGGGCGAATGATAACGTGATATCGAAAATGAGGGGATGTAAAGTGTTCAGGGAAGAAGAGAACTTTTTATACTCAATGTGCATTTCCGGTCTGTCGTATTTTGCAATAGCTGCAATCCTTGGCATAGACAATGTCAGTGTTGCAAAAAGAGTGGCAAGATTGCGCTCCAAAATTCAAACAAAGGTCTCGCCAGAAGTGGCAGATCAACTTTTGGGAAAAATGCCTATGCGCCGATAGATGAATAATCATATCCCTGTCCGTTATTATCGGATCTTCTAACTGTTTGTATTTCAGTTGGTTGTAAAAACGGGGCAATCTATTGTTTGATACGCACTGATTATCAATTAGTTATATCGATAATCGGGATATCGTTTTTGGTGTAATTTGTTTGCGCTATGCAACTGATTTTATAAGTTTGCAAAAAATCAGTGTTATGAAGAAGTTATTTCATATACTGTCAGCATTTTTCTTTGTCTCCTGCAGAGGGACGGGGATAATGGAGAATGTTCCTGTCAGAGTCGTTTCTGCTGAGAAGGAGGTGTCGGCCAATGCTGACACTTCTCTTCTTGCTCAGTTTACGGAAGTGGGGAACTGTCTTGATATCCAGATAGTCAATGATACAATACTCGTGCTGATGGACCAGGTGTCCGATATGGACAATTATCATTTCAAGGCGTATTCAACAAATAGTTCAGAATATTTAGGCTCATTTCTTCAGTATGGACGCGGCCCCGGAGAGATGATAGCCCCAAGATTTGCGTCGGCATCGTCATCTGAACGTTACCTGACAATCAAAGAAAATGCTGCAGGAAGGGCGTTCAGTGTCGATGTCGAGTCCTCGATAAGAACAAACCGGACGGTGACTGTTGAGCAAGTAGATTTGCCGGAAGATGTTCTGGATTGGTTTCCGCTGCCGGATTCAGAAGGATTTGTGCTCCAGTTAGAAAACAGGAAACTGCTTTACAGGAAACTTGGCAGGGATGGCGCTGCCGTCTGGTCCGTCTCTCCATATAATGGTATTGACGCTGTACGGTGTATGCCGCATCTCAGTAGCGTGTTGGTTCTCAATGGAGAAACCGGAATGATTGCGGAGGTTATGCTGTTCCTGCCACAGGTCAATATATTCGACACGGCTGATTCAACAATCCGTTCAGTAGCTGTTGACAAGGACTATCGCCAGTGGCGGACACTGACCGGCAAGATGCTCGGCCCTGAAACAGTACAGTATTACGTTTGCGCCGCAGCATCCCCGGACTTCATATTCGCAGCATACAGAAAAACTCCGCTCGCGGACCTGTCAAAAGAGTCAGATATGTCCATCCATATATTTGACTGGTCCGGCAGGTTCTTATGTGAAATGAAAGTCAGCGAGAACATTGTCTCAATGGCTTATGACAATCTCAACAGCTGTCTGTACGCCATTGAGCAGACCGCCCACCATATAGTCAGGTATAATCTCAATGGCCTCCTGTAAATCCTAAATCATTAATGATAATAAATGCTGACGGAATTGGAAAATAATGTATATATTAGCGAGTGATATTGCTTTTTGCTAACTGACATTGCCGAGATATGGAGAGACTGGTAAAATATATGATGGCAGGGCTGATGGCATTCGCGGTGGCGATGACGGCGGGTGCACAGGAAATGACGATGGAGGAGGCGGTTGCCACGGCGAGAACCCGGTCGGTGGCGGCTCTTGAAGCCAGGAATGAATTCATATCGGCATACTGGGCCTGGCGCACATACAAGGCGAGCCGTTTGCCGTCGTTGAGCCTGTACGGGAACCTGATGAACTATGACAGGTCCCTTGTCCTCCTGCAGAACTATGACGATGCCCAGCTGAAATATTCCAGCACCCACAATCTCCAGAACTCATTGGGACTCAGGGTATCCCAGAATGTCACATTTACCGGAGGTGTCATCACGGCTTATTCTGACCTGTCCAGGATAGACCAGTTTTACGGAGCCCGCTCAAAGACCTGGTATTCCCAGCCGGTCACAGTCTCTTACCGCCAGCCTCTGTTCGCCTACAACCAGTTCAAATGGGACAAACTTATCTCCCCGAAAGAATACGAAAAAGGGAAACGGGTGTATATAGAGTCAATGGAAAAGCTCACCATAGAGGTGGTGGAAGCTTATAACGCATTGATTCTTGCGTCGATGAACAATCATATCGCGCAGACCAACTATGACAACACTGTACGTATGCACAATGTGGCTGGGGAGAGAATGAAACTCGGCAGCGTGACCCGTGACGAATATCTTCAGCTGGAGCTCAGGATGCTGAACGACAGTATTTCAATCAATGAGACCGCGGTGAAGGTCAGGGATGCGCAGATGAATCTGAACTCGCTTCTTGGGTTCGATGAATCGGTGGAAATCCAGCCCGTGCTTGCCGAGAACCTGCCGGATGTCACGATGGATTACGATATGGTCCTGTCCAAGACGATGGAGAACTCCTCTTTCAATCTGGAAAACGAGATTGCCTTGCTGAATGCCGGTGCTGATATAGCCAAGGCCAGGGCTGACAGGGGGATAACTGTCTCACTGAATGCCCGTTTCGGCCTGACAGACACGGCACCTACTATAGGCGGGGCATATAAAAGTCCTCTTGACCAGGAAGTTGTGGGCCTGTCTTTCAGTGTTCCTGTTTTCGACTGGGGGCTCGGCAAGGGGAAAGTGCAGAAAGCCAAGGCCGCCGAGGCGGTGGTCAAAGCCCAGGTCCAGCAGAGCGAGAATGACTACCGCAGGACGCTCTTCACTGCGGTGGGGCAGTTCAACAGCCAGGCCCGCCAGTGCTCAGTCTCCAGGCGGGCGATGAAAATTGCGGCGGAGCGCTATGAACTGACAATGGAGAATTTCCGGAACGGCTCGGCCTCTGTGATAGAACTGAACACGGCGCAGAGCGAGAACAATGACGCCCTGCAAAAATATATAAGTGATGTGAGCAACTACTGGAGTTACTATTATAAACTGCGCCAATACACACTCTATGATTTCATTGAGGGGAAGGACATCGATATTGACGAGGACGAGATGATTGAGGAACTGGTAAAATAGGATTATCTATGCTGATAAGGAAAATATCCGCGGCGGCTTTGGCCCTGGCGCTGCTTTGCGGATGCCGTAACAGGGAGGGCAAAGAACTGAGAGACAGCAAACTGGAATATTCTCCGGAGATAAATGCCGTGACTGTCCAGACACTCGAACGGACTGATTTTCCGCTTCAGTTAGTCTCGAACGGAAAACTGTCGGCCGCGTCCAGGGCATCATTGAAATTCAATTTGCCGGGTACCGTATCCCGGCTCAATGCGGTGAACGGACAGAGAGTTGCAGCAGGCTCCGAAATTGCCAGCATTGACAGGCCGGATCTTGTGCTGGCTGTCGAGGCCGCGGGGGAGGCGATGGAAAAGGCAAGGCTTGAACTTTACGATGTGCTTGCAGGGCAAGGGTTTGCCGCCCGGGATACATCGTCCGTGCCGGATGACATAATGTCTATGGCAAAAATACGTTCAGGCTACAATTCGGCCGTCAATGCATACAGACGCGCGGAATTCGAACTTTCGGAGACAGTTCTCAGGGCTCCCTTCACAGGACGGATTGCAGACCTGAAAGTAAAACAATATGACCAGGCTCCGGCTGACTGTTTCTGCACATTGCTGGATGACAGCTCGATGGACGCGGATTTCACAGTGATGGAGTCCGAATATTCCTTCCTTTCCAAAGGCCTTACGGTCACTGTCACGCCTTTTGCGGACCTTTCCAAAACATTCACGGGCCGGATTTCTGACATCAACCCTGTGGTTGACAAGAACGGACAGGTGGCAGTCAGGGCGAGAGTGGCCGGCTCGCAATACCTTGTGGACGGTATGAATGTGAAAGTGACCGTGGAGAAGAATGTTCCCGGATGTCTCGTCGTACCGAGAAGCGCTGTCGTGATAAGGGACAATCTGGACGTGCTGTTCACCTGTACTCCTGACGGGAAGGCTCATTGGGTATATGTCAATATCATTGCATCCAATAGGGACTCGTTTGTGGTTGAGGCCAATACGGACCGCGGGGCTTCGCTGTCGGCCGGGGATGTTGTGATTATTTCCAACAATCTCAATTTGGCTGACGGCTCGGAAGTCAGGCCCGTCAATCCTTAAATCCGTACCGTTGACATTATGCTGGAGAAATTGATAGACAGACCGGTTGCGGTCACAATGGCTATGCTGGTGGCGGTGGTCCTGGGACTCGTCAGTATAAGGCTCCTGCCTGTGTCCCTGGCCCCGGATGTGGATGTCCCGTGCATCACTGTCCAGATAACAGCTCCTGATATGTCCGCCCGGGAACTCGACGGGAGTGTGGTGAAGCCGCTCAGGCAGCAGTTCATCCAGATTAACGCCCTGAAAGACATTGTGACATCTTCGAGGGACGGCTCGTCGATGCTGCGGCTTGTTTTCAGTCACGGGGAGAATATCGACTATCTTTTCATCGAAGTCAATGAGAAGATTGACAGGTCAATGGGCTCGCTTCCGGATATAGAACGCCCTAAGGTTCTGAAAGCCAATGCTTCCGATATCCCGGCGTTCTATATAAACGCAAGCCTCCGCGAGGACTCATCCAACAGGGATTTCGCCTCATTGGGCAGATTCATCCAGGATGTGGTCTGCAAACGTATCGAGCAGCTTCCGGAGGTGGCTATGGTCGATTGCAGCGGATTTGCCGACGAGGAGATTATGGTGATTCCTGACGCAGGAAAATTGACACAGCTCGGCATTTCCCGGGAAGAGTTCGAGTCCATCATCAGCAAGGCCAATATCCGTCTCGGCTCACTTTCAATAAAGGACGGACAGTACCGCTTCAATGTCAAGTTTCTCTCGGATGTCGCCTCGAAGGAGGATATTGAAAATATCTGGTTCAGGGCCGGAGACAGGGTGATGCAGCTCCGGGAGATAGCTGAAGTGCGCCAACAGTCTGCTGAAAGACAGGGACTTGTGCGCTCCGGAGGAAAAGACGCTGTCTGTATGGCGGTGATAAAGCAGAGCAGTGCCAGGATGTCGGACCTGAGACATTCAGTGAACGGGCTGATGGACAATTTCGCCAGGGATTACCCTGATGTGCAGTTTGAAGTGACCAGGGACCAAACACGGCTTTTGGACTATTCAATCCGCGCCCTTCTGCGCAATATTATCCTCGGAATTCTCCTCGCAAGCCTGGTCATCTTCATCTTTATGATGGAATTCCGTTCACCGGCCCTGGTCTGCCTTACAATGCCGGTGGCTCTGGTCTTCTCTATGGCTGTGTTCTATGCGGCAGGCCTCACTCTGAACATCATCTCGTTGGCCGGCCTGCTTCTCGGAGTGGGAATGATGGCCGACAATACCATAGTGCTGGTGGACAACATCACATCCCGCTGGCAAAGGGGGGATTGCCTCCGGAATGCAGTGCTTGGAGGCACATCGGAAGTGGTCGGGCCGATGCTCAGTTCTATTCTCACAACCTGCGCCGTTTTCATCCCTCTGGTCTTTGTCAATGGCATAGCCGGGGCTTTGTTTTACGATCAGGCGATGTCGGTGACCATTGTGCTTTTGACCTCTTATCTCGTGACAGTCACTGTGATACCGGTTTTCTACCACTCCTGGTACAGGCACATTCCGTCTTTCCGCCCGTCGCCTTTTCTGCAGCGTTTCCAGTTCAATGATATGATGCTCAGAATGGAAGATGTGTGCGTAAACTGGTTCATCCGCCATCAGCCGGCTGCCTGGGGGCTAATAGCAGTGTCGTTCATCGGCATCTTCCTCTGTTTCAGATATATGCCGAAGGAACAACTCCCTCCTGTGACTTATACAGATGCAATCCTGAATGTTGACTGGAACGAGCAGGTCTCACTTGGGCAGAATGTCTCAAGGGTGGCCTGCCTGGAGTCGGAGGCCGGTGACAAGGCAATCCAGGTGACGTCACTTATAGGAATCCAGCAGTTCATCCTCGGCCATAGCGGAGATATAGGCTCTTCTGCCGCCTCCATATATCTCAATTGCAGGGATGCCGGCTCGCTGTCTGAACTGAAAGAAACTTTATCTTCTTATCTGTCAAGACATTATCCTTCAGCGGATTTTTCTTTCTCTGTCTCGGGAAATATTTTCGACCTGATTTTCGACAATGAAGAGGCCCAGCTCGTAGCCCGTCTGAGGCCTGTGTCGTCTCCGGAGATTGAGACTGGCCTTCTGCGCAAGACCTTGCAGTCTGTGCGGGCGGCCCTGCCCGGTGTTACTGTCCAGGACCTTCCTGTGAAAACGGATATGCTGTTCATTGCCGATCCGGACAAGATGGCACTGTATGATATCGGCTATGAGGATATTGTTGACGTCCTGAAAAATGCTCTCTCTCAGAACCGGCTTTTCACTGTCGTACAGGGCTCGCATACGCTCCCCGTCGTGACAGGTGCTGACCACTCAAGACTTTGGGAATACCTTCAGAACTCGTATATCCAGAAAGACGGAGTACGGATACCTGTTTCAGGGCTGATGCGACAGACTTTTGTGGAGGATATGAAGACCGTCATATCAGGGGTTGAGGGCAATTATTATCCTGTCAATCTTGATGTTCCGCAGAAAGATGTGCCGGAGGTGATGAAGGTCGTTACGGAAGTCCTTGCGGCTGACGGGGATTTCGAGGCGGGATATTCCGGCTCGTGGTTTTCCAACAGGGAGATGACACGTGAGCTGGCAGTGATATTCTTTATCGCAGTCCTGCTGCTGTATCTTATTCTCGCCGCCCAGTTTGAGTCTCTTCTTCAGCCTCTTCTCATTATGTCAGAGATAGTTGTGGATGTGTTCGCCTCGTTTCTGCTCCTATGGCTTCTCGGAGTGTCAATCAATCTTATGTCCCTTATCGGACTTGTGGTTGTCAGCGGAATCGTGATAAATGATTCAATTCTCAAGGTGGATACCATAAATAAGCTCAGACGCGGCGGTATGGAGTTGAAAGAAGCTGTCATCGTGGCTTCAGGCAGAAGGATGAAGGCAATAGTGATGACATCGTTGACCACTATCCTTGCTGTGCTCCCGTTCCTTGGCAGGGGCAACATTGGCGACGATCTGCAATATCCTATGTCACTGGTGATTATTGCCGGAATGACCGTGGGCACGCTTGTAAGCCTTTTCGTCCTTCCTGCTTTGTATTATTCAGTTTACAGATTCACCGGTAAATAATTGGAAGCTGATATGAAACGGAGCCTATCACCATTTTCCGCAGTGCTGATTGTGGCGGCGATGTCTATTGCAGGCCTCGCCTCGCTCCACATGCTTTCAATACAGTATTTGCCTTCCGATCCCGGAACGTCCATAAAAGTGTCCTATACAATGAACGGGGCTTCGGCGGAATCAATTGAGGCTGAGGTGACTTCACGGCTTGAAGGAGTGCTTTCCGACATATCCGGCGCGACCGGCACTTCATCGGTTTCACGTAAGGGCTCCGGCTCTGTCAATGTGAAGTTTCAGAAGGGTACGGATATGGCTGCGGCCAGATTCGAAGTGGCTTCAGCTGTACGCAATATATATTCTTCCTTGCCTGAGGAACTTGTATATCCTTCGATATCGCTTGATGCTGGGGGCGGGAAGACTGTGACGGCCATCACTTATCTGCTTAAAGGTAGCCTCCCGTCCAGGCAGATCCAGAAATTCGCGGAGAACCGGCTGCTGACATCGCTGTCACGTATTGATGGGGTTGACAAGGTGCAGGTAACAGGAGGGACGCCGTTTCAATGGGTCATCACGTTCGATGCGGACAAGGCGGCTTCTTTAGGAGTGCGGGCTGCTGACATCCGGTCTGCTTTCAATGAATATTATTCCGACGAGGTTGCAGGTATGACTGTGGATGAGGCTTCCGGACGCCTGATGGCTGTGCGTGTGGCTATTGCCTCTTCTTCGCGGGAAAAAGTCCTGCCAGGAGAGATGCCTATTCTTAAATCCGGGGATAAAATAGTGTATCTCAGGGATATAGCGACTTGGAAATTCGAGGAGGAAGAGCCGTCTTCATATTACCGTATCAACGGTCTGAACACCGTGACGCTGTCTGTCTCTCTCGCCCCGTCGGCCAATCTGCTGACCACTGTGGCGGCGGTAAAACACTGTATGGGAGAGTTGCAGGACGGATTTCCGATGGAGATAACGGCAAGTATCGGGTACGATGCGTCCGGGTATGTTACAGAAGAATTGAGGAAGATATATGTCCGTACCGGGCTGTGTCTTCTGATTCTCCTGCTGTTCATTTTTATCGTGAACAGGTCTTGGCGCATTATGATTGTGACAGCTTTGACTCTAACGGTCAATATATTGATATCCATTGCAATATATGCGCTTTCAGGTGTCACTGTACATATATATACGCTTGCCGGCATCACTGTGTCGCTGGGAATTGTCATCGACACTACAATCGTGATGATAGCGCATTATACATATTGGAAGGACCGCCGTGTGTTTTCTGATATGGTGGCGGCAGTGCTGACCACTGTTGCGGCCCTTCTGATGATATTGCTGCTTCCGGTGTCCGAGCGGGGCAATCTGACCGATTTCATCTGGGTGATCGCAATCAATCTGGCAGTGTCACTCGGCATTGCGTATTATTTCATCCCTGCGCTTTTGCATTTTATTCCTGTTGGACGGACTTCATCTTCGTTATCAATTTCGAAAAGACGCAGGATTGTGAAGTGGAACAGGCTGTATTACAGGTATATAGATTGGGGAGTGCGGCATCGCTGGGTCTATGTCGCCGTATTCGTTATTGCTTTCGGAATACCGCTTTACCTCATTCCGCAGCCGGACAGGCACGTGAGGGGAGCTTTTTATGAAAAGGTCATACGCCCGGTTGTCTCCTGGCGTCCTTATCTTGACAACCGGAATGTGATTGACAAAGTGGCCGGCTCTTCTTCAGGAATGTTCAGCCGGGCGCTTGACCGCTCTGATTTCTATCGTCAGCCGGAGAAGAAAGTGCTTCATATCCAGGCCGGTATGCTGGAGGGCTGCTCTGTGCGGCAGCTTGATGAGGTGGTCAGGTCGATGGAGAACTATCTGGCCTCATTCGACGGCATTTCTGTTTTCACCACGAACATTGTATCGTACGATGATGCGAGAATAGATGTGGAGTTCAAGCCGGAATATGAGAACACTTCGTTCCCAGCTCATCTGAAGGCTCAGGTGACAGCGATGGCGCTTAATTCCGGAGGGGCGAACTGGAGGGTCTATGGCATTGACAACCAGGCGTTCAACAACAATGTCGTATCATCATACAAGTCCAACCGGATTGTGTTGAAAGGTTATAATTTCCGGGAACTATACGGATATGCGGAGCAACTGGTCGCGTGCATCTCGACCAACTCCAGGGTGTCTGGACCGGAGATATGGTCAGGTGGATATGGCGGCCGGCCGTCAGCCGAGTTTGCCCTGGACTATGATTTCGGAAAAATCGCTGCGGAGGGTGTGAATCCTTATGGGTATTACGGAGAGTTGTCATCTCTGCTCTATAATGAGAAGATCGGCGCTGTCCGTTCAGACGGGGAATTGGTCAATGTCAGGTTGAAATCCTCGGATACGGATAATTATGATCTCTGGCACGTGCTCAATGAACCGGTCAGGGTGGATTCGCTGAAGGTAACCCTGTCGGATGTCGGCAGCATTGTCAAACGGCTGTCTGACATAGACATACGCAAGGAGAACCAGTCTTATGAACTGGATGTGTGTTTCGACTTTATCGGCAGCTACGAACTTTCCAGGAAGTTCATTTCCGGACAGGTGGAATATATGAACGATGAGGTTCTTCCGGTAGGTTTCAAGGCTTCGTCTCCATCCTGGGGATGGTTTGACGAGAACCGGGACAGGTATGCCTGGCTGATTCTTCTGACAGTCGCCGTACTTTATGTTATGCTCGCAATGGCATTCGAGTCGTTCCGATCTCCGCTTGCCGTGATTTTTATGATCCCGGTCTCTTTCATCGGGATTTTCCTCCTGTTCGGATTCTCTGATTTCTCATTCGACCAGGGCGGTTTCGCGGCTTTCATTATGCTTTGCGGAGTTGTGGTCAATGCCGGGATTTATATTGTCAATGCATTCAGAGCTTTTGGCGGGACAATGTCAGAGTGCCAGACAAGAGTTTATGTAAAAGCTTATAATCATAAGATCAATCCTCTGATGCTCACGGTGTTGTCCACGATTCTCGGCCTCGTCCCGTTCCTGACTGATGGCCCGGAGGAAGTCTTCTGGTTTGACTTCGCCGCCGGCACCATCGCAGGAATGCTCTTCTCGCTCATCGCCCTCGTCCTCGTTCTCCCTGTCTTCATCGTCCGGCCCTCCCGCCTCCAGATTGACAAATAGCAACTATAAAACGGATTAATTTAACTATCTTGCTGATGAATTACAGGTCTGTAACTCTTAAGAACTATTGAACTATGAAAAGGATAAGTGTATTATTATGTCTGGTGCTTGCTGTTCTTCCGCTCGCCGGAAAAGCCGGGAAAAGAATTCGGAACACAGCGGAAGACCTGATAAATGAAGTGGCCAGGCAGGCAGTTGTATCCGGAAATTTCAAAATGGTGCTGGAAGATATGCGGGAGGACGGATTGTATTCTGACAGCGCGGTCAAACAATTGATGGACTGTTTTATTCTCGTGGAAAACAATCATATCACGCCTAAGCTTCTTGGAATGGGCAATACTGCCTGGTACAGAAGGATCAGGGAATCTAATATGGAAATTATCAAAACCAGGCAAAAGCGGAACGGCAATACCGAGTATTATATCAGGGTCTCTGACGAATGGTCTGTCCGTACCTTTGATGCAAGGTGGGTATTGACATTATATTCAGGCTCCAACCGCTTCGACTTGATAATCAATGAACTATGTAAATATCGCTTCACCGGCTGCATTCAGCCGCTGTAATGATGGCGTTTATAGAAGATGACCTTTGCGTTCAATGTTGTCTTTCAGCCGCTGGCGGAGAGATTCACGGTCCCTGGCTCAGTGTCACCAGAGCAGAAGATGTCCCGGATCCACGCCGGCGACTGCTGACCACTTGATATCCAGGTCCTTGCTTAAGCAGAACACAGACCCCGGATTGACATAGTCATAAGCGTCCCCGACATAGAAATCACCATTGTCACCGTTCACGGCGAGACTGTATGCCACCTTGATCTCACCCGGCAGCTCCGACCTTGTCACCTTTCCGGTTTTAGTGTCAATGGCGTAGAGATTGTTTCCGGTAACATTGTACATATCGTCATAGACATTTTCCAGAGTATATACAATGCCGTCATTCTCCACAAGACACCGGCTGTACCGCACACCGGCCAGTTCCTCCGGCTGCGCCTGCAATTCACCTGTGCCTGGATTCACCTGCCATACGCCCGACTGGACATCCATATAGTTTCCGAACGTGCTGACCCACAGATTGTTTTCATAGATGACAATGTCCTGCATATTCTTCACCGCGGTGATTTCATCCACCACTTTGAATGAACTGACATCAATGACACTTATCCGGTCATCATACGACCAGTCAGATTTGAAGCCTCCGCTGTTGGCGACATACAGCCTGCCGTCGTGCCAGGCGATGCCTTCAGGCTGGTAGCCCACGTGCACGGAATCCACAGCCTCGAATGACCTGGTGGATACCTTGTAAACCGCGCCGATTCTGTCCGGACCTCCGTAATAGGCTCCGGAATAAGAAGTTATGTATGCGAAATCACCCTCGAAGGCAATCTGCCTCGGGCTTGGCACCTTGACGGTGGCAATATGTGTCTCATCTTTCGGGTCAACAACCTCGACGAGTCCTGAATTATTTATGACAAGCCATAATCTGTCTTTGTAGATAGCTATATCGTTGCCGACGTCTCCCAGACCAAGAACCTGCGCTGGGTTCATCTGTTCGAATGCGTTCCGTACATATTTCCCGTCAGAAAAACGAAAGAAATCCAGGGACGCATTGTTCGTGTACATTTTGCCCTCATTGAGAATGAAAAGCTTCCTGTAAGAACTTTCTGTTTCACCTACTGCGACATTGACACCCGCAAGATCAGAATCATTGGAGGTGGTT
>JBJEBM010000063.1:0-12435 GCA_051870055.1 Candidatus Cryptobacteroides sp.
CGAATGTATATCAAGCAGATTGGTTTTGATATGTCGCAATGTGTGACAACTACCAGCGGTGGAATCGCCACTATTTCGATGAAGGACGGTATGTGTGGTGGCCGTATTTTTATCGTGAAGCGGTGTACATATCGCAGTAACTACGACGATTGGGAACTTACCGTAAAGCGTGTGTCGGATAGTTCAACAAATATGCGCTATCCGAACAAAAACTTTCCAATCAGCACAGGTGATGCTTTTGTTATTCTGGATATTGAAATGCCAGAATTATATGTGCAAATCGCATCAGAGACTCTGCTTGAATATGGTCTGAAACTGTATGATGATGTCAGCAGCGGAAAAGCTTATTATGAACCGGAAGTAAATGCTAAGAAGATAGTTGACTCTGGAATCGTCCTGAAAGAAGGGATGTATATGCAGCTCCACGATGAGGATATTATTGACGGCCATACAGACTGTATCCTCATTGATTCGCTGACTATAGATGAGGGAGAGGATAGTATCCCTACATACAAGGTTACATTGCGCGAAAAGAAGGGTTCCACTTACGCCCAGACTACGGCAACAGCCCTGTCAAACCTCGCACATCAGATTGAACTTAATAACGGAGGTACTGGCGTTGACATCATAATGAGTCGCGATAGCAGACCAGAAGCTGATGACAATGTTTATTCCTCCCTCCGCTCAAAACTGGAGTTCTTATCGAAGAAATACGATGACATAGCTCACGGCCTTATCACTTTCCTTCAAGGTGCAACATTCGGCAATTTCGCTGAGGGCATAACAGGCTTTGGGGGAAAGATTGATGGGTCCGGACGAGGTGAGTTACAGAGCCTTACTCTGCATCATTTTCTTGAAGTCCCGGAACTTCGCTACAACAGGATAAGTATTATAGTTGGCAACCAGTGGAGGGCCCCGGGAGGCGGTATAATTAAACGAGTTGAGCCTGATTATGATGCTGATGGCAATCTACTGAATACAGGTGTGATTTATCTTCACCTGCAGGATGGCGAAATAGGACAAGTGGCGCTTGATGACATTTGTATGGGTATCTACCACGACGGTATAAACGAGAGCAGCAATGCTCTTGCTGATGGTGATGACGGAATAGGTAACTTTCATTTTTCTGGCTTCTATACTACATATTTTAGAGTAACGGAGATACTGGCTGCAGATAACCATTGTTTCCGGTATGCTATCCGTCCTGTAAGTGATAATTGGCCAGAGACATTCCATCCGTCCGAAGCTATGCACTTTGTCGCCTATGGCAATTTTAGTGATACCAACAGGCAGACGGCCAGATATAGTACACGGAAATACGAACGTTACCTTAAAGATGTAAATACGTGGGAATTTGGTCCTACTAACATCGGGGCACAATTCGGTGATTTATCAAACCTGAGCGTTTTTGGTCTGAATATGACTGGTTATTCCGCCTATCTGAATAACATCTATATGAGTGGCGTTATCGAGCAGTTCGTACTGCTTCCATACCGCTTAGAAATAGATACGGAAGGACAGGATACTTTGGCTTTTGGTGAGAGCCTGAACGTTACTTGTTCAGTGTTTAAGGGTTGGGATGATGTGACTGCCGATGTCGTGTCGTGGAAGATAGAACGCGACAGTGGCGACCCATTGGCTGATGATGCTTGGAATCTCTCCAGCAAAGCGGTCAACTTCCGTGGAAGCATTACTATTGAACATAATCAGAACTATAGCGACCTCGCTACCATTGGTGTCAGTACATTATTTACTATAACCGCTGTGCTTTCCGATGGCGACAGCGCCGAATATAATTTGACGATATGATAAGCAACAAGAAACGAATCAGGGTTGATTACGCCCCTTTGAATTTGGCGGTGTCGATAGAGTGTCTTACTCCCGGCAGTCCTGCATTGCAGGTGTATAACTCTGCTAATGAGGAATACGAACCCAATCGACATCTTTCACCTTCTGTTTTCTGGCCAATGATTATGGCTAACGCTAATGACGGATCGTGGCGGAATCAGTATGCTAATGCCATCCTGACCGATATGAAATGGTATGTGGACGACATTGAGATTTCGCAGCATCCGGACTGGAATGGAACATTATCCGATGGTAGAGCCAAATATGTCATTGATAACACGGATTCCAACTATCGAGGTGCTATCACTCTGAATGAGAACATAAGTCCCGAGAAGCAGTATAGCTTTCATTTTGAGGGTAAGATTACTGATCCCCGTCTTGGTACAGTCCTTAACGTCAAGAGCGATGCATTTGTGCTTTCAACGCAGGATGTATCAGAGGATAGTTATTCACTTTCCATCGGAGATGACCAAATTATTCAATACAATCCGTTCAAGGATAAATTGCACCTTTATGATTACAAGGTAGCGCACGGCTTGATATCAGCAAGTTCTGCAGCAGAAGTCGAAGCTACTGATGAAAATGCGTATATCCGCGAAATTCCGGTATCTCTGTTTCAGGGCTCGAATCGTGTCACTAATGGCTACAGCATAAAGTTGTATCGGATTACTGGTATAAATACCCTTACTGAATTGAGCGCCGGATCCGAGGAAGTTATATCTATCACGCCTACAGTCATTGCCCTCGACCTTCGTGTTGTAACAAAAGCGGATTATCTGATTAAGGCTATCATTGTTAACTCGGCGCGTATCGAGCCACAACTCCAGTTCTCTGTTAACAGAGTTTATCAGGAATATAACTGCCGCCCTACGAATGGTACGAGTATTAATCCCGGAGATGTTATGCGCTTTGATAAGGCGATGGTTGATAGTGACGGCAACATCGTTGAGTGTCCGGAGAATATTATTCGCATCATCTGGAAAACAGATTCCGCGACTATTACCGAGCTGGTCCACAACGAAGGAGAGAAAACCCTGTTCTCTCTGGCAAAGACTGGCATCGGCATAAATTATAATGACGACTGGCTCGATATCTATACCGAAACGGAAATCAAGAATCAGCACGATTTCGCTATTGACGAGGAAGGCAATCAGTTCGTTGACGAAAATGGTAACAAATTAATATTTAACTAATTATGCAGTATATCATCGCTAACAGAGGCAAGGTTTTGATGTTCGGTATCCATAGCACTGGCCATAGGCAGAAGGACGGACAAATTCTCATCAATGAGAAGGAGTTAGTCGTTGTGCCGGGTCAGACGCAGGTGGAGAAACTGCTGGCTATCGACGGAACTCTTTATTCGGCTTCTGAAATTGAAAAAGTCCTACAGGAGGGGGATTGGAAATGAGTAATTTAAGTGCACAAGGCAGTATTACTGTCAAGCGACTCCGTAACGGTGATACTTTCTTCATCAGCCTTGACTTAAACGGAGTACCACTATATCAGGGAGTTGACCCTGTTACTGGTGACGTTACACCGGATTGGACGGTAGCCGCAAATCAGCCAATTATCACACCGAAGGTAACTTCCGCTCGTGGCAACACCGTCAGTTTAGGGGGCCATCAATGGTCTTACAACGGGCAGGTACTTCTGTTTACAGGAGCCAGTTCAGGTAACTGGACGACAGACTCTACAGGTAAATTCCAACTCAACACCGCCACTGGTGCGTTAAAGATTATAGCGAATCTTGCCAGTTCTATAAATGTGGCCAGCGACAACCTGACCTACAACTGCATAGCTACAGTTGCAGGTGTTGAATATAATCTCTCCAAGAGCATCGATATTCAAATTCAGAGTGTCGGAGCATCATCCTATTATGGCACAATCAACGCTACAACAGAGCAGCTTACGCCTCAGGTCACTTCTGCTACAATCAGCACGAAGCTATATCTCGGCAGTACAGAGCAGTCCGGTTATACCGTAAAATGGTACAAGGATGATGCATTATGGAGCGAAAAGAGTGGAGCCAGCATCGTCGTCAATACAGGAGACGTGGATGGTACTCAGCTTATTATCGCAGAGTTCTATAAAAACAGCGGGGATTCTACACCAGTGTTTCGGGCAGGAATCCGTATCATTGACACAAACGATGATTTCTATGTATCTCATCGCTACGTGAATAGCAGCGGTACAACAGTCAATGCCAATCGCGAAGTTGATGTAAATAATCCGGTATATGTTCAGGCGTATGTAGTAAACGTGCGTACCAATACTGAGACGAATGTTAGCGGTATGTGGAAGATGATGGTAATGGATAAAGACTCTTGGGGCATACTGAAAACGGTTCAGCCCGGTGTTGCTGCCGCGACTTGCATCTGTTCAGTTACTACTGCTGAGACTGATGCCGGAGGTGTAGAGAAGGATGTTGAAGTTGTGTCCGAAGTTACTTGGACTAATTAACATAAAATATTATAGTTATGGCAAATAAGAATCTTGGTTCTGCTACGCAAGTTAATTCGCTTACAAAATCAAACTCCATAATTGTAGAGGTTGGCGGGAGTATTCGCCGCATCACAGTTGAGGAGTTCCTTGATGCAATCAACGAGGGTCAGAACGAACTCTTGCACGAGGTAGCTTGGGGTATCCCAATTAAAGATGAAATTCAGACCAATCCTAATTGGGGAATGGTCGGCAATCTCTCGGCTTATGCCGCTTACAAAGCGCAGGTAGGTCGCTACTTGATGGATGCAAATGGACGTGCAGCCAAATTGCATCCTAATAACTCCGCCATCTTCGCCGATGGTACAGCACTTGACGAGAGCAAGGGCAGTGTAGTAGATATAGCTCCACGGCTTTATTATCTCTACGTAACTGATGCCGAAACCAGCATTCCTTACCTCTGGATGAGTCAGCAGCCTATCAGCAAGCATTATCTCTCTACTGCTGGTAATGACCAGTATATTGTCGTAGGCGCATATAAAGGTTCAATCTCCAATGGGAAACTTGTTTCTCGTAGCGATGTTAACTTCGATACAAGCGGAAAAAACATCACTGCATATTGGAATGCGGCACAAGCATTCGGTGCGAGCTGGGGACTTTCAAATGTCAATGTTTGGAAGTGGATATGTATGATGTGTCTTTGCGAGAGCAGCGGTAATGCTAATATTCAGGCCAGCATCGGACAGGGTGTTGGAGGAAGTGCTGGAATTGATTGGAGTGTTACTCTCGCCAGCACCGTTCTCAAACTCACTGGCAAAACTAAGGGATTGGGAGATGCTACTGGAAGCGTTGCCATTTCCGATAGCGACGCAAAGGCTGATTCTTGTCACGTTTCCGTTCTTGGTATTGAGGACTTCTGGAACCTGCAATGGGAATTTATTCAGGGTGCTTTCTTCGGCAACTCTAATAATGCAGATCAGGATGGAACCGAAATCTTCCTCTATGAAGGTAATCGTATGCCATCTGCTGCTGAACTGGCATCCCACCCAAATGGTAAGTTCCGTCAGCTTACACGTCTCACTACCTCAGGCTACGTCAAGGTAATGCTCAAAGGTGAATACTTTGACCTTTTTGCTAAGACGCTCGGTGGTGGTAGTAACTACGACTGGTCTGACTACTACTATGGCAACAACACGGGACAGGTCCTGTTGGTCGGTGGTACCTCGCATCTCGGGGCGAACTCGGGTCCGTTCTACGCTTCCTCGTACGTCGCTTGGTCGAGCTCGACCTCGCACATCGGGGCGCGTCCTGCGTATTACGGCCAAGTCCAGTTCGTTGACGGTAGAGAACTGTAAACAGATCTTTGAAATATGAACGTCAATCCTTGAACTTGGGTTCAGGACTTGGCTCTACGGCATCGAATCCACGACGGTGCGGGCCGAGGCTGCGAAGGCGGCCCGGAGCCGCACCACTACGCCGAAGGTCGGGTAGCGGGTCGTGGTAGGTGGGAGGGGACATTAGTGTCGGTGTTTGAGGTCCTGTTGGTCGGTGGTAACTCGAATAACGGGGCGAACTCGGGTCCGTTCTACGCTAACTCGAACAACGCTTGGTCGAACTCGAACTCGAACATCGGGGCGCGTCATACAATGTGAAAGTAACCCTGTTTTCGTTTTCCCGGATAACTACTGGGCTGCGAGTCCCCTTAACCTTGACCCTGTTGGACGTTTTACGTGGTAACAGAGAGTCAAAACATATCTGATGCGGAATGGCCACCCGATTGTATGGGTGAGTAAGCGAGGCTAATGTAGGTCCTGCTGATGGCATAGACTCCAGTGTGCGGCACTTTGTTTCTGCTGCCGTGAGAAAAGCTGGGCAGGGGTCCAACGCTTCGGGCGGATTCATATATGCAGGAAACCTGCAATGAATTAAGTAACTATGATGTATGACGAAGAAAGTAGGTTATATACTGGAAAAAATTGCGGATAAAGAAAACCTGCATCTCGCAGTGAAGAACTCACAACGCGGTGGCAAGGCAAAAAGACGAAAACAAATCCGCGACTTTAATAAAGATGCCGAGAACCAGATAGATATTCTTCACAAAATGATTCTATCGCTTAATTTTCCTCCTCATAACAGCAGGAAGTTGACGCGAAAGGCCGACAAGGGGAAGATTCGTAATCTGGACGATGAAGATTATATGCCGTGGAAGATTATGAGCCACGCCATAATGCAGATAATAGAGCCAATCGTGAATAAGTCGTTAATAGCCGACACCAGTTGTTGTATCAAAGGCCGGGGATGCCTGTACGGAGTGAAACGTGTCAAGCGTATTTTGAGACGCTATCCGTACTACACTTGGTTCTCGCAAAGCGACTGCAAGAAATATTACCAGAGCATTGACCCTGATTATTTGGAGCGGGCGCTGCGGCATAAGTTCAAGGATGATAAGTTCATAAAACTGATGAAGATTTGCGTTCTGGACTATGACAGCGGAGATGAGATTGAAAAAGCGTTGGTAGATGAAAGAGCAAAGAAGGAGAGGTGTACGAATTGGTGCATACATCAGCGGAATGATAGGCAACCTCAACCACAACGAGATTGACCACATTCTCACTGAGGTGTATCACGCAAAATTACACCGTAACTGCGACGATATGGCAATATTTGCCCGGAGCAAGGCCGAGGCTCGGTTCCTTCTGAATAAGTATGATGAATTGGCAGCTGAGAGGGGCTTATTGGTAAAGGCCAGTAGTTTCTACGCACCTATACGGCATAATGGCAAAAAGAAGAAAAGAAAGCGAAAGCGTGGGCCGAAGCATAGACTTCCTCGGGTATGAGTTCAGTCGTGAGAATATGCGGCTGCGCAAGAGCATAAAGAAGAAATTCATAAAGTCTCGGCAGAGAGTAATAAGCCGGAGACGAATTAAGGAAATAGAAGATAGTTATAGAGGTTGGTGTATGTATGGAAGATGTCGCCACCTCTGGAAGAAAGTAACAGGAAAGGATATGGGATTCGCAGATAAAGGAATTAAGACAGTCAGAGGAACGTTGAAGGATGGGAAGAAATTCTTTGACGTGAGGCAGGTTCAGTTGTCGGACATTATCAATACGGAACTGAGCGTCCTTGATTTTCAAAGCAATATTGATACGACCGACATCAAGGACCACGCAAAGAAAAACAAGGATAGATACGTGGTCTTGGTAGAGTTGAAACAAAGTGGGGAGAAGGTAAAGTTCATTACCAACTCACATAGCATTAAGGATGTGCTCGACCAATGTGCGGAAATGGAGCAGCAGGGAAAAGAGATTTTCCCCGTTAGTGGCGTAGCAGTTAAAAGAAAAGACCTCGGTGGTGGCAAGACATCATATCAATTCATTGATTTATAACAATATGCATTATGAAAGTATATCGTGATTATTTTGGCGGTGACATTCCTGAACTGGAAGTCCTGCGCGAGGGTGTTATCACCCGTATCTTTTTCGATTTCAACTTGGAGACGAAAGATGTAGATGGTGAAAGCGTTGAAACATTTGTTTGCGAAAACGTTGATGTTGCTGGTGTTAGCTATGACAGCATTGTGTCTGCTATAGTCCGGGACAGGTATAGCGCTGATGCAGTCGAAGCCATCCTTGCGAATGGCAATGATACGGAGAAACACGCAGCGGAACTCGAAGCCTTCCAACAGTGGCGGGTAAAGGCGAAAGAGGTTGCTACTGCTGTTGTGTTGAAACTGGAAACAGTATAGGAGGAAACAGACTATGGGAGCAGCACAAGGACGTATCACCGTGCATAGACGACCAAAGGACGGAGAACAGGGCGAAGTCGGTATTTCCTATCGCGTATCGTATTGGCAGAGCGGTAAGCAGTATCGTAATGACCTTTCTCTTACCGGAGGTCAGTCTCAGCGCTTTGTTGACATCTGCGTGAATAAGCCGCTATCTCTTATCGGGGATAGCGACTTTAAGGCGTATCAGTGCATTCAGACGCATACCAGCACGGACAGCATCCCTTTGGGGGCAAGCGGTTACTGGACTACTATAAACAATTTGCAGCCACTTGTAACGCCGCTGATTCTTGCCAAGAAGATTGTGGCTGACTATATTGATGTAGATACCCTTTATGTAAAACATCTTGATGCTGCTGATGGCGTTTTCAATGGCTCGTTCTCTGCCGAAGCTACCCATACTGAGGAAAAAACTGACTATGTGCATACTTTGGAAATAAATCCAAATGTAATACGCATAACTGCTTATAGCGACAATCATAGTCAGGCTGAATCAGTGACGATATGGCCATTGCCTGATCCTGATAGATATGACCGCACCGGGCTTGTTGAGATAGAAGGATATTCAAATGATTCTGTTGCAGTCGTAATAAAGGGACGCGTACAGGGTTTGCGGACAGGTATTCAGAAAGTATATTCGAGTGAAACTATTGATGGTCGATATGAAACAATACTCGTTCTTACATCATCAGCAGTCACACTCACATTGCCTTCTTCAATAATTAGTGAAGGACAAAAATATAAAATAATGAATATAAGTGGTGCAGCAATAACACTTACTCATCCCAATAACTACTCACGAATAAGAATAAAAGGTGATGGAAATAGTGGAACGCTCGTTAGTTCAAAGACTTTCACAAGCACTATTAATAGTCTTGATTTAATATGTGATGGTACATATTGGTTTGTTGTGACAAATAACTCTTGATTGATTTTTTATGGATTGGTTACAGTTAGCAATCGCCATTGTGAGTATAGTTACTCTCGAAGGTGTTATTCAGTTTTTCTTCATCAAGGTGCGGAAGCAGAAGCAAGTAGTGGAGAATGTAGATTCGCAGGTGTCGGTGGCTCAACACGCTAACGACTTGCTTTCAAAGCAGTTGGAGCGCAGCCACGAAACTATAAATAACCTCAACTCCGAGAAATCAGCCCTTCAAACTGAAATAGGTGTGTTGAAAGCTACGCAGTCTTGCCTTTTTGACGATATGTGTATCCACAAAGGATGTCGCATCCGCAAACCCCATCAGGGACAGGGACAGCTCTGGTACGAGAACTATCGTAATGATCCATCAGTCGGTGCGGACTATTACAGCATTGACACGCTCATCAAGATGGATCGAGCCAAACGGCAGAAACTTGAAAAAGAACCGGACGAGGAGGCGGTGTCAGATGAGGTTAAAGGTTGAAAGAAAGTGGCGTAAAGACACATATACAATCGGCAGGCTTTTTATTGATGGCGAATTTTTCTGCAATACACTGGAGGACAAAGACCGTGGTCTAAAGCAATCCGATACGATTGAGCAAATCAAGAAGGTTAAAGTATATTCCGAAACTGCCATCCCTATCGGTACATACAGTATTGAAATGGATGTTGTCAGTCCTAAGTATCGTTCCGTTCAGTGGTACAAAGACCTCTGTGAAGGAAAGATGCCGAGATTGATTGATGTACCGGGCTTCGAGGGAATCCTAATCCATCCCGGCACATCGGCTCTTGACTCTGCAGGATGTCTGCTTGTTGGAGAGAATAAAGGAAATGGCAAGCTCCTGAATAGTCGTGTAACCTTTTCCAAACTGTATGCAAAGATGAATAAGGCCCATAAAAATGGGGAAGAAATTACGATTGAATATGTCTGGTAAATTACGTTGCATTCTGATTTGTCTTGGACTCCTGCTTCTGACATTCGGAGCTGGAGTCCTTTTTGGGCGCTGTTCACGAAAAAGAGGAGAAACCCCGCCTCTCTGCTTCAAACCGGATACTACTATCATCCACGACACAATAGTTGATGACAAGCCGAAAGAGACATTAATCCCGAAGGGATACGAGCTGGTTCCAGCTGGGACTCTCCAAAATTACAACAAGATGCTGGCGGCTTATAAGGATTCATTGAAAAGGAAACCTATGCTTGTCGAAATCCACGACACAACTTACATCGCAGTCCCTATTTCTGAGCATACATTCACCGATGATAAGACTTACAAAGCTGTTATTTCCGGCTACGATGTCAAAATGATACGGCACGAAAGTTTTCAAGAAACGAATATTATCACGAAGCCTGTTGCCGTACCTCCGACTTTTGCGATTTCGGGCGGAATAAGCGCATTTGGAGTGGGAAATGTACTTGGTGTTGGCGCTTGCGTTGAAGCCTCGCTTCGGCAAGGAAAATGGACTCTACGGCCCGGAATCGGATACGGATTGAATTACAACGGTACGGCTTGGAACCACGGTCCTTATCTCCGTATTGATATGACCTATAATTTCTATTCAAAATGACAAAAATACATCAATTCAATCCGCAAATATATCCTCGACTTATATGGATTTGCTACAGTGCTGATACGGCCAGCCTCAAAAATATGTTTGGCGACGATATTAGTGATATGGACGAGAGCACAAATGCACAAGTTCAGTGCGTCAATAGACAGAAGCCTAATAATAGAGGAGGTATTCTTATCAGATTCAAGTCGAAAGCTGATATGACCACGAGTATTATTGCTCACGAATCGGTCCACGCCGCGATTAATATATTCGAGTACACGGAATGTTGCATTTCAACCGATAATCAGGAGCCTTTCGCCTATCTCGTTGGTTGGATAGCCGACTGCTGCCAACAAGTCAAATCTGGTAAATTCAAAGACGATGAATAGACTGACCGAGCTCACGCCGGAATACCACGAGACGTTTCCCCGGCCCGAAGCAATGAAGTCCGGCATCCTCTACATCAGCAGGAGGTTTATGCTCACCAACCACCTCTGCCCCTGCGGTTGCGGCCAACAGGCCATCTGCCCCATAGAGGATAAGCCTACAAAAGAGAGTTGGAGCTGGCACTTTACCGATAACAACGGCAAGGTAACGATGCGGGACAGCATCCTGAATCGAGCCTGCCCCAACAAATCGCACTACTACATCACTGACAACAAAATACAATGGTTATGAGAAAACTCTGGGACAAATTCGTTGCGATGCTCTACAAGGTGGGGTAGGACAAATGGTTTCACTTCATCGCTGGCCTGATTGTGGCCGCCGCGCTGGTGATTTGGACGGGCTGGAGGTGGTCCGCCTTAATCGCTGCTGCTGTCGGCATCGCCAAAGAAATATTTGATATTATCACCACGAAGGTTTACGACTGGAAGGATTTAGTCGCTACTTTTGCAGGTGGTGTCCTAATCTGGCTCATTGCGCTGATATAGGCGCAGACCACAACCAAAGAAAAAAGGGAGGCAACCGATGTGGCTGTCTCCCTTTCGTTAACAGAGGCTCTATCGCACGAAATCAAGCGCGCCGATGATGGCTTCTTCTGCAGCATCCACCCAAGACGACTGGACCACAATTCGATTGCCATTGATGTATGCATCCCACGTCACCGCATCAATGTCTGGAATGACATCTTTATCATTGAGTAGAGATTCTGGTGATGCTTTCGGTACGATGCATATTATGATTCCTTTTTCAAGGAAAATGTCAAAGGCATTACCGTAGGTGCAGTCCATCGTATTGAGAAGTCCGGTACTCCGCATCTTTTCTGCTGTAGCCTTCTGAATAAATGATTCAAAGTAATGTTTCATTTTTAATAAGCTTTGCCGTGGAGCCGGGGGCGACTATGGTTGAACCTTAGCTTCCAGTTCACGTGTTTCTCAATGTTAATACCAACTTCCTCACAATACCAAATTACCTCATAGAGCAGGCCAGCGATGCGCTGCGGAATTTTATACTCGTTGTTGTTCAGGATCCGTACCCAGTCCCAACCCTTCTCCGCAAAATAGTGATAGAATCCGTTTGGAAATTCTATAGGTCCAACATACGCCTGATCAAAAGTTAGTCCGTGTACTCCAAGATAGTCGCAGCACCTTATCACAATGTCGGCAAGTTCATCTTCAAACGTATCCTTGACGATGTTCTGGAACATATTTATAAAGCCTTTCTCCTTCCAATACTGGGACATTGCAAATTCCTTATCCACTAAGGCAAATATTTCAAAGGCTTTTTTGTCTAAGTGACGGCGTTTGCGGTCAGCTTCAATGGCCTCTCCAATCTCAGTAACAATCATCATCAGTCGAAGATTGTCTTTATATCTGTAATCGTGAAAGCCATTAGCCTTATTGATAGCTGTGGCCGAGGTTATCCACTCGTTAATTGTCTCTTTCT
>JBJEBM010000064.1:0-12365 GCA_051870055.1 Candidatus Cryptobacteroides sp.
GAATATTAAACGCCTATTTATAGGCACGTTATAACGAATTTATTTACGTATGAAAGGAAACAAAAGAGTGCTGGCGGTCGGAGGCGCTGTGGCAGCCGCTTTGACCGGAGCTTATGCACAGGACAGGCCGAATGTCCTGGTCATATATACCGATGACCAGGGCACTCTCGACGTGGGATGCTTTGGGGCTCCCGATTTATATACCCCGAACCTGGACGCTTTGGCCGGCAGGGGAGTGAAACTGACCCAATTCTATGCCGCTCCTGTCAGTTCCGCATCACGGACGGGCTTTATGACCGGACAGTATTCCGCCCACAATGGTGTCACCGGAATTGTCAAAGCGGACGGCTCCGATGGCCTTGACGACGAGAAGGAGACCATTGCGGAGAGGATGCGGGCCAATGGATACCGCACCGCCTGCATAGGCAAATGGCATTGCGGCTCGAAGCAGGAGTCGTTGCCGAACAATCAGGGCTTCGATTATTTCTGGGGATTCAGGGGAGGATGCATAGACAGCTACTCGCATTTCTTCTATTGGAATGGAGCCAACCGCCACGACCTGTGGCGTAATGAAAGGGAGATATTTGAGGCGGGCGAGTTTTTCGTCGAGTCCTCTGTAAGGGAAATCAGGAATTTCATCCTGGAACAGGACACGGATAAGCCCTTCTTCCTGTACTGGGCGCCGAACATTCCTCACTACCCTTTGCAACCGACAGAGAAATGGCTTGATTACTACAGGGATGTGCCTGGCCCGAGGTCAATGTACTGCGCCTACATCTCTACATTTGATGAATATGTGGGGGAGGTCACCGGTTTTCTTGAATCAAGAGGCCTGCTTGACAATACCATCATCATTTTCCAGTCTGATAACGGGCACAGTTGCGAGTCCAGGACATTTGGAGAGGGAGGCTATTGCGGTGATTACAGGGGCGCGAAATTCTCTCTGTTCGAAGGAGGCATCCGTGTGCCTGCAATCATTTCCTGGCCTGGCCATATTCCGCAGGGAGAGAGCAGAGACCAGATGCTGGCCAATATTGACTGGTTCCCTACTATAATGGAATTGTGCGGTGCGGATCCGGAAGGAACGGTGATAGACGGCAGGAGCATAGTCCCTGTCCTGAATGACCCTGGCGCCAAGTCACCCCACGATGTCCTGTTCTTCGACCACGGCAAAAAATGGGCTGTGCGTTATGGCGACTGGAAACTTCTGTCTGATCCGGTGGATATTTTCAAGAATGATGAAAAGGCCACTGTCGAAGGCCTTTACCTTGTGAATCTGGCCGAGGACCACACAGAGTCCGCCAATCTGGCTGACCGTTATCCTGAGATTGTGAAAAAAATGCTGGCGCTCCGTAAGGAATGTCCTGTATATAAACCTCATACAAAATAAAATGAAATCAAAACTGACTTTTGGGCTTTTAGCCTCTCTTCCTCTGGCCTCTGCGGCTGCTTCAGCCCAGGACCAGAAACCGAATATCCTTTTTATCCAGGCAGACCAGCTGTCTGTCAAGGCATTGAGTTGCTATGGCGGAGCTGTTGAAACTCCGAACCTGGACCGTCTTGCACGTGAAGGCGCACTTTTCGAGCATGCTTATGCTTCTCGTCCGACCTCTTCTCCTTGCCGTGCGTCTATTGTCACAGGCCTTTATACCCATCAGCACGGAGTTGTATCAAATACAAGCCCGAAGATGCAGCAGGGACTTGGCCCTGATGATATTACCACAGACAGGCTGCTTTGGGAGAACGGCTATGCGACCCATCATTATGGCAAATGGCATATCGGGGGCGAAGGTTCTTTTCCGTATTTTCCTGATATGTACGGGTACACTAATTACATACAGACCCGCAGGGGAGATGCGAAAAAACGCCGTGCTGAAGAAGGCGGAGAAGACTGGATGTATTTCAAAGGAATGGATTTTCCTGTGGAACTGGCTGATCCGATAAGAAATAAACAGGACCAGTTCAAAGAGAATTGGGGCAGGAAGGAGTCCCTGGAAAGTTTCAGCCGTATCGGACGTTTGAAACTGGATGCCGACCAGTGGATTGATTATCAGGTGGCCACACGTGCCATTGAGACAATGACAAGCTACAAGGACAGTGGCAGGCCATTTATGGTGACTGCATCGTTCATCTGGCCGCACGATCCGAACTTCGCTCCTGCAGAATATTATGACAGGATAGATCCTGGCAAATTGCAACTTCCTGGTACTCCTGAGATTCAGGATATATACAAGGACGACTGGTCGGCCCAGCTTGCCAGAGGCTGGGGCAAGGACGGAGTGAAAGAATTCCTGAGGATTTATTATGCCAATGTTATGATGATTGATGACCAGGTAGGCCGTCTTCTCGATGCTCTTGAGAAAAACGGACAGCTGGACAATACTCTTATCGTTTTCGTCGCTGACCACGGCGATATGATGGGCAATCACAGTATGGTCTGGAAAACCACGAAAAGCTTCTATCAGGATGTGGCCCAGGTTCCTCTGCTGGTTCGTTATCCGAAATCTGTCAAGGCCGGAAAGCGGTACAGTATGCCTGTGAGCGTGGTGGACCTGATGCCTACTTTTCTGTCCGCCGTCGGGATGGAGAATCTTTTGCCGGAAGATCGCCCGGGAATCAATCTCCTGCCTTATCTTAAAGGCAGGAAGAATGAGAAGAGTTTTCCGCGTACCTATGTCTTCAGTGAGAGAATTGACAACAATTCGAATGGCGAGAGACGTGTGTCACTCAATCCGAAAGCCGGGTTTATGGCAACTGACACTCACTGGAAGTATGTGATTCATCCTGATGGCCGTGAGCTTCTTTTCAATATGGACAAAGATCCTCTTGAGATTGAGAATGTTGCATCTCTGTCCGAGAACAGGTCACGTATCCTCTCTTTCCGCACCGAGTTGCGCAGATGGCTTGAGGAAACCCAGTGGACCGGCGGATACGGATTCCTTGATAAATTGAATTAGACTACGGAAATCGCTCTTGCCATTGCTTCCGCGTCGGGCTGTCTGCCGGTGAGCCTGAGGTAGCCGGTGACGGCCTGGTAGAGAAGCCAGTCGCGTCCGCTGACGTAGCGGCAGCCGGAGGCGTTGAGGCGTTCGCGGACAGCGCCTGAGAATGACGGGGTCTTGTAATTGGCTTCGAGGACAACTTTCGCCGGAGCGGAGGCCGGCCCCTCGCCTGCGAAATCGTCGGTTGTGAGGCTGTCAATAATGTCCAATTTCATCGGAAGTGTGTAAATGATGAGATCGCATTCCTTGAAGGCGGGCCTGAAATCGGTGACCGGATCCACGATGTAGCTGTATTCAGGCAGTTCATCGGCAATCCGCTGGGCTTTCTCCGCTGTCCTGTTCATCAATGCAGTATCGAATCCGAGCTCGGCGGCTGCAACTGCGGCGGCCCTGCCGGCACCTCCGCAACCAACGATGAGGGCCTGTGGTTTCTGCGGGAAGATCCTGCCGGCCATCTGTTTGAAGAACTGGTGCACCTTGATGTGGGCCCTGTCTCCGTAAGTTTTCTGGAATTCGGCCACGATGCCCGGGAAATAGGCTTCTCCGATGCAACATATTATGCCCGTGAAGTCGGAATTGTCGGCGAGGATGCCGTCCGGAGTCTTGACGATGAGATTAGAGGCCCCTATCTTGCTGCAGTATGGAGTGAACAGTTCGGCTTTCCGGAATGCCTGTTCCTTGAACGGGGCGGTCACATTGATGCCCGCATAGCTCTCAAGAAATGTGTTCCAGGAGGTTTCGAAATCATTTCCCTCGATGAGGTCGTATGCCAATTCCCCGGCATATCCCGCCTTGAATAGCGCCGGGCTGAGGGATGTGGCGATCGGGTCGCCTATCAGGCCGAATCTGTCCATTGTATTAATGTTTTAGTAATTGTCTGATTTTGTCCACGAAATACAGGCAAATCGTGGACATTTCGTTTGGTTTGAGCGTTTTGTCCACAGAATGCCCTGCTTTTGTGGACAAAATTGCTTTGCTGCAGTGTCATGCTGAATGCTCATCGCCCTGAATGCCGCTGGCGGACGGCCTCGAAGGCGAGAATCGCTGCGGACACAGATACGTTCAGTGAGTCCAGACTTCCGAGCATCGGGATTTTGACGTGGGCGTCGGCAGCCATCCTCCACACGTCGCTGAGTCCGGTAGACTCTGTTCCCATCACAATCGCAGTCCCGCATTTCATATCTGTTTCGTAATACCAGGATGAATCCTGAAGCTGCGCTGTGTATATTTTTATGTTATTGTCCTTGAGCCATTTGATGGCCTCTCCGGAAGTGGCGGCGACAACCTGTTTGGTGAATATCGCCCCGAGGCTGGCCCGGATGAGATTGGGATTGTACAAGTCTGTCAACGGGTCGCAGACAATCACGGCATCTGCGTCTGCCGCATCTGCTGTGCGGAGCACAGCCCCGAGATTGCCGGGCTTCTCCACCGATTCCAATACTATCACCAGTGGATTCTCCCTAAGCCTGATATCCCCAAGCCCGAGGTCCCGCATCTCCACTTCGGCGATTATGCCTTCCGTTCCTTTGCGGCAGGCAATCTTTTCATAGACCTCTTCCGCCACCCTGAACAGGCTGATGTCTTCTCCGCATTGCCCGAGAATCATCTCCTCGTCAGGTCCTGAAAGTATTTCCGGGCAGGAGAACAGGGCCTTCACCCTGTATCCGGATTCGATGCAATGCATTATCTCCCTTCGGCCCTCCACGACAAAAAGAGCGTTCTCGCGCCTTGTGCGGGATTTCTCCCCGAGCGCGAGAAGCATCTTGATCTTGGGATTCTGGGATGATGTTATTGTCTCAATCCTGGGCATTGCATAATCCGCATTTCCTGTTTTCAGGCCTCATCGTTCTGGCCAGAAGCCTTTACTGTCTTCTCAGGCCTCATCTGAGGGAAGAACAGCACGTCCTGGATGGTGCTCTGGCCGGTCATGAACATTGTCAAGCGGTCAATTCCCATCCCGAGTCCTGAAGTAGGAGGCATTCCGTATTCGAGGGCGCGGACGAAGTCATAGTCAATGAACATTGCCTCGTCGTCACCCTTGCTCTTGAGCGCCGCCTGCTCTTCGAACCTCTCAAGCTGGTCGATAGGGTCGTTGAGCTCTGAATATGCGTTGGCAAGTTCCTTCCCGCAGACGAACAGCTCGAAGCGTTCTGTCAGGGTAGGGTCCTCGCGGTGTCTCTTAGTGAGCGGTGACATCTCTACCGGATAGTCGGTGATGAAAGTCGGCTGGATGAGATTCTTCTCGGCATATTCGCCGAAGATGGCGTCTATCAGCTTGCCTTTGCCCATTGTCGGGTCAATTTCCACATTGAGCTTCTTGCAGGTCTCGCGGAGCTGGCCCTCGTCCATTCCCTTTATGTCCACGCCGGCGTATTCCTTTATGGCGTCGAGAATAGGAAGCCTGCGGTATCCGGCCTTGAAGTCCACTGTGTGCTCTCCGATGGTCACCTGTGTCGTTCCGTTGACAACCATGGCAATCTTCTCCAGCATCTTCTCCACGAACTCCATCATCCAGATATAGTCCTTGTATGCCACATAGATTTCCATACAGGTGAACTCGGGGTTGTGGGTCTTGTCCATTCCCTCGTTGCGGAAATCCTTTGCGAATTCATATACTCCGTCATATCCTCCGACAATGAGTCTCTTGAGGTACAGCTCATTTGCAATACGCAGGTACAGAGGAATGTCCAATGCGTTGTGATGGGTGATGAACGGTCTTGCAGTGGCTCCGCCAGGTATGTCCTGGAGAATTGGGGTCTCCACCTCCAGGCAGCCTGCGTTGTTGAAATACTCGCGCATTGTCGCAACGATTTTCGCCCTCTTGATGAAAACGTCCTTCACCTGCGGGTTCACGATGAGGTCCACATATCTCTGCCTGTAGCGGAGCTCCGGATCCGTGAATGCGTCGTAAACTTTTCCGTCAGCCTCTTTGACAATCGGAAGCACCTTCAGGGATTTGCTCAGAAGGGTGAGCTCTTTTGCGTGAACGGACAGCTGTCCTGTCTTGGTGTAGAATGCGAAACCTTTGATTCCCACCACGTCACCGATGTCAAGCAATTTCTTGAAAACGGTGTTGTACATAGTCTTGTCCTCACCCGGGCATATCTCGTCCCTGTTTACATATACCTGGATTCTGCCGCTTGCGTCCTGAAGCCCCATGAATGAGGCGGCTCCCATGATGCGCCTGGACATTATCCTTCCGGCAATGCAGACTTCGCTGAAATTGCCTTTCTCCGGGTCATAGCCCTCGAGAATCTCCTTCGTTGAGGCGTTTACCGGGTAAAGTGGTGCCGGATAAGGCTCTATTCCCAATTCTCTGAGTTTGGCCAGGGACTCTCTCCTGATCTGTTCCTGCTCGCTCAATTCCAAATTTGCCATATGACTGTTTCTTTATCTGATTACTATCCTTTTCCCGGCAATCCGGGTTTCCAAGCTGCAAATAATTGTTTTCCAGAGGGTTTGTCGCTCAATGCGAGCAAAGGCCAACGCACTCCTTTAATTTTCCCGGCAATCCGGGTTCCTCAAGCCGCAAAACCGCTTGTTCCGCTCTGTGCGGGCTTTATTTCCATTAAGTTGCAAAAGTAGCATTTTTATTCGTAATTTTGAAATTAATAAGGTATATTTGTATGCTATGCAGAAAGAAAAAGAATGGAGACTGAAGAATCCGGCCGATCCGGACAATGTCGCGCGGCTCGCAGCTGAGCTGGGCATTGACCACGTGCTCGCATCTCTGCTCGTCGGCAGGGGAGTGCGCACATTCGAGGAGGCCAGGTCATTTTTCCGTCCCAATCTTTCCTCTCTCCACGACCCGTTCCTGATGAAGGATATGGACAAGGCTGTCGCCAGGCTTGAAGAAGCTGTCAGGGGCAATGAAAAAATCCTTGTTTACGGAGACTACGATGTTGACGGGACCACTGCCGTGGCCCTGGTTTATTCTTTTCTCAGAAAAATAGCCAGGGGAGTGGATTTCTACATCCCGGACAGATATGACGAGGGCTACGGAGTGTCCGCCAAGGGCATTGACTGGGCCGCGGAGAACGGATTCAGCCTGATTATCACACTGGACTGCGGCATCAAGGCCATTGACAAAGTGCGTTACGCCAAATCCAAAGGGCTGGACGTAATTGTCTGCGACCACCATCTTCCGGAGGAGGAAATTCCTGAGGCTGTGGCTGTTCTGGACCCGAAGAGGGAAGACTGCGACTATCCGTTCGATGACCTGTCAGGCTGCGGAGTGGGCTTCAAGCTCGTGCAGGCCTATTCCCGGAAAAACGGAATCCCGTTCGAAAATCTTCTGCCGCTTCTTGACCTGCTCGTGGTCAGCATTGCTTCAGACCTCGTGACCGTGGTGGGGGAGAACAGGGTGCTTGCGCATTTCGGACTCAAGATGCTCAATGAACAGCCTCGTATCGGGCTTCAGGCGATGATAAACCTGGCCAATCTCGAGCCTTCCCATATCACCATTGACGACATTGTATTCAAGATAGGTCCGCGCATCAACGCCGCAGGGAGGATGGAGTCCGGCCGTCTGGCCGTGGAACTTCTAACTGCGGAGAACTCCACTGACGCGTTCGCTATCGGTATGAAAATCAACAATAACAATAATGAGCGCAAGAGCATTGACCGGGAAATTACGAAAGAGGCCCTGGAAATGGTGCAGGACGGTACCTGCTGCTGTTCGGAGAATGCTGTGGTGGTATATGCACCGGACTGGAACAAAGGCGTCGTGGGCATAGTGGCTTCCAGGCTGGTGGAGGCTTATTACAAGCCTACTTTCGTGCTCACCAAGTCGAACGGGTTCGTCACCGGCTCTGCAAGGAGCGTGCGCGGATTCGACCTTTACGAGGCCATCAGCAGCTGTGCGGACCTTCTGGAGAACTACGGAGGCCATATCTACGCTGCCGGCCTGACTCTCAGGGAAGAAAACCTGGACGAGTTCGTGTCCCGTATTGACAAGTATGTGGGGGAACATATAAAGGAAGAAATGGCTACGCCGATAGTGGATGTGGATTCCGAGATTAATTTCTCCCAGATCAATCCGAAGTTCTGCCGCATACTGAAGCTGTTCCAGCCGTTCGGCCCCGGCAACACCGCTCCGGTCTTCCTTACAAGGAACGTCTATGACGACGGCAACGGGCGCAAAGTAGGCCCAGGCGGACAGCACCTCAAGCTTGAGCTCATCCAGGAGTCCGAGCCGTACCACCAGATTTCAGCTATTGCCTTCAATATGTCAGATATGTTTGACCATATCCACAACGGCAATCCGGTGGACATCTGCTACAGCGTTGTCGAGAACTATTTCCGCGGCAACTCCACTCTCCAGCTCCGCATCAAGGACATGCGCGAGCGCACCGACATCAATCTTTGACAATATTCAAATACTTGGCGCAATTTCATTTGCTGACTCCCGGCTGTCCGACTGAATTTCTTGATATTAGTTCAGGAGCGAGTTCGAGCTGTGTGGCGCAACGGCTTCCGGACGTTATGGACTCGAACAGCAGCTTAGTGGCAAGTTTGCCCATCTCTTCTGTCGGCTGGCTGATTCTGGATATTGACGGAGTCATATAGTCCATATAGATGCTGTTGTCGAAGGCTATCAGCGAGATGTCCTCCGGGACTCTCAAACCGGCCTCCCGGACTGCTTTAAGCGCTCCGAGCAGAATCGTGTTGCTCAATGCGTAAATGGCGGTAGGCCTGTTTTTCCGGTTCAGCAGCAACTTTGTTTCAAGATATCCGTTCTGCTCTGAAAACTCGTTTCCCACAACAATGGCGGCATCTTTGATTCCGGCTTTCTCAAGGGCGGACAGGTATCCCGACACCCTTTTTTTATTAGGCACGGAACTCGTGACTCCCTGTATGCAGGCTATGTTCGAATGCCCGCTCATAATCAGATGGTTCACTGCCAGTGTGCTCCCGAGGTAATTATTGGTCGTCACGTATGGCAGGGCGGAGTCGGAGAAATATCTGTCAATCAGGATGACGGGCATGAATTTGCGGTTGATTTCCTCAAACAATGACGGGTCATCGCCGCACGGGGCGGCAATTATTCCCGCGACCTGATGCGACATCAATGACGAGATGGCCGATTTTTCTGATTCAGTGCTCTCGTCAGAGTCGATGACTATCGTTGTGTGCCTTCTTTTCCTTGATTCTTTTATTACAACACTGGCGATGTCCGCAAAGTAAGGGTTCGCCACGGACGGAAGGAGCAGGCCGATTGTGTCGGTCTTGTTCGTCCGGAGATTCTGGGCGAGCAGGTTAGGGAAATAGTTGTTCTCTTCCGCCGCCTTGATTATGGCGTCTCTTGTCTCCCGGCTGATTCTGTGCTGGTCGGCTTTTCCGCTCAGCACGCGGGAAATTGTGGTTAATGAAAACCCTGTTTTTGCCGCAAGGCCTGCCAGTGTCTCTTTCATACTTGATGCGTTGTTTGGTGATGATAAACCGGTATTTGCGCAAATATAGGAAAAATCAGCGCAAAATTTTAACGTTTTTGCGCTGAAATTTGGATGGTTTTCATAAGAAATATCGATTTTGGTGGTATAATTTAGAATTCTGTCATTGTATATTTGCTAAAACGATTGCGCATAATGGCGCCGTTAACAACTATATAATTAATACAATGAAAACTAATAAGACGATTCTTGTGATAGGCAGCAGCAATACTGACATGTCTGTAAAGACCAGTGTCCTGCCTAAACCGGGGGAGACAGTTATCGGAGGAGTCTTCCGGATGGGACAGGGAGGCAAAGGAGCCAACCAGGCAGTCGCGGCAAAGAAGCTTGGTGGAGATGTCTCGTTCGTATGCAAGCTTGGACGTGATATCTTCGGCGAGAACGCGCTGGCGCATTATGCGGATGTGGGCCTTGATACTGGCCGGGTGCTGTATTCCGACAGACCGTCAGGAGTTGCATTGATATGCATTGATGACAAGGCGGAGAATTCCATTGTGGTGGCTTCAGGGGCGAACTCGGAAGTGTCGGAAGTGGATATCGAAAGCCTTTCCGACCTGATAAGAAAATCGGAAATACTTCTCCTGCAATTGGAGATTCCGTTGCCGGCGGTTGTCAAAGCGGCGGAGATTGCTCATTCTTCCGGAGTGATGGTGGTGCTCAATCCAGCCCCGGCCGTGGAATTGCCGGACGAACTTCTAAAATGCGTTACTTTGCTTATACCAAACGAGTGCGAGGCCGCTTCCATATCGGGGATTGAAATCAAGGATGAAGCCACTGCCCGGATGTCTGTCAAGGCCATAAAGGACAAAGGCGTTTCCAATGTCATCGTGACGATGGGCTCTAAAGGAGCGATGGTCTATGATGGTGAAATGTCATTCATTCCTGCCTTGAAAGTCAATGCGGTGGACACAACGGCTGCGGGTGATACTTTCTGTGGCGGTGTCTGTGTGGCTCTGGCCGAAGGCAAATCCTTGAAGGATGCTGTCAAGTTTGCGACCGCTGCTTCTGCAATAGCTGTCCAGCGGCACGGCGCCCAGGATTCGGTCCCTACCCGGGAAGAAGTTGACAGATTGATAGAAACCATTAATTATTAATACTATGTTTATTGTAAAAAGTTATCTGCTGGCTGTGATATTCTGTTTTGTCACAATGCTGTGCTGGGGCTCTTGGGGCAATACTCAAAAGCTTGCGTCCAAAAGCTGGCGGTACGAACTGTTTTATTGGGATTATGTCATAGGAATGCTGCTTTTCTCTCTTCTGATATCCCTTACTATGGGAAGTTTCGGAACTGAAGGAAGGCCGTTCTTCGATGACCTCGCACAGGCTGAAATGTCCAGCATTTTCAGCGTGATACTCGGTGGCGTTATATTCAACGCTTCCAATATTCTTCTTTCGGCATCGACATCTATTGCCGGTTTGTCAGTAGCTTTCCCTCTCGGAGTGGGCCTTTCTCTTGTATTAGGCGTGATTATTAATTATATAGGTGCTCCTAAAGGCAATCCTGTGGTTCTCTTTCTCGGCGTGTTGTTGATTGTTGTAGCGATAATATGCAATGGAATAGCTTCAGGAAAGATGCAGGGAAAAGCCGATGATGCCGACCGTGAAAAGAACAGGAAAGGCATTCTCCTTGCCATTGTGGCCGGAATCCTGATGTCACTGTTTTACCGGTTTGTTGCCAGGGCGATGGATCTGGACAATTTCGAATCGCCGGCTGCGGGGATGCTGACGCCATATAGCGCAATCTTTATTTTCAGCGTAGGTGTGCTGCTCAGCAATTTCATTTTCAACACCATAGTGATGAGGCATCCTTTTGTAGGTGAGCCTGTTTCGTATAAAGAATATTTCAAGGGCTCTTTCAGTACTCATCTTACAGGTGTGCTTGGCGGAGCGATATGGTGTCTCGGAACAGCGTTCAGCTACATCGCTTCTGGAAAGGCTGGGGCTGCCATATCCTATGCGCTTGGGCAGGGAGCTCCTATGATCGCTGCCATCTGGGGAGTGTTCATCTGGAAAGAATTCAAAGGCTCCTCAAAATCTGTCAACGCCCTGTTGGGCATAATGTTCCTGTTCTTTATCGCGGGACTTGGGTGTATCATAATATCTGGAGGTAATTAAACATTGTTCAATATGAATTGCAAATTGAAATTACAAAGTATCGGCAAAAACGCTATGCCGGTTTTGCTGGTGTCTTTCTTGTTTGCTGTCAGTCAGTCGCTTTATGCTCAGGGACTTGTCACCGGCAAAGTGACAGATGAGTTTGGCGAGGCTCTTGCCGGAATAGCTGTGACGGCGGAGATAAACGGAAAACTGACCGGTACGACCACTGATTCAGACGGCCGGTATTCCATCAAAGCCGGAGAAGGTGTTGTGCTGGAGTTCTCAAGTATCGGATATGTGAGCCAGAAAATAGAAATCAAGGGGCAGAGCCAGGTGAACGCTGTCCTCAAGGATGACACCAAACTTCTTGATGAAGTCATCGTTATCGGATACGGAACTGTCAAGAAGAAGGATATTCTTGGCTCCATTTCGACAGTTAAAGGCAATGATTTGACCGACAGGGGCTCTGGAAATGTCATCGAGTCTATGCGCGGAAAGATAGCCGGAGTGAAAATCACCTCAAGCGGCCAGCCTGGTTCGAACGGGACAATGAGAATCAGAGGCCTTGGATCATTTTCCAACAACTCTCCACTTTACATCGTGGATGGCAGCTATGGCGGCAGCGAACTGGGCCTCAATGTAGAGGATATTGAATCAATCCAGGTGCTTAAGGATGCTTCATCCGCTGCAATTTATGGTTCCAGGGCAGCGAACGGAGTTGTGATTATCACTACAAAGAAAGGACATTCCGGTAAACTGAAGGTGTAAATAGTACCGCAAAATTCCACCACCAAAATAATTGAAAAAGGGACCA
>JBJEBM010000065.1:0-12318 GCA_051870055.1 Candidatus Cryptobacteroides sp.
CTTAAACCTGAAGTGGCAAAGGGCTCATAGTCAAACCTTGCAATAATTACACATTCCCACAGCGAATTCATCATTGATTTCGCCAACATACTTCCGGGAATGCCAAAGCCGGAAATCTCCAACCGTATAATTATGACTCCGGAACACGCGAAAAGACTCCTTTCCGCGCTGATGGACAATATCAAGAAATATGAGTCCAATTTCGGGCCTGTAGATATGGGTTCAAGACTTGGACCACAGAAAGAGAACACTTTCAACCTCGGTGACTTCGCACCGTTCAATAACGGCACAAAGTCCTGAATCATATGGAGTTGAACAAGGCACAAACAAGTCCAGGATTTGACAGGATCCGGGGGCTGGCTTTCGATGTGGACGGAGTATTCACTGACGGCGGAATTCTCTGCGACCTGTCCGGTGAACTGTACAGGACATTCGATGCCAAAGACGGTTTCGCAGTAAGAATGGCTTCACTTAACGGTTTCCATACCGGCATAATCACTGGCGGACGTTCCGGCTCCATCACTGCCAGGTTCAGAAGCTGCGGAATTGAACCTGAAGACGTATATCTCGGCTCAAGGGACAAGATGGAGGATTTCAGGGACTTCTGTCAGAGACACGGTCTCAGGCCTTCTGAAGTTCTTTATGTCGGTGATGACATTCCTGACATTGAGGTTATGAAGGCCTGCGGCATAGGAGTCTCCCCTTCCGATGCCGTGCCGGAAGCAAAAGAGGCTGCGGACTATGTCTCCCCTTTCCCGGGAGGACGGGGTTGCGTAAGGGATGTTGTCGAGAAAGTCCTGAAATCACAGGGCAAGTGGGTATTCGATGTGAAAGGTTACAAAGCCAAATTCTGATATGGAGCTGAAGTCGAAAAAACTGATTCTCGCAAGCGCTTCCCCGAGGCGGCGTGAACTGCTTCAAGGTGCTGATATTCAATTCACAGTAGATGCGGACACATCGTTTGTCGAACAATATGCTCCTGATACACCTGCCGAACTGATACCTGCCCTGATGTCTGAAGGGAAGTCAAACGGATTCCACCGTCCGCTTGAGAATGATGAAATTCTGCTCACTTCCGACACTATGGTGATATGCAACGGAAAAGCATTAGGCAAGCCGCATGGCCGAGAAGAGGCAATATCAATGCTCCGCTTTCTTTCAGGAAAAAGCCATTCAGTGGTCACGGCGATAACACTGCGTGACAAAGAGCGTTCCGCAACTGTTTCAGACAAGGCTCTTGTGCATTTCAAAGAGCTTACTGACAATGAGATAGCCTATTATGTCGATAATTACAGGCCTTATGACAAGGCAGGTGCGTATGGCATACAGGAATGGATAGGCTATATAGGTATCACTAAGATCGACGGCTCGTTCTTCACAATTATGGGACTCCCGATACATCTTGTGTATCAGGAACTTGAAAATTTCTTGAAATAGTGTGGGGCTCTATTCTACGTAGAGAAGGAGTCCTTTGAGGTACTCCCCTTCCGGATGGTAGATATTCACAGCATGGTCTGACGGCTGGTTCAGCCTGTCCAAAATCCTGACTTTTCTGCCAGTCTGAGCCGCACCGGAGAATACAGCCAATGCAAATGCCTCTTTGTCAACAACCTGTGAACAGCTGAAAGTGAACACCAAGCCGCCTGGGGCCACTTTGGATATTGCAGCGGCATTAAGCCTCTGGTATGCGCGGAGGGCATTGTTCAGCGCTCCCCTGTGCTTTGCGAAGGCCGGCGGGTCAACAATCATAAGATCATATTTGTCAGCGGGCGCGTCTCTCAGGAAATCCAATGCATCCTGACAATACTCTGTATGCAGGCTGTCAGCGAAACCACCCTCCGAAATGTTTCTCGTCACAAGGGACATTGCCTTGGCAGAGCTGTCAACCGAGTCCACGTGAGCAGCTCCAGCACCTAAAGCATAGATTGAGAATCCTCCTGTATAACAGAACAGGTTCAATACATTACGCCCATTTGAATATCTCTCCACAAGCGCCCTGTTCTCCCTCTGGTCAAGGAAAAATCCAGTCTTCTGGCCTTCATTCCAGTTGACAATGAATTTATGACCATTCTCAAGCACGACAAGCTCGTCACCGACAAGGTCATCCCTTTTGTAAAGATATCCGTCAACAAGATCAAGCCCGGCTTTGAACGGGGCTGTTCCAGAACTCTTGTCATAAACAGCCTTCAGCTCATCCCCATATACGGCAAGAAGCGCGTCAGCAATCTGTTTGCGTGCCCTGAACATACCGGCCGAATGTGCCTGCATCACGCAGACTCCGTCGTAATAATCGATTATCAGTCCTGGCAGGTTGTCTCCTTCCCCGTGAACAAGCCTGTAGCAATTGGTTGTCCTGCTGCTTGGAGATTTATGACCGCCGGCGAGACCAACTGCCACTCTTACCTGCAAAGCTCTGGCAATCATAACTTTCCAGAAATCATCCCCGAGGGTTTCCATATCGAAACTCAAGACTCGTACAGCAATGGAGCCAATCTGGTAATGGCCGGTTGCAAGGAATTTTCCGTCCGAGCCGTACACATTCACAACATCACCTTCCGCCGGCTGCCCGATTATCTGGGCAACAGCTCCGGAAAACACCCACGGATGGAATCTTTTCAGGGATTCCTCTCTACCTTTTTTCAGTATTATCTTTGACATCGGACTGATTTTTAGAACGTTTGCGTTTATAATATTTCTTTTTATAATTTCTGCGCCTTCTCTTTTTCCGGCTGCTTTCTTTCTTGGCCTGATTCTCTTTCGGAGCCGGTTCCTGTACTGGTTTGACCGCCTGGACAGGATGCATCTCCTCATAACTGAGAGGATTCTTCTCGCTCTTCATCAGCTTGTTATACATCTTTCTGCATATCCAGGCGTCAGTTGCGGCATATTTCTGCTGTGACTCGGAAAGCGTGTCGGCCTCCCAGTTGGAAAGCTGCTGCGTCTTGGAGATTCGTACACCGAGGATGATGGCCGACATCTTCTTGACACTCTTGTCCTTGATTCCGTATTCCCATACAATCTTCTGGAGGTCAATGAAATTCTCCGGCTGGAAGTCTTTATGCCTCTGCAACCCCTTGATGTCATCATTAACGGCAGCTCCCACTTTTGCAATCTTGCTGTCTGCAAGAATGGCGCATATCCTGTCGTCCATTCCCAATAGCTTGATTCTGAACAGGAAAGCCTCATTTGGACCGGAGAGCTGGAGAAGAGATACCCCGAAACTTGGCTGTCCAGGAGAGAAAGACGGTCTCGATTCAGTGTCGAAGCCAATGATTTTCTGGCGTCTCAGGTACTGGACCGCATGGTTCAGTTCCGGTCCGGGACGGTCAATGACGTAAATCTTTCCCTCGAATGCCGCAAGACCGAGCTTATCTATCTCTTCAGGTGTTATACTACTTTGAAACATAAAGCTCGAATGTTTTTGGGCTGATACGCCTCATTGTATGAAGAATGCTGTCCCGCACAGAACGGGATTCCATTTTGGTTAAAATGTAAGTGTCTGTTTCAGAGGATGGGGCCCTGTTGTATTTAAAGCTGTCCTTGAAAGTGCCGTCCTCGTTGTAATCATCCGGAGACATTCCCGGAAGAGGTAATGTGCAATAGAACACGGCATCAGGATAAGCGACCCTGTGTGTGAACTGATTTGATGCCCGGAGGTATTTGATGCATTCTCCCGTGACTGACTCCGCGGCATCGATGAATTCAAAATTGTCTGACAGTATCGGCTTGTATGCGAGCAGGCTGTCACTGACCTCTTCAAGTCTCTTGAGTGTCTGATTGAGGCAAGCGGCGGAAAGCGGCATCTCATCAACCAGCACCGCATCCAGCTTTTCAGTTTTGCCCGAGGCCCTGTACAGCCGCAGAATTGAAATTATTCTCTCCTCCAGACTGTCTGACCTGTCGGGGCACAGAACTTCATAATCAATTGAAGGATGTTTCTCTGCAATCAATGATGAAGCAGAGGCATAAACTCCGGCACCAAGCACTTCAGGAGTAGTCCAGACTGCTATATTGGCATTTTCGCCGTGTCTTTCAGCCGCTGAATCAAACATAGAATGCACCGGGGAAATGACTTTGATCCGATGGCCGGATGCTTCTGACACCGTCCTGATGTCGTAATATCCGTATGCGGACAGATATGAGGATGACAATACAAGCACTTTCGCGCCCTGCTTTCTGACGACAGTCTCTTTGTCATACTGGTTCGCCCTGCACAATGTGTCAACTGCGTCCAGGAAACCTCTGACGGCATTTTCTTTCAAAAACTCCTCGTTCGAATATCCGATATAACCGGAATACGGAGAGTTGGCGACATCGCTCGTTACCGAAATTGTCTCGCCTGCGAAATCAGGGAGTCCGTCCGGATTCCTTGAACCTGTGACATTGTCAAAGTCATCGCAGGTTATGAATTTCTCGGCGAGGAAAAATGATTCTTCGGCCGGGCCGAATATCGTCAAACTGCCGTTTTTCCCGTCCGCCCCTGCTGTCCTTATCTTTGCGTAATCCACTGAGGTGGTGTCAGCGAGCAGGTCCTGAACGAATCTGATAGACAAAGGGTCACCGGCCCCACGGTTCACACAGGATGCCGCGAAGGTCGGTGACAATATTATCAGTAAAGCTAAGAGTCTATTCCTCACGTCTTTGATTTTAGAAGAACAAGAGCTCTCTGTATTTAGGAAGAGGCCAGAGCTCGTCATCAACGAGCATTTCGAGATGATCGGCGCTGTAGCGCACCTTGTCCATCTCGGCCTTAACCTCTGTTGAGTACAGATATGCCCTTTCCGCCATATCCTCGATCTTGTTGGCCTTCTTTCTTGCCTCGACAAGAGCCTCGACATCGGCGGAAATATTGTTAACAAAATTGGAAATCTTCTTGTATGTTTCCATATCAGCCTTGCAAAGTGAACGGAACTCTTCCCCGAACACGTCTTTGCAGCCCTGGATGCTCTTGACAAGAATATTCTGATAACCTACAGCGGCAGGAATCACGTGGTTGAGACATACGTCGCCGATGATTCTCGCCTCAATCTGAAGTTTCTTGACATAAGTCTCGTTCAGAACCTCGTAGCGCGCCTCAGACTCAACAGGAGAGAGCACTCCGAGTTTGTTGAACATATCCACAGTTTCCTTCTCGGTATATACCTTGTAGGACTCAGGAACATTTCTTACTGCTTTAAGGCCTCTGCGTTCGGACTCTGCTTCCCACTCCTTGCTGTAACCGTTGCCTTCGAACATCACGTTCTTTGACTCCGAAATGAATTTCCTTACAGTTGAAAGCACGGCGCCCTGTCTGCTTTCACCGGCTGCCTCAAGAGCGTCAACTTCTGCCTTGAAGTCGTTAAGGCTCTCAGCCACAATAGAGTTGAGTACGTATGTAGCGCCCGCGGCATTGGCTGAAGAACCGACTGCGCGGAACTCGAAACGGTTGCCGGTGAATGCGAAAGGAGATGTCCTGTTGCGGTCAGTATTGTCCTGGAGAATCTCAGGAATCGAGCTGACCATCTGGATGGATGCTTTTCCGGCCTCTGAATCCAGAGTGTCTTTCATATTTAGAATTCCTTCGAAAATCTTAGAGACAGTCGAACCGGAGAATATTGACATCACTGCAGGCGGAGCCTCGTGACCGCCGAGCCTGTATGAATTGTTCAGGGTGCATACAGAGGTCATCAGCAAGTGGTTGTGGCGATATACGGCACGTACTACCGATGAGTAGAATGCAAGGAACTGGAGATTCTTGGTAGGAGTCTTGCCCGGTGAGAGGAGATTGACTCCGGTGTTTGTCTGCATTGACCAGTTGCAATGTTTGCCGCTTCCGTTGATGCCGTCGAACGGTTTCTCGTGGAAAATGACCTTGAGATGATGCTTCTCAGCCACTTTCGGCATCAGGATCATAAGCAGCATATTCTGGTCAATGGCCTTGGTAGCCTCGCAGAATACAGGAGCGCACTCGAACTGGTTAGGAGCCACCTCGTTATGCCTTGTCTGAAGCTGGATGCCAAGTTTGTAGGCCTCGGTCTCGAAATCTTTCATGAATGCCTCGACCCTCGAAGGAATTGCTCCGAAATAGTGGTCTGAGAGCTGCTGGTCTTTGGCTGATGTATGGCCAATCACTGTCCTGTCGCAAAGCTTGAGGTCGGGACGGGCATTGTAAAGTGATTCATCTACAAGGAAATACTCCTGCTCAAGTCCTACATTGACTGATACAGAAGAAACTGAAGGGTCAAAAAGGCCTGCGACTGATGTCGCGGCAGCGCTGAGCGCCTGGATTGACCTCAGGTTTGGAACTTTCATATCAAGAGCCTCGCCGGTATATGACACAAAGACTGACGGGATACAGAGAGTCTCGTCGAGAATGAATACCGGAGAGTTAGGGTCCCAGGCTGAATAGCCCCTTGCCTCGAATGTGTTGCGGAGACCTCCATTAGGGAAGCTTGACGCATCAGGCTCCTGCTGGACAAGTGCGCTGCCGCTGAAACGTTCGAATACCTGTCCGTCCTTCACTGTCACAAATGCCTCGTGCTTCTCGGCTGTTGTTCCTGTAAGTGGCTGGAACAGATGGGTGTAATGGGTAGCACCCCTTTCAATCGCCCAGGTTTTCATAGCCGAAGCGATTTCATTTGCTACCGACCTGTCAATTGTTTTGCCGAATTTTACGGCTGACAGGACGGCTTCATAGGCTGACTGGGACATATACTTCCTCATTTTAGCGAGGTCGAATACGTTTTCCCCGAAATAGGCCGAAACAGGCCTATTCTCGACGAAATAGCGCTCAGTCGTGTGAGCGGCTGCTTCGTCCAAAGCTCTTTGTCTAAAAGTTGACATAAATTTATGTGATTTTGTTAAGTACGTCTGCAAAGGTAAAAAAAATCACTATCTTTGTAAAAGCTTTATGGAGTAAATTTTAATTAAAACGAATAATAATGGCAATTATTTCTCACAAGTCCGAGCTGATGCCTGCTTCGGCCATCAGAAAGCTCGTTCCTTTTGCAGATGCGGCCAAAGCCGAAGGTATCAAAGTCTATCATCTGAATGTCGGCCAGCCTGACATCAAATCCCCTGAGTGCGCTCTTGAGGCGGTACGGAAGAATACCCTTGACCACGTTTCCTACTCCAATTCCGCCGGACTTATCGAGCTCCGGAAAGGTCTTGTAGAGAAATATTACAAGAAAATAGGCATTGACATAGAAGTCCCTGAACTGATTGTCACAGTCGCCGGCAGCGAGGGAGTCAATCTTTCTCTCCAGATTACCTGCGATGAGGGCGACGAGGTCATTGTGATGGAGCCGTTCTACACGAATTACAATACCTTTGCCTATATGAACGGCATCACCATGAAAGCCGTGCCGACAGATATCCGTGAAGGTTTCAAAGTGCCGGATATATCTGAATTCGAGAAACTTATCACCCCTAAGACAAAGGCTATCCTGATAAGCAATCCGGGCAATCCTACCGGCACTCTCTATACAAAGGAGAATATGCTCGCACTTGGAGAAGTGGCTAAGAAGCACGATCTCTTCCTTATCTCAGACGAGGTTTACAGGGAGTTCTGCTACACCGACGAGCCGCATTTCTCCGCTATGAACATTCCAGGCCTCGAGCAGAATGTGATTCTTATCGACTCCGTATCCAAGAGGTACAACCTGTGCGGATGCCGTATCGGATGCATAATCTCCCACAATAAAGAAGTTATGAAGGCCGCTATGAAATATGCGCAGGCAAGGCTCTGCCCTCCGATTTACGGTCAGATTGCGGCGCTCGGCGCCCTTGACACTCCGGATGAATATTTTGATGCTGTGAAAGAGGAGTACATCCGCAGGCGTGATTATATGATCAGCCGTCTCAACGCAATGCCGGGCGTATTCTCCCCTCTTCCGATGGGAGCTTTCTATACGATAGCCGAGATTCCGGTGGATGATGCCGAGAAATTCGCGAAATGGATGCTTACCGAGTTCAGGCTTGACGGACAGACCACAATGGTGACACCTGCCGCATCATTCTACAAGACTCCGGGCAAGGGACGCAACCATATCCGTGTGGCTTATGTGCTCGAAGTTCCTGAGCTTGAGAAGGCTCTTGACATCCTTGAGAAAGGTCTTCAGGAATATCCGGGAAGATTATAGGCTGAGAACTTCCAATATCTTGGGAATCAACATAGTATAAAGGTACTCATTCTCCATGAAATGGGTGCCTTTATATATTTTGTATGAATCCCTGCCGAAATACTTGCGCCATCTGCGGATGCTCACGACACCGAATCTGCGGTAATGGTCGGCAGTACCGAAGAAAGCGAAAAAATACCCGTTTCCCCCTTTTAGAGGAGAATGTGACAATGCTTCTTCCCTTATTCCTGAATAATGTGAAAGAATCTCTTTAGTGAAATCAAGTGTCTGACGTTCAGGAGAATAAGGCTGGTACAGACGGCGCATCACCCAGGCGGCACCAGGTATGTGGGACACTGCGGACATCCATCTCGCCGCCCCGATAGCGGGAGAAACGAATAGATGAGGCACACCGGTCAGTCTCAAAGCGTGCAGACTGCCCAAAGACTCCCCTATCACAAGGTTAGGCTCAAGTTCTCCGAACCATTTCCTGATTTCCGGGAAGGCCAGATCCGGATCGATATCGTAAGTCCTGACTATAACATTGATAAGAACATCATCCGGGACGAATTCCCCTATATGCTCATTCAGGAAAGATGGAATTCTGCTGTCCGTTCCTCCGCCCATCCCGTGGATATATAATATAGTATAATGCTTCATAATTCAGTTTTTGCGGGTGCAAATATATTTAAAATCCGGATAATGATTGATATTTCCGCAAGTATTTTCTAATTTTGTAAAGATATGACTGATTGTAATTATAAAAAAATAACAGAATGAAAAGAATTTTTGTCGCCGCTCTTGCGGCAGTGCTTGTATCATCAATGCAGGCGCAGCCTAAAGATGAGAAGAAACCTGCAGGACTGACATTCACAACAGTCTGCGAGAATCCTATTACCCCTGTCAAGAACCAGTACCGTTCAGGTACCTGCTGGTGTTTCTCAGGTATCGGCTTTCTTGAGTCCGAGGCCATCAGAATCAACCATATTACCGACTCCACACAGTATCCGGACTTTTCGGAGATGTTTGTAGTCAGCCATTCCTATCAGGACCGCGCCGACAAATACGTCAGACTTGACGGCAAGCTGAATTTCAGCGCAGGCAGCGAGATCGGTGACGTGATGCACGTTGTGAAAGACTACGGCCTCGTGCCCCAGAGCGTCCAGCCGGGAACCAATTACGGCACTGAACTTCCGGTACACGGAGAGCTTGACGCATTGACAAAAGCTGTTGTGGAGGCTGTCTCCAAGAACCCGAACCGTTCTCTCACCCCTGCATGGAAAAAGGCTTTCCAGGGAGTAGTTGACGCATATCTCGGAGAATGCCCTACCGAGTTCACCTATAACGGAAAATCCTACACTCCTGCTTCGTACAGGGATTCATACGGCATCAATCCTGACAATTATGTGTCTCTGACATCTTTCACCCATCATCCTTTCTATCAGAAGGTTGCACTTGAACTTTGCGACAACTGGAGATTCGACACAGACTGGAACGTTCCGATTGACGAGTTCATGGCAGCTATTGACAACGCCATTATGAAAGGTTATACTGTGGCCTGGGCAAGCGATGTCAGCGAGCGCGGATTCACCCGTACCGGACTCGCCCAGCTACTTCCTGAGGCAAGCAAGACTTCCGGTTCTGACCAGGAGAAATGGGTCGGCAAATCTGACAAGAAAGAGGAAAGCGCTGCTCCAGAAGAGCTTGAGGCTACACAGGAGTTCAGGCAGACCGGTTTTGACAACAAGACCACTACTGATGACCACGGTATGCTGATATTCGGTATCGCAAAAGACCAGTACGGCAACAAGTATTATATGGTCAAGAATTCGTGGGGAAATGCCGGCGATTATCAGGGAATCTGGTATGCCAGCGAGGCTTTTGTAAAAGGAAAGTCAATCAGCGTGTTCATGCACAAGGATGCTCTTCCTAAGGATCTGGCCAAGAAAATCGGCGTAAAATAATTATTTAAAATGCGGATTATCAAGTATATTCCGAATACAATCACCTCAATGAACCTGCTCTCGGGAACTCTTGGGGTGATTTTCACATTGGAGGGACGGATTGACATAGCGTTTCCACTGATGCTTGCCGCGGCCTGTTTCGACTTCTGTGACGGGCTTGCGGCGAGGCTTCTCGGAGCGTATTCTGAAATTGGCAAAGAGCTTGACTCATTGGCGGATATGGTGAGCTTCGGAGTGCTTCCGGCATTGATGCTTTACAGTCTGATGGGAACAGATCATTGGACGAGATTCATACCTCTTTGCATTGCAGTGTTCTCAGGGCTGAGACTGGCCAAGTTCAATATTGACGACAGGCAGCATTCCAATTTTGTCGGCCTCCCTACACCTGCGGCCGCAATGATTTGCGGTTCAATGGCTTACTGCGTAGCATCCGGATATTCGGGTGCTCTTCCGTTTCTTGATGCCCTATGCGGGAGCTGCTGGTTCATTCCTATAGTCTCGGTGGTGCTGTCGGCGTTGCTGGTATGTGAGCTTCCGATGTTCGCAATGAAATTCGGCAAAGGGATATCAGCGGACAAGATGCTGAAAATCATGCGGCTCATTTTCCTTTTGAGCTTTATTCCGATTGTCGTTACGGTGATTCTGTTGAAGGTGAACTGGGCGCTTGTCATATTGTCGGCATTTGTCATCTACATCCTGATCAATGTTTTTTTCGCTCTTTTTTGCTGGAGAGCGGAGTGAAATTTCAAAAAAATATTTAAATTTGACGTAAATTTTAATTACTAAAAATTATGAATGAACTGAAAGGGTCACAGACCGAGAAAAATCTTCAGACGGCGTTTGCCGGTGAGTCACAGGCTCATACGAAGTATCTTTACTATGCTTCCAAAGCCAAGAAAGATGGTTATGTACAGATTGCCAGCCTCTTTGAGGATACTGCAAGGAACGAGAAGGAGCACGCTAAAATCTGGTTCAAATATCTGCACGGAGGCGAGATGCCAGATACAGCAGCCAATCTTGCTGATGCGGCTGCAGGTGAGAACTATGAGTGGACTGATATGTACGCCGGTTTCGCAAAGACCGCTGCTGAGGAGGGATTCGATGATATAGCATTCCTTTTCGAGAAAGTTGGCGCTATCGAGAAGACTCACGAGGAGCGTTACAGAAAACTTCTTGAGAATGTCAAGGGTGACGTTGTCTTCTCACGTGACGAGGACGTTATCTGGGAGTGCTCTAACTGCGGACATATTGTCATCGGAAAGAAGGCTCCTGAGGTTTGCCCTGTCTGCAAGCACGCCAAGAGCTATTTCCAGATCAAGGCCGAGAACTATTAGCAGATGACTCCCGTTCATTGAGAACAGGAGTTATTAGCAAAGAGGCCGATCCAAACATGGGTCGGTCTCTGCATTCTATAGAAAGTATAGAGTTGTCGGAGGGCTCCGCCAGAGTTCCGCTTCGCTCCATCCACCCTTCGGAACTTCGTTCCTTCGGGAGCAGCTCACGAGGCCGCGGCCGGCCACGCTCTGGCAGAGCCCTCTGACAACTACACAGCGTGCTTTAGTAATGGTTTTCTGCGACAATTACCATACTTTGGGCTTGTTTTTGCTTAGGTTCCGCCTTATAAGCAACATACTTCCTTAGGTTATGTGCCAAAGATACCAATCCCCATTCCACCTTTGTCTTTCTCACTGGCCTCAGATGGAACCTCTTGAAGCCGTGGTTGAACTTTATATTCACAAAGCAGGCTTCGGGTTCTATTGGCCTGTTTCTGCGATGCATCAGTCCACGCTGGCTTGTGAGCAATGCTTTTGCTGACTTCTTGTATGAGTTTGCCTTGTGATTAACATCTATTGTTCTTCTGTCGCCTTTCCCATTATAGTACATCCCACGCAACGGACATTTCGAGCAGTTGGATGCCCTGTATACTGATGTGTGAGATACGTATTCCAAGTCAGATACGGTCTTCTTGTCCGCAATATGCTCCATGTGCTGACGCATAGGGCATACGTAGTAGTCCAACTCCTCATTATAGTACAGGTTCGCCTGATGTAATGGATTCTTCAGGAACTTGCGTTTCATCTCCTTGTGGAACATATTGTACTTCACATAGGGAGTCATACCGTTGGCGAACATGAACTCGTAGTTCTGCTCACTGCCATATCCTGAGTCCGCTACGATTTCACTACTATAGAAGCCATACTTAGGGACTGTCGTTTAATGTTTTCAATTTGACCGAAGCAGCGACAGTTCCCTTC
>JBJEBM010000066.1:0-52418 GCA_051870055.1 Candidatus Cryptobacteroides sp.
AAGAGCCCTCATCGAGAGTCTCATCTTGCCGGTCTTCTCATCGATTTCGAGGAGTTTAACGTCCACCTCGTCACCTACCTTGAGCACGTCTGACACATTCTCGGTCTTTTCCCAGGCAATCTCGGACACGTGGAGGAGGCCTTCCTTACCAGGAAGAATCTCGACGAATGCGCCGAAATCGAGGATTGAAACGACCTTTCCGTGATATACAGTACCAACCTCAGGTACAGCGCAGATGCCTTCAATCCATGCGAGAGCCTTGTCGAGAGCGTCTCTGTCAGCGCTGAAGATATCCACGATTCCCTTGTGTCTCTCCGTATCCTCGGTAATGGTAATGGTGGTTCCGGTTTCTTTCTGGATCTTCTGGATTGTCTCGCCACCCTTTCCGATAACAGCTCCGATGAAATCAGAGTCGATTTCAATCTGCTTGATGCGAGGAACGAACGGCTTGTAATCCTCACGAGGCTCGCTGATAGTCTTCATCATCTCGCCCATAATGTGGAGCCTTCCCTGACGGGCCTGCTCAAGAGCCTTGGCGAGAACGTCATAAGAAAGACCGTCAACCTTGATATCCATCTGGGTTGCTGTGATACCGTCCTTTGTTCCGGTCACCTTGAAGTCCATATCTCCGAGATGATCCTCGTCTCCGAGAATGTCGGTGAGGATAGCATATCTCTCGTTAGGTCTGTCCTTGTCAGTGATGAGACCCATAGCGACACCGGCCACAGGTTTCTTTATCTTCACGCCGGCATCCATCAGGGCCAGACAGCCTCCGCATACGGAAGCCATTGAAGATGAGCCGTTTGACTCAAGAATATCAGAAACGATACGCACTGCGTAAGGATTCTCAGGCATTGTAGGAATCACCGGTTTGAGGGCACGGAGGGCAAGGTTTCCGTGGCCGATTTCACGACGGCCGACGCCGCGCTGTGATTTTGCCTCACCGGTAGAGAATGGAGGGAAGTTGTAGTGGAGGACAACCTGCTGGTCATCCTGGATGAGAACTTCATCCATCTCCTTCATATCAAGTTTGGTTCCGAGGGTCACAGTAGCGAGAGACTGGGTCTCGCCGCGGGTGAAGATTGCGGAACCGTGTGCGCAAGGAAGATAACCTACCTCACACCAGATCGGGCGCACCTGCGTGCTGACACGGCCGTCGAGACGGATTCCCTCATCGAGAATCATGTTCCTCATCGCGGCCTTCTCCTCATCACCGTAATATCTTGCGACCATTGCAGCCTTGGCCTCCTGATCCTCCTCAGAAAGAGTTGCGAGGAAGTCTGCCTTGATCTGGGCGAAACCGTCCTCCCTCTCGTGCTTCGGCTTTGCAGACTTTGCGAGAGCATAGCACTTGTCATAGCAGAACTCGTGAACTGCCTTCCTGAGGTCCTCATCCTCCTCATCGTGAGGATAATCCCTCTTGACGTCATTGCCGAGTTCCTTGATAAGTTCCTTCTGCACACGGCAATGCTTCTTTATCTCCTCGTGGGCGAACTTGATGGCCTCAAGCATATCGTGCTCGCTGACCTCCTTCATCTCACCCTCAACCATCATGATGTTCTCCTCAGTAGCGGCAACCATAAGTTCGATGTCGCTCCTCTTCATATCCTCGAAGCCCGGGTTGATCACGAACTGGCCGTCGATGCGGCACACGCGGACCTCGGAGATAGGGCCTTCGAAAGGAAGGTTGGAAGCCGCGAGGGCGCAGGATGCTGCAAGTCCGGCAAGTGCATCCGGCTGGGTATCCTTGTCGGCTGAAATGAGGGTCACATTCACAAATGTCTCAAGATGATAGTCAGCTGGCCAGAGAGGCCTGATCGGACGGTCGATGAGACGGGAGATAAGGATTTCATAATCAGAGGACTTTCCCTCACGCTTCATAAATCCGCCCGGGAAACGTCCTGCAGCATAGAACTTTTCCTTGTAATCAACCGTAAGAGGCATGAAGTCAGTTCCTTCCTTTACCTCCTTGGCCGCACAGACTGTTGCGAGAAGCATTGTGCCTCCCATTTTGATGACTGCTGAACCGTCAGCCTGCTTGGCGAGCTTGCCGGTCTCGATTTCGATTACCCTACCGTCGGATAATTCGATTTTCTTGTTGATGATGTTCATTAGTGCTTCATAGACCTGCCTTCCCCAATGGAAGTTGATTTTCGTATCATATTAATATTCAGCGCCCGGGCCCGCCGCAGGTCTGTTTATTTGCAGGCCGGGAGATAAGTATTCGGGATAAAAAAGAGATGAGGGTTTTCCAGGCACCCCCATCTCATAAGGCTTCCTATCGTATTATCGACGGAGACCAAGCTCCTTGACGATGTTTCTGTATCTTTCGATGTCTGTCTTCTGGAGATAGTCCAGAAGCTGACGTCTTTTACCTACGAGGCGGAGAAGGGAACGGCGTGTGACAACGTCTTTCTTGTTCTTCTTCACGTGCTCAGTGAGGTGATCGATACGGTAGGAAAATAGAGCAACTTGACTCTCTGGTGAGCCGGTGTCTGTATTAGACTTCCCGTACTTCGCGAAAATCTCTTGCTTCTTCTCGGCTTGTAAATATTCTGCCATTTTTCGCAAAAAATTTTGGTTAATAAAACATTTTAAAAAATACAAATACTTATCCGTCACGGAAAAGCGGGTGCAAAGTTATGCATAATTTCCGATATTGCAATGCCAATTCAATAAAAATCCGTCAAAAAATCACCCATCCGGCCACGGCCCTGCTCAAGGCCTGCCCAGCGCTCGGAAAATCAAGATACTGCGCCGCCTCTTCGCAGCCCTCAGAGACCAGATGTTCCAAATTGTCCCGGCAGAGTTTTTCCAGCATCGAATGGAAAGCGGGGCCGTGGTTCCGCTCGCGCAGATGGCAGAGTTCGTGGAGAAGAACGTAGTCGCAGAGCGGCTTCGGGAGTCGCATCAGATTGAGGTTCAAGCTGATATTGTCCTTGCTGGAGCAGCATCCCCAATTCGACACATTGTGCTTTACAGTGACCCGGTGATATGTGAAGCCGTATCTGGAGGCAAGTTCCGCAAGACGTCCCACAAGATATACCTTCGCATCTTTCCGGAGGACCTCGGCAAGCACATTTTTCAGCCAGTCCACCTTTGCCGGATCATTAACAGCACCATCTTCACCCAGCCAGGTCTCAGGAAAACGTATCGTCCGGAGGGCTTTACCGTCTTCTGACGAACATTTCACGACAGCGCGGTCTGCCAGGCCTCCATCCGCAAGAAAGACTATTTCCGCCACAAGGGTGGGAACAGTGAATCCGTCCCTGATGCCGAGCACTGCGCGCCCTTCACCTCCGGCCCTGCCAATCCTTGAATCCTGTGCCCGGAATGCTTTCCTCACCCATTCCCTATGGCTTTCAAGGAAATCAAGCCCTGCTTTGAAGCCGGTCAGATATGGAACCGTGACGGAAAGCCGCTCCCCGGATCTGCCCTTACGGCCCTTAACCCTCAGGCTTATGCGCCGGCTGCGGCTGCTCCTTGTAATGCGCACCAGGCCGAACTCGCTGTCATTGAACAGTTTGTCTATCTGCGCCATTGTCCAGAATCAGCGAATTCTCAAGTCAAACTCAGCCACTATAGGCCTGTGGTCCGACGGATGCCAGAAATTGGAGAGGCCCTCCGGATCGCGGACCGGGGTCGTGTAGGAATCCGAAATGATTTCCGCGGATTTCACTTTCTCGTAAAGCTCAGGGCTGCAATAGAGATAATCGATTCTGGACTCGCCTCCTGTAGATGTTATGAATGTGCCGGGATGCTGGCGCTCAACTGCATCAATATAGAACGTATTTCCGGCAATGTAGTCGTGCACGAGATAGCCGGTATAATTCTCAGGCTTCTTATATTTGTAATCGTCAACCCTTGAACGGGAATTGAAGTCGCCCATCATCATCCAGAGGCCGTCATCTCCGGCCCCGGCCACTGTGTGGCGGCATATATATTCTATCTCCATTCTCCTGTAATGGTCTCCTCCGTTGACAGCCTTGCTGGAATCCCTGTTGGCGGCCTGGTAGGCGTAGGCCTGGGGCCAGGTGTGGAGGGTGACGATGTTGAGTTCCTGGCCGGCGACATTTATCCTGAACCATCCTGCGCCGTGGGTGACAATGCTGTCAGGAGCCTCACCTGCAATCTTCTTCACAGTCTCGATTGGGTATTTCGAAGTGACCACCTGCGGATAGTTGTCCCTGTGCGCCCCGATGGCCCAGTATTTATGGCCATATCTTGCCGCGAGCTCACCCCAGTTGTCAGTCAGGTAGCGGTCCTTTTCCGGCATCTTTTTAGCCGTGCCGGTCTCCCAGATTGACTGCGCCTCGCACCATACGCAGATGTCCGGTTTCTGTTTGCGGACCCATTTCACGAACGAGTCATAATTCTCCCCCTGGCCGCTCCACATTCCGTTCTGGATGTTCCAATACACCAGTTTCAAATTCTTCGGGGCCTTGTTTCCCGGTGTCCCGGCAAAGCAGGTAACCGCTGCTGTCCCCGCTAAAATCAGCGTTCCAAACGCCGCCAAAATTCTTTTTATCATAATTCCAAAATAACTTTTATGCGCAATGATGTAAAGTTACTGTTTTCATCTGACATTGCACACGCCAGTTTAAAAAAAATCAGGAGAAAATCATGACCTAAGTTTCGCAGAGCGAAACAACTGCTTTTGAGGCCGATAGGCCGAGGGTAAGTCTCTTTCCCGGGGAAAGGGATTTAGGAAAAGGGTAGCGTAGACAAAGAAAAGTGCGTTGGCCTTTGCTCGCATTAAGCGATAACCCCTCTGAAACACAATAATTTGCGACTTACGAAACTTAATTCAGGAGAATCAGAACTGGATGCACAGTTCAAGCGTGAGTTTGTCCTGGAACAGAGGATTTTCCGCAAGGTCGGAAGGATCTTTTTTAAATAGATACTTCTCGAAATTGAGCCTCAGCTCGGATACCATCAATTTCTCTGTAAGGCCCATATTCATACCGAATGTGAGCCTGTTGGTGGATAGAATATCGAAAGATGAGTCAATTACATTCCTGAAAGGAAGGTTTGCTGCAATATCCCAGCGGAAAGCCGGAGCGGCGTATTTGAACAGCTTGACATTCAGGGGAAATGAATATATTCCCTGGAAATAAGCCGTATGCAGGGTTTCAGAAACCGAAACATCGTCTCCGGCAAGGCGCGCTCCATATTCCCCCTCTACATACAGCCTGTCAGCGCAATAATATAGTCCGGCAGCGGCCATCCTCGTCTTCTGCCGGAATTTCTCAACAGTCTCAAGACCGGTATCTCCGGATATCACCCGGCGTTCCTGCGGAGCAAGCCATCCGTCGTAATACCAAGCATAGCAATGCATTCCGTCCATTTTCCTTCCGGCCTCCATCCTCACCGACCAGCTCAACTTCTTGGAATATACCGGATTTCTCATTCCTGCACCGTTGAACGCTCCCGCGCCGATACGCACCGGAAAATCACCTCCTTTGCCGAATGTATATCCTCCGGAAATACCTATATCACGCCATCCCTGGATATCCGCCATCACGCGCCCGTCATGACTGACAGCGCAGTTTGTCGGAAGGTATTTGATAAGAAGGGATCTGTTGGCGAAGAAATACGGGTTCACGCTCCGGTCAAGATCAGCCCGCTGCTGGCCGAAAACGAATTCGAACGATCCCGGGCACAATGTCACATACGTATCAAGTATGGTCAGATTGCCATTGTCATTGAAATCCAGGAAGAACCTGTACCACACAAGTTCAGATACATATCCTGTGAACCTGAGCCTCGCATTCCTGACATTGAAACGGGAGACTCCGCCATTCGTATTCCACTCATAGCGGGCCTTCATCTCACCGTTCATCGTCGGAAGATATTTTTTCCATTTGGCTTCAGCTCCCGACGAATCGGCAGCGGCATTTCCGGCGCGGCAGCACAATGAGAGCAATACACCGCAGCATATCAACAAGAAGTTTTTCAATTTGTTCGGGTTTTGCGCAAAGATAATAATTGTTGAATGGAATTCACACAGCCTCGATTCTGAAGCGGAAGCGGTGGCTTCCTTTCCACCACATAGAATAGTTGACGCCCCAGAGATTGTTGAAGATATTGAAATGTATCCCTTTGGAAATGTCAGGCACTGCCTTGTAGCTCAAATCATCCAGACCTCCGGCAAGCACGAGGGGGACATCGTATGAATATATTCTGAATTTTCCGTGCAAAGTCTCAACCTCGACATACCTGTCCACGCCAAACATCCTCGCATTGCCCCCGGTGACCACTTCAGAGACATTCACCATACTACCCATTTTCTCAATGCTGACCGACACTATATCCTCCGGGACAAAACTCAGCCAATAGGCTTCGGCCATCCTGTTTGCCGGTTTGCCAATCAACGTAAACTCAATGTCCAGAGTCCTGTTGCCGTCATCGGTACGGTATGAGGCAAGCAATTTTTGAGGACAAATCCGGCTGTCCACTCCGTCTGACATAACCATTGAACAACGCACCTGGCGGCCATCGGACTCCATCATTTCCGAGCCACGGACCACCGGATGGACCATAGCCGGCACAGCTTCGCTCCCTTCCATTCCCGCCTTGGCAGAAGTGCTTGTCATCCAAGTTTTTATCCAGGCCCTGAAATCTTTGAAGCCGAATGTCTGCAAGGTGAACAGCCCGGCTTTCATGCTCCCGCCAGTGGAAGGCTTCCAGGCAAAAGAGCCGTCATCCGACAAGAATTCCTGCTGTCCGGGTTCCTGAGGGTCATAATCAGGAAGCGCAGCTGATTCGTCAACAGCCGCCACCGCTTCAGCACGCAGATCCGCAGGGAGCAACGCAATTGCCTGATTGACATACGCGTCTATCTCTTCCCAGGAGTCCTCCAGCTTTTTGAACTCGCCAGACTCAAGAGCGGCGGTGAAAGTCTCTATATTGTAATAATACGGTTCCTCGTGTCCCAGATAGAGTTTGCTGTCAAGTCCCCAGGTATGTTCCGACACAAGTCCCAGCCTTATAGCGAAAGCCACCGCCTCATCGCTTTTAGGATCAAGTCTCCCGGAGTTCACCCACTCGCGGAATTTCCTGTTCAACGCCCTGACAGCCGACATTCTCGGAGGTGCGCTCGCGAACCCGTGTATCCAGGTATCTCCTATCTCTCCCGTGAACAACGGGAGGCAATCCCTGTAGTCCTCAAGAACATCAGCTACCTCGTTCAGGTCGGAAGCCCTGACGGTCTTCCCGGGATAGGCAGTCCTGAGATTCTTGTAGATTTTTCTCACCTCGTCAGCGGTATGCGGACCTTTGTTGTCCTGCTTGAGATTGACGGACAGGATATTTCCGCCAGGAAGTTCAATTTCGTGACTGTATGGCTTCCTGTCCAGCAATATAACTTCACCTCCATCCGGATGAGCCCATCTGCACACTCCCTGCCAATCAGAATAAGGAATCTCAGGCAGAGTGGTTGAACGGTTCTGGCTGATGTGGACAAGACGGATTCCGGCCCTGGAAAGAGACGGTATCATACTGCGGGTATGCCCCGGGACATCGGACATTTTGGCGGAAACAGTCTTTTTGCCGAATCTGTCGTCAAGACTGGCAGAGAGCCCGAGCATCGCGTCGAGCATCTCCGCAGTCGTCATTTCTGTTTCCATAGTATAAGGCATCGCATTCCAGACAATGTCGCCGTTCCTGATTGCTTTCTCAATCAAAGCCGAAATCTCCGGCGATGCCTTTTTCAGGCATTCATCGAGAGCCCAACTTCCTATTGTCCACTTGTAACGGCACGCCGGACCGTCCTTGACACGCAGTTCGTCGATGACTTTCAACGCATCAAGAACATCCTGCTCCGCATAACGCCTTTCGATCTCCGAAGGCATATCCGTGAATCCCACATCAAGATGGGTCTTGAACACAACGAATACTGTATTCCTGACCTTTTTGTCCGGAACCGGATCCGGGCCGTCAGGAATGTCAGGTTCAGCGGGATTGCCAGAACAGCAGCAGAATGCAGCAAGTGCTAAACCGCAAGACAACAGGAAGTTTTTCATCTCGATAAATTATTTGATTTCAACAAATTAACACATTCTAAGGCACAGCCCTGAATTCGTCAGCCGGAGTGAACTCGCCCGGGATGTTCTCGGAAAGCGATGCTGAGAACACCACGATTTTATCATCTTCCGGGAGCACTGCACTGTCGGCGCCTTTTTCCAATGGAATATCGATTCTGTACATATACGTATAAATGTACGACTCGTTTCCTGTGTTATTATTGTGGCGATGAGTGCCTATATAAGCGACAGGTGCGGATTTCAGATAGCCTTCTCCGGTCTCCGTGAGCCAGCCCCACTGCCCGTAGAAACCGGAATAATACGGAACTCCGAACTCGTATCTGTTCTGACCGACGGATATGGCGACATTGTCCCTGTCTTTGTCCATTGAGGCCACCAGCAGGCTCAGCATCCTGTATTTTCCGTTCTCGGTATCGAAGCTGAGGGTATCGCCTTTGCATTTGACCACATTGTCATAGCCGAGTTTCCCGAACCTGAACTCAGTCCCAGCGTCCGTCAGTACCTCAGGGAGCAGATCATAAGAATACGAATTGCCCTTCCCGTCAATATTGGCGAGGTTGCGGAAATCGTCATTTGTATAGCCAGCGGCATTGTAAGGCAATTTTATGCTTTTGCTTCCGGACGACCTGATTCCGCTCCCGCAAGGTGCAAGTTCGACAGAATATGTCCTCGGTGCATAAGGAGTAATATCCGAAATCAACTTGTTTCCGGAATAATCCGCCTTTCCTTTATATTCTTCTATACCGTTGACTTCTTTTGCGTTGACAACAGGGACACGGAACTCGACAGCGGCATTTTCTTCAGGCTGTCCGAGAGTCTCATACAGTCTTACAATGTACGAGCTTCCGTCTTCCGCCTTCTTGAATGCCTTCACATCTACGCCCGGAGCAAGAGACTCCATCATAGAGAATGTCTTTCCGAACTCTCCTTTGTGGCGGCCGGAGTTGAAAGCATACAGCCTGTTGTTCTTTCCGTCAGCCTTGCGCGGTATCCCGGCCTCAGTCCAATCTCCCTTATGGCCTATGATGGAATAGGACATTGTATGGTGTCCGAAATCCTGGGTCCTGGCATATACATATCTGTCCTTGACTCCGGGGGAATGGAGAAGCGTGAGCCTCAACATATTGTCAGCAGGCTTGTCCCAGCCCTTCTTGTAATCGCTGATAATGGATACGCCATAGCCGCCATCCCTGTCCGTCAGGTCCGCCCACTGCTGGGCCGGAACCTCATAGGCCTGAGGCGTGTTATTGCCGCGCCTTATCACTCCAAGGCCAAGGTCATACGTGGCTTCCTCATTGGAAACGGCAAGAGGGAATTCGGCTTTCAGTATAGAGTTTTCCTGTCCCCAGTCAATATCGGTCCTGATATCGATTCTGTCGTCGGCAGCCCCATCAGTCAGGGATATATACTGGACGAAACGGGATTTGCCATATTCCCTTTCCACTTTCAATGACACAACGGCAGGTCCGTTCTCAACGACTGAAATCCTGACGTTCCTGTCCACAGGAGCAGCCGGCCTTTCAACATTCTCTTTCTGGATTTCCCAGGCAGGCCATCTGAAAGATTCATTGCCCTCTATTACAGCAAGACGGACAGAACGTCCTTTTTCCACCAGTTCCTTGCCATACCTTTTGTCAATTATGGATTCAATGTCTCCGTCTGCATTCAGGGTCACTTTATAGACACTGTTCTCTATCCAGTTTCCACCTGCCTTCAGCACTTTTGATTTCCCCTGTGCTGAGTTCGACAGCCTGACATCATAAACCGAATAGCTCATTGACGGAACAGTAGCCGCAAACACTATCTCCGCTTTTCCGCCGGAATAAGAAAGGAGCTGGGATTTGACTTTCTTTCCGTCAGGAGCGATAACAGTGACAGATGACGGGCGTTTGTCAGCATCCAGATATGCGTGTACCATATCGGTGCGGGAATAAGCCAATGAATTGAACACCACTACCGGAGAACCCGATACATAAGTGTTCATCCGCTCTGCGATTTTTCCGGAGGCATAAGACAGAATCCGGGCGAACTGGGTCTGTGACAGCAATTCGTCATTCCAGGAATACTTGTAGGCCTCAGGCAGGCTGGTTCCGGTCAGGTCATCGTGGAACTGATGCCATACGAAGCGTTTCCAAGCCTCATCGAACTGGGCAGAAGGATATTCGCAGCATCCTGTCCAGTCAGCAATCACCGCTGCGCGTTCAGCTGCATCCGCCAGGATTTCATTCGCCCTGTTATAATGCTTCATCGCAGCCTGCGATGTATAACAGCCGGTTCCGTGGACATCCATAAGGAGTTCCCCATCATATACTGGAAGTTCAGGATGCGATGAGTACGGATAATATGTCTTGAACAGTGCATCGGAAGTCACCATCTTGACAATGACAGGGCCTTTTCCGGCATTGATGGCCTCCTCTATTGATTCCAATGTAGGGATTGTGGCCGAGCCGCCACGGTCTCCGGTTCCGAAATACCTGAAGACCTTTCCGTCGGTGCACTCCTTCGCCATTTCAATAAGCTCAGGATCAAGGCTGGCATCTCCATTCTCGAACTTCTTTGTATAACCGCGGCCATCCATTGCCGCCATTATCCCAGAGCCGTCCACACCTTTCCACATTCCATAGAGGAAAGGGATTTTGGCATCGCCATAGAACGGATTGTTTCTCCATCTCAATTTCTGCGTGGAGAATCCGATAAGCCCGCAATGAGCCGCTATGGAAGGAAGAGTATAGCCGAAACCGAAGCAGTCCGGAAGGAAAATATCGGTAGACTTCACTCCGAACTCTTTTTTGTAGAAGTTCTGTCCAAGCAGGATATTCCTGAAGAAGGATTCCGGATAAGGGATATTGGGATCAGTGGCGTCCCACGAAGCCCCGCTTATATGCCAGCGGCCAGATTTCACATAATCCTTGACCTTCTCGAACTCCAGAGGATAATACTCCTTCATCCAGGCATATTTGACGCCTCCTTCAAAATTGAACACATAGTCAGGATAATTGTCCAGCAGATAGAAGTTCTGGGTCAATGTGTTCCTGAGGTATTTGTCAATGGAGGTCCTGACATCCCAGGACCACTGGGTGTCAAAATGCGCATTGGACACAAGATATACTGTGTCTTTCTTTGTCTGCTGGCCTGATGCGTCAGGCGAAGCGACAATGGCGGCCGTCAATAAAGCGACAGCCAGCAAGTAAGTTTTTCTAACGATACCGTTCATCAGTCAAAAAGTTCAGGATAATATTGTTTAATATCAAGAGGGTCGCCAGTTTCCGCAGCGAGTTTCAGATACTGCCTGGCCATCTTCTTTATTACCGTAAGATATTCCGGATCCGCAAACAGGTTGTTCATCTCGTGCGGGTCATTCTGCAGATCGAAGAAATAGGCGGTCTTCGCGGAAGGGATGAAGAACAGTTTGTATTTTCCGTCACATATCATTCTCTGGTTCTCGTTGGCAAATGTCCCATAGACATAGTTCCTATGGGTTTTCCCCGGATTGGAGAAAAGAAGCTTCAATGACTTGTACTCGACGGAAGGAGGGGTTTTTATACCGGCCATCTCATAAATTGTCGGCACAAGGTCGTGCATATAAACAAGAGAATTGACCGTGACTCCAGCAGGAATTCCCTTGCCGCAGAAAACAAGAGGAACCCTCATAGCCTCCTCGTACATACTCTGCTTGCCCATTAGGCCGTGATGCCCGCAGGTAAGACCGTTGTCCGCCGCGAAAACCACAATCGTGTTCTTGTCGAGACCGGTCTTTTCCAGTTCGTCCATAATCTTTCCGATCTGGGCATCCAGATGGGTTACAATTGCGTAATACTCCTGGCGATGCTTGCGCACCGCATATTCGGTCCTCGGGAACGGGGCGTGCTTTTCATCCCTTGTATTGCCCGGACTGTTCTTTATTTCAGGAAGAGGATGCTCCGGAACGAAATCCACAGGCACTTTGATATTGTTGACATCATATTTGTCAACATATTCCTTCGGAGACTGGCGGGGATCGTGAGGGGCATTGAAAGCCACATACATAAAGAACGGATCCTTCTCATCCTTCCTTTCGCCAAGCCATTCCACGACATCAGCCGCCTGGACCTCTGACCAATGCGTTCCGCCTGCCCAATATCCGCCCCTGCTTTTGTCCCAGGGCAGCCAGTTGTTGTCATCCTCGGAAAGAGGACGGTTGTACTGGGCCTTGTTCTCTCCTGGCATTCCACCTTTCCTCACGTCCTTTACTTTGTCGAAGACCTGGTCAGGGGTAATGTGGTCAACGTGCCACTTGCCGGTCATATATGTATCATAACCGTTGTTCTTCATCACCTGCGACCAGCACTGGCGACGATCGAAAAGTTCTGAATAACCGGCGTCCTGCGCCTCCTTGGAATGCCACATATACATTCCGGTCAGCAGCATCGAGCGGCTTGCCACACTGACGGCACCGTGCCAGCCGCCCATATTGTAGGCGTGAGTGAACGCTGTTCCGTTCTGTACAAGCCTGTCCAGATTCGGGGTGATGATCTCATCATTCCCGAAAGAATGTATCGCCTCATACGTCATATCGTCCGCCAGGATGAACAGGACGTTCGGCTTGTCCTTGGCTTCAGAAGTTCTGTTGTTGTCTTTCAGGGACGGGGCGGCAGCACAACCGGTGCCGACAGCGCAGAATGCTGCGGCGGACAATGTCCCCTTAATTATCTCATTGGTATTCATTTCCTTTGCAGTTAAGCGAATCACTATAATTCTTCCCCGTTCAGCCAGCGTCTGTAGGAGTCATCCTCGGCAGCCCGGGGATTCCTCACATATACCGGCTTGACAAGATAGGAATCTGTGGTCTTGCGGATTTCGTTCTCATCGAAATTATCCGGAGTCCAGTACAGGTCATACTCGCATACCACGTCACCGCTGTACTCCATCGGGAAATTGACTCCCCAGCCATTGTTATAGACCATCGAGAGCAGCAGATTGGTGTTCTCCGGCTCTGGAGTGTTCTTATAGAACGCTGTAGTGCCGAAGCATACCACGGGTGAAGTGGACGAGGACCATACCCTGCATCCGTCCTCCTGTTCATAAGACACCCAGGAATCACAGACATAGAATGAGGTGCAGGTATTCTGGACGTGCTCCCGGTAAGGAGTGAATACAGATCCGCCATTGCTCGTCTTGATATCCCTCGCTGCATCCGGCATAGGGAAATCCACATAGAACATCTCAGGAGTCCTTTCCGGATGAAGCACCCTGTCGTATATGACCTTTATATGGGCTCTCGGCTCCGCTTTATAAATCTCAATCTGGCGTGAAGCGCTGTTCACGAGCGGAGAGAACAGTTTCTGCTTGAATATTATGCTGTACGGAGTGTCCTCACGTTCGACAGCATATCCTCCCGGATAATTCTCCTGCAGGACTGAAGTCCCGGCCCACCATCCTCCTGAAACCATGGAACAAGGCCGCAACATTCCAGCCTGACCTTCATAGAGAGGAAATTTCATCCCAGGCCAAATTACAGATACAGGCCATCCGGATGCGTCAAACTCCATTTCAGGAGCGGCACCATTCTCTTCAGAAACCTGCCCGGAATTCAGGACATACAGCGTACGGGATTTCGCAGGCAGATTGTCCACCCAGAAACGGCCGCGGTCTCCGGTTTTGTAAATCTTGTATGATTTGCCTGTACTTTCATTTCTTACACTTGCCGCGGCGGGATGTCTCAATGAAATGAAGTCAAATTCAACCCAGCCTGAATACGGAGCTTCCTGGGTATTGAACACCTGGATTCCGGCATCCTGTCCGATCAATGCGGTGCGGGCTCTCTGTGCAAGAATCCACTTGGCCCATTCATAAGCCTCGTACGCATAGCGGTTGCTCTCCACTATAGATCCCTGGTTGAATTCTTCATAAGGCTTCGAGGAAGAGGACATACTTGCGAATGTATGCTCATAGAATGTGCAAATGTCACGGTTGACCTGCTCCGCGCGTTTCTTATGCGCAGCGTTCATTTCCCCGAACACATCAGAATTGGCCGCCTGGAGCATCCAGCGGGCCTCCCGCGCAGCGGTGTGCTCCCTTGGAAGAGCAGTAAGTCCGAAAGCCCACCAGTCTCCGAATTCGCCGGAGACAGTGCAGTCCGGAGTCTCACTGGCCGTAAACTCCTTCATGGAAGCAGTCGCAGTGGTAAGTCTCAGCTCAGGCTCCAGGCCGAGACGGTTCCAGGTCCTGACAAATTCGACAATACCATAGAAAGGACCGTCATTGTCGCATCTCCACTGATTGGAAAACGTGATAGGCAGAACGCTGTGGGCATAACCTTTTTTCTCGACAGACCTAAGCTGCTTCACGCATATCTCGTGAGCCTTTCTGACAGAAGCCTCATCGCTCTTGAAGATTTCACCGATACGCGGCCATCTGTACATCAGGTCAGAGGCCTCGCACTGCCAGGTGCGCCATTTCGACTCACTGAAATAATTATAGGCGTCCCAATACGGACCTCCGTTCCACAGCCAAATCTCATCACCGTCACCGAGTTCCCATTTGGAAAGGTTCGGCTTGGGAAACGGATGATGGCCGTTCATTCCGAGCCATATATAGTCCACACCTTTGTCAAGGAGCTTTCTCGCTGCCGCACGCGGGAATCCGTTTACATCATTCTGGATGGCCACGCCTATCTTCAATTTGTGCGCAAGTTCATCCGGAATCCAGTTCAAGAGCTGTTCAATTTCAACATCATTGTAACAAGGGTGGATGTTGAAAGGCATGATGTTCACATCAATCTGCCCCCTGTCCACGGCCTTCAGGAACCGCTTACGGCTGGAGTCCGAGGCTTCCTGCCACCACTGCCACAGAGGGTCGAGCGCCTCGACTGTCCAGGTGAATCTCTCTCCCTCAGGATTCCTGGCAGAGAGCTCGGCATACTCGATTACGATGTCAATATAGCGTTTCTGCAACTCGAGCAGAATCACCGGATTGTCCGTGAATCCGTAATCAGTGTGCGTCCAGTTTATAATATCGAGCCTGCGTACCTTGCCGTCATAGCCGCCGTCAGTTTCAGCAGACAGCGGCCATATAGCGGCAAGACACAACAGAATAGACAAAATCGTTCTGTTTACCATTGTATCGAATTTGAATTAGATGCTTTTCACAACCGCCCCGGACGATTTCAGGCCGGCAGATTCAGCGGTGATTCTGATTATGCCAGGTTCATCACCGGCCTTGACCATCAAAAGAAGTTTGCCCATAAATGCTTTTCTGCCGAGAGAACTGTTCGGAGTAAGGTCCAGGATATCACCGTTTTCTGTTCCTATCGGCTGGCACGGGCCCTCCACTTTGAACTTGACTTCATTTGAAGCATTCGGCACAAGGCGTCCTTTGGAGTCCACGATGTCGGCCGTAATATGGATCACGCTCTTCCTGTCTGCGGAAATCTCTTTCCTGTCCACGGTGAGTTTCACCGCATAAGGTTTTCCTGCGGTGGAAACCTTCTCCGTCGCCACGACTTGCCCTTTATCATAAGCCCTGACTTCCAATGTTCCAGGCTTATACGGCACTTTCCACACTATCTGGAGGACATCCGGGTCCATAGTCTGGCGTCCAAGGCTCTTTCCGTTCAGGAACAGTTCGGCCTCTTCCGCATTGGTATATGCCACAACAGGGATCTCCACCCCTTCTTTGCCCGGATGAGTCCAATGGGGCAGGATGTGAACCATCGGCTTGTCAAGCCAGAAACTCTGGTAGAGATAGTAACTGTCCTTAGGGAATCCGGCAAGGTCAATGACTCCGTAATTATTAGTACGGGCAGGCCATCCCCAGGACTCCCCGAGATAGTCAATTCCTGTCCAACGGAAGTCTCCTATGAAGAATTTGTTGTCTCTCACCTGTTTCCATTCTTCACGGCAGCTGATTTTCCTCGTGTGGTTGTCATAGCTTGAAGCGTATTTCGGATCAAACTCAGGGAACACCTCTTCTTCAGTCAGGTCAGGCAGCGGGAAAATAATTTTCATATTGTTAGCGGAGGTTCCGTCATTAGGGTCTCCGTGAGGAGGAGTATCGAAACCGTTGTATGAAGTCTTTGTCCTGTACACACCCCTTGTCTGTCTTGTATGAGGAATTTCCGTACCGACTGCGACAGCGTCCGGATGAGCCTTGTGATAGCGCTCAAGGTCACCGATTCCTTCGCCATTTGCATTGAACCCGTCAATATCCAGATAAACGCCCAATGCCCAGGCCTGTGTCACAGGGCGTGTCGGATCGAGTTTGTGATAGTTGTCAACTATCTTGTACTGGAGATACTGGTGTTTCTCCCATCCCCATACCTCGTTTCCGCAGCTCCACATCACTACGCAAGGCCAGTTCCTGTCGCGACGGATGAAATCCTCCTGGTCTTTCTCCCACCAGTCGAGGAAATAATAGCCGTAATCGTATGGGACTTTGTTGGAGCCTTTCCATTTGAACCATCCGTCCCACGGCTCGTCCATCACCATAAAGCCCATTGTGTCGCACATCTCGTAGAATTCTGTCGAGAACGGGTGATGTGTGGTCCTTATCGCATTACAGCCCATATCTTTGAGAATCTGAAGCCTCCTGCGGAGAATATCCGTTCCCACAGCCGAACCTGCCGGAGAAGCATCTTGATGGATGCACACGCCCTTGAGTATTGTCGGAACTCCGTTCAGTTCGAAACCTTTGTCGGCAGACCAGGCCAGAGTGCGGACTCCGAAACGGGTCCTGTATATATCCACCAGCTTATTCCCCTCATATATCTCTGTTTCAAGATAATACACGACTGGTGTATCAGGGCTCCACAACTTCGGGGAGCGAAGGACAATATCCGAATTAAAAGAGTTGTCCCCCTCATCAAGCGAAACTCTGTCAGAACGCTGCGCAACCTCATTCCCGTTCATGTCCTTGATTATCGAGCAAATGCGGACATCTGCTTTATGACCTGCAAGGTTGCGTATCCTGGTCTCGACCGACACAGTCGCTCTTTCCGGGGAAATATCGTGCGCTACAATGTGAGTTCCCCACTGAGGCACGTGAATCCTGTCCATAACTGTAAGATTGACCGGCCTGTATATACCGGAACCGGTATACCATCTTGCAGCCGGCTGGAGACTGTTGTCAACCTTGACAGAAATAATATTCTTGCCAGGCTTTATATATCCGGTTATGTCATAGCCGAATGTCAGATATCCGTTAGGACGAAAACCGACTTTCTTTCCGTTCACATAAACAGTGCTGTTCATAAAAACACCGTCAAACTCCAGGAAAAGTATCCTGTTGTCCCAATCGGGATTCCACTCTATCTCTTTCTTGTACCAGCCGATACCGGTAGGAAGCCAGGCGACTCGGTCACCGCCCGGGGCATTACGGGAATACTCACCTTCGATGCTCCAGTCGTGAGGCACATCGAGCAATCTCCAATCAGAATATGGCGCAGTCTCCCCATTCTCTACATCTCCAAGATGGAAGTACCAATCCATATCGAGATTGATGACTTTGCGCGGAGCGGCCTGGCATACAAGCCCGGCCGCAACCAATATCAATGAAAATAGTCCTTTAATTCTCATAGTTCTGCAATTTATTCAGCATCAACCACAGAAACCACAATTATGGCATTGTCCTTACCCTCTACAACCTCAACTCCGTCTGCGGATATCCTCAAAGGAAGAGCGGCCTTCGAGCCATCTTCCAAAGCAAGAATCTTGTCAGGATTGAAAACAATGTCGAATTTTGCAAATCCGCCGACTTCCTTCACCTCGAAAGTCCAGGCAGCGGCCGAATAGCAATCCGTTGGCATAAGAGTATAAGATGTACCCTCAAGCAAAGACTCGTCCACGGCATATTTGACAGTCGCCGTCTGTTTCATATACCCTGCCTTCGTAGCCCAGATAGAATACGTAGCAGGTGCACCACTCTTTATATTCACTTTCTGCACACCGTTTTTCATAAGATAGATGGTGTCATCCATAAATCCCTGTCTTCTGTTGTCCTCACAGCTGATGAACAGAAGAGCGGTTGCAATAATCATTAAAAATATTCTTACTTTTCTCATAATTCAAATCATTTCGTTAGTATCATCACCAGCCCGGAGCCTGTTCAATTTTGTCGTTCCTGTCTATCTCACGCTGCTCGATAGGATAAAGATAATGCTTTGGAGAGACAAATACATAATTTTTCGTGACACGGTCCTGTTCCACACGCTTGAAGAACGCTGCTGAAGGATTGATATTGTTATACTGGTTCATGTGTTTGCCGTCATATCCATTGCCGTTGTCAGATGACTGGCCGTTTCCGGAGCCGTCTGTACCACGCACATTCATTCCGTGCGCAGGGCCCGGAAGAACCTTGTCAGCAATCTGCCATCTGCGCAGGTCGAAATAGCGGAGATTCTCGAAAGGCTGTTCAATGAACCTTTCACGCCGCAGATATTTTCTGAGAAGTTCCTGATTGCCAACAATCTCAGGATAAACTTCCTGGATATCAGGTACGCCGGCGCGTTCCCTTATCATATTCCAGTACTTGAACAGGTCCGGATTGTCCAGATCTCCTGACTCTATCAAAGCCTCGGTATAATTCAGATATACCTCGGCCAGCCTTATGAAAGGCATCACAGGGAAAATGAAGTTTCCTTTAGTAGGGTCACAGGCTCTTGATACCCAGGTTCTTGTTCCATAACCTGTTGGAGAATAGTCAGTTCCGGAATTGGCATTTCCGCCCTGTCCATAATTGACCTGTGTAAAAATGACTCCCGTTGTATTTGCAGGATACTGGGATTCATTGACAACGAATGGCATATACATTCCATCATAGATGATGTTGGTATAGAAACGAGGCTCCCTGTTTGTGTACATATTGTACGTGAGCCTTGTCTGATGATCATACGGATGCTCGAACTCTGAAGCACCGCTCTCGACATATCCTGATGTCTCATCAATGATTGGAACGAGTCCGGTGCCACGATCGTTAGTGTCATCGCTATATCCGGTAATAGGATAACGTCCGTTACTCATCGCATAAGAGTCCACAAGCTTCTGGGTAGGACCGTATCCTCCCCATCCGTCTTTCCAGCAGGACGGATATAACCTCTGCAGGAAACCCTTGTTCGCACCGTAACGGCCCCAGAGGACCTCTGAGTTCCAGTCATCGAGGAATACTCCCCTCAAAGAAGCATACGGATCGATCTTTCCGTCCTTCTCTTTTACCACAAGAGCATAATCCGGCATATCAATAACCAGTTTGGCGGCAGCTGCGGCATCCTTCCATTTCTGGGCATCATAAGTCTGAGGCATAAGTTCCTCGCCTGTTGTATTGCTCTTCCAGCCCTTGTACAGAGACTCTCCTTTCGGATTGAACAGAGGGGAAGCCGCAAACAGAAGAAGCTGTGAACGCATCGCAAGAGCGGCTCCTTTTGTCGGCTTGCCTGTCCATTTCTCAGAGTGAACAGGAGGAAGCACTTTTGAGGCCTCAAGGAACTCGTTGGCTACATATTCCACGCACTCATCAAAAGGGCTCCTTCCCTTTACCACCACTTTATTAGGGTCAATGACATCATCTCCCATAAGAACAACCGGTCCGTGAAGACGTATCAGGTAGTTGTACATATAGGCACGAAGGAATCTCACCTCTCCTTTGTACTGGGTCTTGTCATTATCAGTAAGCTGTTTACAGATATCAATGTTCGCAAGGAAATAGTTGCAGTCACTGATTCCGCGATACATTCTCTGCCACTGTTTGTAAGGGACATCCGTAGGATTCCAGGAGCCATTTCTGATTTTATTGTCACCTCTCTGCCACGAAGTTACTACAACATCACTGACAGCGTCCCATCCCCATCCGTTCTCGGCGGATGTAAGAGCCCAAGGCTGGGGAAGCCAGCTGTAGCACTGATACAATGCCTGCTCTGCCTTCTCGCGGGATGAGAAGATATCCTCTGTCGTGGTAGGAAGATCAAGCGGCTGCTGGTCAAGATACGAGTCGCATCCCTGAATAAATGCGGCAGCTGCCAGCAATACCAGAAGTTTTATTCTTATATGTTTCATTTCTATCAATTTCTAAACGATTAACAAAAATCCTCTATCAGAACTGCAGGTTGAGACCGAAGTTGATCTGCCTTGTAGGAGGATATTTGGCTCCCTGCTGGTTGTCAATCTCAGGATCGAACATCTTGAATCCGGAGAATGTGAGGAGGTTGAGTCCGTTGCAATAAACATAGATATTTCTCATCTTCACTTTCTTTGCCCAGCTCTTAGGGAGAGTGTATCCGATTGTCGCATTCTTCAACCTGAGATATGAGACATCTTTAGTGTAGAGAGTGGACATCTTGTTATTGTTCACATTCTCACCGATTGTCGCGCGCGGGAAGAGCATATCAGGGCTCTCCTGACCTTCCCGCCACATATTGTCATATACATACTGGTAGAATCCTCCAACATAATATCCGGCGTGGTTGAACACATAAACGGAGTTGCCCGAGAGCTGGATTGTAGTATTTCCCACACCCTGGAACAATACCGAGAGCGTCACTCCTTTCCAGGAAACTGAGCCTCCGAAACCATAAGTAAGTTCAGGAAGCCATGTGCGTCCGATAGGCACACGGTCATAATCATTGATAGTTCCGTCTCCGTTGACGTCAAGGTATCTGACATCACCTACCCTGAGTGTTCCGTACTGAGTCGGGGCGTTGTCAATCTCCTCCTGTGATTCAAACAAGCCGAGAGCAACGAAACCTTTCTGCTGGTTGATAGGCAGGTTTATGTTTGTCATCCAAGGATATGCCGGTGTTGGCTCGGCATTCACAAGAACTTTGTTACGGCTGTATGTGAAGTTACCCCTGAGGGATACATTCCAGTCTCCGAAACGCCTGTTGGCCTCAAGCATACCCTCGAATCCGCGGTTGAGAGTCTCGCCGATGTTCGTATAAGGCAGAGAACCTATACCGTTGATATCAGAAATATTGTTCATCTGGACGAAAATTCCGGTTCTGTGGTCACGGAAATAATCCGCCTGGATCTTCACCGTCCTGAAAAGTTCCATTTCCAGACCGACATCGAGTTTGTAGGATTTCTCCCAGGAAACGTTAGGATTCTCTATATCACCACGATAGATTGCTGTATATCCCTGCTTGTTGTTTCCGGAACCGAACTGGTAGGCGTTACCTGTAGTTGCGAATGTTCCATTGTAGATGAATCGCCTGTTGGCGCCGATCTTGTCATTTCCGACGATACCGTAGGATGCCCTTATCTTGAACACGTTGAACACTTTGGACAGAGGCTCGAAGAATTTCTCATTGCTGAGCATCCATCCGAAAGCGCCTGCAGGGAAAAGACCGAAACGGTTGCCCGGGCTGAAGTTCTCCGAACCGTTGTAACCGACATTGCCCTCAAGGAAATAACGGTCGTCATAAGAATAGGTAAGCCTGCCGGCGATACCCTGGCTCCTGTACGGAATGGCTCCGTAAATATCACCTGAAAGCATCACGACTTTCTGGCTCTGGTTGTACAGGAACATTGCACCAAGTCTGTGACGGCTTGCGAACGTCCTCTCATATGTGAGCGAGCCTTCAAGATAAGTAGTTCTCTGCGCAGAAGAAGATTTGGAATAAGTCAATGAGTTCTGGCCCTCTTTCACAAGATTAAGCATCAGATTTCCGTCATCATCTCTGCCGGCTACAGTATATTGTTCCGGAACGCCGCGGAAAGTCTGGCTCTGGGTTGTAACCGCATCCCAGGAGAATTTCACATTGGCTTTGAGACCCGGAACCCAGTCATCGAAATCCTGGGTCAGGCCAATGAGAGCCTGGGCATTGTTAGTGAAATCTTTTCCGAAACCATTCTGTGTAAGAACATTATATGGGTTCTGGTCTCCCTGTGGAGATGTTGAATGCCTGCCGTCCGAGAAATAAGGAGGGAAAGCGATTGGAGAAGTCTGGAATGATGATACCCAGATATCGTTCTTGTCAGAGCCCGGCCTGATCTTTGTCTCGAACACATTGGAGAGATTCAGGTTCAGCACTGTGGTCCTGGTGATATTGATATCGACATTGGACCTGAAGTTGAACTTGTTGTATCTGATGGAAGTATTGTACTGATTCGTGTTGTCAACGTTGTAGATTGAGCCTTCGTGATAGTAACCTCCTGATACATAGTATTTTGCAACCGATCCTCCACCGCTTACATTGGCTGTCACCCTCGTATTGGAAGCGACATCCTTATAAAGGACTTTCAGCCAGTCAACATTCGGATACAGGTCCGGATCCGAGCCGTCTGCGGTCTTCTGGATATACTCCTGGGAGAAATATTCATAACCGCTGGCCTCGTTGTACATATTGGCAAATGTGACACCGTCCACGAACTTAGGCATCTGTGTCGGCGACACCATTCCCTGCTCAACCCTGATACCGATTTTCGGAGCTCCCTGCTGACCGCTACGGGTATTGATAAGAATCACACCGTTGGCACCTTTCACACCATAGACCGCAGTCGCCGTGGCATCCTTGAGAACTGAGAAGCTCTCGATATCCTCAACGTCCACAAGATCCATTGAACGCTCAATACCGTCCACAAGGACAAGAGGAGCCCTGGAAGCACTGTTAAGGGACGAGATACCCCTGATCCAGAAATTCGAGCTTTCTCCCGGTTCTCCGGAACGCTGAATTGAAACGAGACCGGAAACCTGACCGGCAAGCGCCGTACTGATATTTGCAGTCGGAGACCTGAGTTCGACCGGGGTAACCTGTGAAATGGAACCAATCACACTCTCTCTTCTCTGTGTACCGTATGCGACAGCGACAGCATCCTCAAGAACAAAGGAAGAAGGCCTCATCTGGAAATTCACCACATTCCTGCCGTTCACTACCTCCATGGCATCTTCATATCCGAAGAATGAAACTGAAATCACCGGTGCCGCGAGACCGGTCACGTTGAGAGAATATTTACCCTCCGAGTCAGTGATGAAACTGATAGAGGTTTCCTTGACCCATACTGTGGCGCCTGCCAGCGGGGCTTTGTTCTCATCGACTACTTTTCCTGTGACAAACAGTTCCCTTTTGCTTTTCGGGGCAGCCTGGGCCGGTTTGGCCTCTTTCGACAGAATGATATTGCTTCCGTCAATGCGGTAAGTTATTCCGGAATCTTTGAACAATTGGGAAAGCACCTGGTCCACAGGCTTTGAAGCCACTTTGAGGGATACTGTCCTGGACAAGTCGCAGTCATCCTGATATACAAAAAGATAATTTGACTGGCTCTCAATTTCAGCCATCACGTCTTTCATCTGGACATTGTTCTTGTCGAGACTTATTTGCGGGGTCTGCGCAATGAGCGGAGACGATCCGAATAAAACAACAAGCACAATAACGGACAAGGCAGCCCGTCTGATTAGCTTAAGTTTCATAATTGCATAAATTGTTGATTATTAATCTTGATGGTAAATAATACGTTTTAAGAGAATGGCTCTTCTGATTTTCAAGTCTGGTTGTCGGATTTCATAATTTAAATAGGTTATAAATAAAAAATTAATGTATGTACACTTGTCGTTTCTCGTAATCCACATCGAAACTGTTGCCGGTCCCCGTGAGAATAATCTTCAGAGTATGTTCAAGCCCGTCTTCAGTATTGATCTTGCCTCTGCTCCTGATTATAGGCTCGATGCCTTCATCGACATTGATTGCAACTCCATAAGTCTTTTCAAGCCGGCCCCTTATATCTTCAAACGGGCCCGGATTCAAAGTCAGCACTTTTTCCGTCCAAAGGAAATCATCGTTATATTCTATACGCTCAGTGACGAACTTGCCACCAGAAAGACGAGCCATTTCTCCAGGATTGAGTGTAACACCACCTCCTGGTGCGGCCGAATCAACTATGCGCACCTTTCCCCGTAGAAGCGCTGTGGAAAATTCCCCTGTTTCTTCCTCTGCAACCACATCGAACCTTGTTCCGAGAACCTCGACATCGCCTGCAAAAGTATTCACTACGAACATCTTCTTATAAGACTTGACATCGAACATGGCCTCGCCTTTCAGCCTGACATGTCTGGTCCTGCCTGTGAAAACGGCAGGATATTCAATAGTGGAACCGCCTGCCAGCCAGACGTTTGAGCTGTCAGGAAGCATTATGGTGACCACCTGGCCGTCCGGTGCGCTGACAGCCATAAGTTTGCTTGCCATCTTGTTGACCCTCAATGAACCGAAAATATATCCCCCGGCCAAAGCTACAAGAAGGACAGCGGCTGCGGTCATCACCCTGCTCATCCTGCTGCCCAGCAGTCTGCGCCTTGAATGATACTCTTTTACGGAAGAAACATTGATGACAGCCGCATTGAACAGTTCGTCAAGCGCGTCCATTTCCTTCCTGTTCTCAGGGCTCGCATCGAGCCAGTCCAGAACCTCCTGTTCCTCTTCCGGAGTCGTCCTGCACAACATAAAATTAATGAGTGTCTTTCTTTCCATACATTGTTATAACGGACAACTACGCCACCTTTACATAAAAAACGCAAAAAAATATTTATTTTTGCCAAATCATCATTATGTCAACACAAAGTAGAATGGTTTTCGACCGTCAAAGATTTGAGCAGGTTTATATGCAGTATTACGCAAAGTTCGTAATAATAGCGCGCAGATATGTACGCCAGACCGCTGCTGCCGAAGACCTCGTGACGGAAAGTTTCATATCTCTTTGGGAAAACCGGGAGAAACTCAGCGGCCCGGATGCCAACATACCTGCTTACCTTGCAGTGACTGTAAAAAACAAATGCCTCGACTACCTTTATTCACTCGACCTGCACAGCATTAAGCTGAAAGATATCCGATCCACGCAGGAAAGAATGATGTCAGCCAACATTCTGTCTCTGCAATCGCTTGATCCACAGAAGCTTTTCGCTGAAGAGATAAAAGATATCCTTATCCGGGAGATGAGACGGATGCCGGAGATTACGAGAGAGGTATTTGAATTGAGCCGCATCTACAGCAAGAGATATTCGGAGATAGCCGGGGAGCTCGGAATTCCGCACAGGCGTGTAACAGCAGAAATGCAGCGGGCCCTCTCGCATCTGAAGGTCGCGCTCAAAGACTACCTTCCGGCTGACGCCATCATCTGGATTATTGGAACAAACTGCTTAATGAACTAACTCGCGGACATTATGGATTTGAAGAAAACAGCGAAAGACTGGATGCTGCCGGTGTCGATGACGACCGGCGCCGCAATATATCTGATATACCATTTCATTCCGGGTCTCCATCCGGCCGGCCCGGCACTGGAGAAGACTGTAAGGTTTGTCCAGCCCCTGATTATTTTCGCGATGCTGTTCCTCACATTCTGCAGAATCGAACCGAAAGACCTGAAACCGCACAGATGGCACTGGTGGCTGCTGCTCATCCAGGGAGGCTCATTCACAATACTGGGACTGGCAATACTTGCAATCAAAAGATTCCTGCCGGGAGAAGAAAGTTGCATTGTATTGATTGAGAGCGCAATGCTGTGCCTGATCTGCCCAACTGCCACAGCGTCCGCCGTGGTGACAAAAAAGCTCGGAGGAGATGTGGCCGGCATCACCACTTATACAATATTGATAAACCTTCTGACCGCCGCGGTTGTCCCGGCCGTCGTTCCGCTGATCCAGCCTCTTGCGGGGGTGGATTTCATCACGGCATTCTCTATGATTCTCGCCAAGGTATTCCCGCTGCTTATCCTGCCGTGCTTCTGCGCCTGGCTCATCAGATACATCCTTCCGAGACTCCACCGGAAACTCGCCAGAAACGCTGACTTCGCATTCTATATATGGGCAGTAGGCCTCTGCCTCGCCATAGTCGTCACCACCAAATCGATAGTGCACAGCACTCTCGGAACCGGGCTTCTGCTGTCAATAGCAGGAGTATCACTCGTCTGCTGCATCCTCCAGTTCTGGCTGGGGCACGTGGCCGGCGGCATATATGACAGAGTTCGCCGCGGAGAATCAATGCTGAAGTCCAGGGAAATCACCTGCGGACAGTCATTGGGACAGAAAAACACAGTTTTCGCGATATGGATGGGATATACCTTCCTGACCCCGGAGACATCGATTGCCGGAGGGCTTTACAGCATCTGGCACAATCTTTACAACTCCTGGCAGATTTACCGGGAGGAAAACAGGGACACAAAACAATAACTGAATATGACAAGTAAAAGAGTATTAAGCATTTTAGCGTCATTCCTCATCATCTGCGGATGCTCCAAGGATGACAACGGGGGAGCTGCCCCATCCTCCACGTCATTCGCTCTCGGTGCCGACATCAGCTGGACGACAAAACTCGAAAGCGAAGGACGCAAGTTCTACAATCAGAATGGCGTGGAAACCGAATGCACAGCCCTTATGAGACAGTGCGGAATGAACTCAATCAGGCTGAGGGTATGGGTCAATCCATCCGACAAGTTCTCAAGCAAGGAGGATGTCCTCGAAATGGCTCTCAGGGCCAAGGCCAACGGAATGAGGCTGATGATTGATTTCCATTACAGCGACTGGTGGGCTGACCCGGGCCAGCAGGTAATCCCGGCAGCGTGGGCAGACTATGACCTCGCCGGACTGAAGAAAGCAGTGGGAGACCATACCCGTGAAGTTCTTCAGTTGCTGAAGGACAATCAGATAGATGTAAAATGGGTGCAGGTGGGAAACGAAGTAGCAAACGGAATGCTTTACCACAAAAGGAGAGATGAATCAGGCAATGCGACTGAAATCGTGGACTACGGCGGGTACATATGGAAAAACCCGAAAGGCTATGTGGAGCTCCACAACGCAGGGTATGAGGCAGTAAAGGGGGTTTATCCTGACGCCAAGGTCATCGTCCACATTGACAACGGTCACGACATTGAACACGTGAAATATGTTCTCGAACCGCTCAGGCAGCACGGAGGCAAATATGACATCATCGGGCTGTCAATATATCCTGGCCAGGAATGGCAGGCATCTGTACAGAACTGCCTTGCCAACATCACAACTCTTGCGACCCAGTACGGCCACAAAGTGATGATATGCGAGACCGGTATGGACTTCTGGTATGAAAACACCGCTTACGATATGCTCTATTATCTCCTGACAAATGCAATGAAAAACAACTATTGTCTTGGAGTGTTCTACTGGGAGCCAGAAGCTCCGGGCGAGGGCAATGACGATTACAAGATGGGAGCCTTCAAAGAGGGCAAGCCTACTCACGCAATGGACGCCTTCCGGATTGCATCCACACGTAAATAACTGAATAACAAAATTATAATATGAACAAGTTCAGCACAATATTATCAGTTCTCGCAGCTGCGGTTTTCTTTGGGGAAGGAATGCAGGCAAATGCGGCCGAGGCGGGAAAACAGGCCCCGCTCCGCAAAGTCACCACATTGACTGACTGGCAGTTCCGCAAGGACCACGACTGGAAAGCATCCGAAGGATGGGATAATGTCAAGATTCCCCACGACTGGGCGATAAGCGGGCCTTTCTCGATTGAGAACGACCTTCAGACCGTGGCTGTGATACAGAACGGGGAGAAAGAGGCTTCCCAGAAGACCGGAAGGAGCGGCGGACTGCCCTACATGGGCAAGGGATGCTACCGCAGAAACATTGATATTGAATCAGTTGACTGTGGCCGTAAAATTCTTCTTTTCGACGGTGCGATGAGCGAGGCCAGGATTCTTGTCAACGGTGAGAAAGTATTCGAATGGCCATACGGCTACAATTCTTTCAGCTGCGACATCACGGAGGCTCTTAAGCCCGGCAGCAACGAAATAGCCGTATTGCTTGAGAACAGGCCGTTCTCCTCCCGCTGGTATCCGGGCGCCGGACTGTACAGAAAAGTCAGGCTGCTCGAAGTGCCTGACGTTCACATTCCTGTATGGGGGACATTTGTCACCACCCCTTATGTCAAAGGCAGCTATGCCAGTGTCCGGATTTCAATTCCTGTAGAAGGAGCCTCAGAGGGCGAGATTCTGCATTTCAATACCAAAATCATTGACAATAAAGGCGTTGCCGTTGCAGAAAGAGAAGACGACAGGGCCATCTGCCACGGGGACCCGGCTGTGCAGAACCTGACAGTGGAGGCTCCGGAACTTTGGTCTCCTGAAAATCCTGCATTGTACACGGCTGTCACAGTAATCAGCCGCAACGGGACCGCGCTCGATTCCTGCTCCACTAAATTCGGCATCAGGACAGTGGAATTCATTGCGGACAAAGGCTTCTTCCTCAATGGGGAACGCCGAATCATCAAGGGTGTATGTATGCATCACGACTTAGGTCCTTTAGGATCCGCAGTGAACAGCTCGGCCATAAGACATCAGCTTGAAATGCTGAAAGATATGGGCTGCGATGCCATCAGGACATCCCACAATATGCCTGCCGAGGAACTTGTGGAGCTCTGCGATGAAATGGGCCTTATGATAATGCCTGAGACATTCGACGAATGGGATGTCGCCAAATGCCAGAACGGCTATCACAGATTTTTCAGCGAGTGGGCCGAAAAAGACGTGGTCAATATGGTGCGGCATTTCAGGAACTCCCCTTCCGTGATTTTATGGAGCATCGGCAATGAGGTACCTACGCAGTGGACCAAAGAAGGATACAAAATCGCTTCCTGGCTTCAGGACATTTGCCACAGGGAAGATCCTACAAGGGAAGTGACCTGCGGAATGGACCAGTTCGACGCTGTCGTGAATAACGGTTTCGCCGCCCGGCTGGACGTTCCCGGATTCAATTACAAGCCGCGCAGATACACGGAGGCCTATGGCAAACTGCCCCAGAACCTGATACTTGGCTCCGAGACCGCCTCCACTGTAAGCTCCAGGGGAGTATATCATCTGCCGGGAGAAACTGACAGCAAAGGCGAAGTTCCTGCCGGCTTCCCGGACCTCAGGGCCGCCTCAAGGAGACACCCTGGCAACCAGTCATCTTCCTATGACACCGAGTTCTGCTACTGGTCCAACATTCCTGACGTGGATTTTGCTGCCGACGAGGCATATCCGTGGATGGCGGGTCAGTTTGTCTGGACCGGATTCGACTATCTCGGAGAGCCTACTCCGTATGACACGGACTCCTGGCCGAACCATTCTTCAATGTTCGGAATCATCGACCTGGCATCCATTCCAAAAGACAGGTACTATCTGTACAGAAGTGTCTGGAACACAGAAAGTCCTACATTGCACATCCTGCCGCACTGGACCTGGCCGGGAAAGGAAGGAAAGAACGTTCCGGTAGTGGTTTACACTTCTTATCCGTCCGCAGAACTGTTTATCAACGGGGTCAGCCAGGGCATACGGAAAAAGTCCGCCCGGGACTGCGAAGAATGGAACGGGGTTCTGCCTCCAGACGAGGTGCTGATGGACAGATACAGACTCATCTGGCCGGACGCGGTTTACAGCCCGGGAGAAATCAAGGTCGTTGCCTATGACGGGAACGGCAGACCGGCAGCGGAGGAAACTGTACGGACAGCCGGAAAGCCTTACAGCTTGAAACTCACAGAGTTCAAGAGCAGCTGGCGGCACTGCGGGCATATCGAAGGCCAGCCGGAACTTATCTATGTCAATGTCAGCGTGGTGGACAAGGAGGGCAATCCTGTGCCTTGTGACAGCCGTCTCGTGAATGTAAATGTAAGCGGCAACGGTTCTTTCAAGGCGGTCGCCAATGGCGATCCTACCTGTCTGGAATCGTTCATCAAACCGTCAATGCACCTGTTCTCCGGACAGATGACCGTGATTGTCGAGGCCGGAAAATCATCAGGCCCGGCAGTTCTGGAGGCCTCGGCCAAAGGTCTCAGGAAAGCGGTTATAGAGGTTGAGTAATCAAGACTCTGCAATATTCCTTGCCAGGGCGGTCTCCGGGTTGTTTTCGGCAGGCCGCTCTTTTAATATTTCAGCTTTATTGTAGCGGTACCAGGTGTTTCTGGAAATTCCGATCCTCCTGCACATTTTTGTTACAGACATCCCGGAATTCAGCATAGCATTGATGCGGGTCGCATTCTCCTTGATCAGCTGCATCTTGACATCGCTTCCCGCCCGTCTTCCAAGCTGGACACCTTCCGCACGCTTCAGGGCGAGAGCCTCTTTCGTGCGCATTGAAATTAAATTCCTCTCAATCTCGGCAACAAGCCCGAATGCGAAACAGAGTACCTTGCTGTTGATGCTGTCGTCGAATGTGTAACGCTCTTTCGTGGTGTAAAGGCAGATCCGCTTTTCAAGGCACTCCCCCATAATGCCCATTATCTCAGTCAGCGAGCGGCTCAGGCGTGAGATTTCGGTCACGATAAGGCTGTCGCCGGCGTTTAGTTTTTTTAGCAGGCGTCCGAGCCTGCGCTTTCTGAATGAAATCTTTCCGCTCACCGTCTCAGTAACCCAGGAATCTATCTGAAAATGCTTTTCTTCAGCAAACCGTCTGATTTCATCTTTCTGATTCTCAGGATTCTGCTTGACGGTGCTGACTCTCAAATAAGCTACTATCATAATGTTGGATTTATTGGTTATGAGAGCTTAAAATACTCATTTTCAAGCTTGGTCGTCACCATAAATCTTTCATCAGCCACAGCGGGGTGGAATGTATACAGAAGCGGATGACCATTTTGGTCATCCGCTGAAGTCGGGGTACTGTGACTCGAACACAGGACCCTCTGGTCCCAAACCAGATGCGCTAGCCAACTGCGCCACACCCCGAATTTTTCCTCTTCGTTTCCGAATTGGACTGCAAATATAGGATGCTTTTCTGAAAAAACAAAATTTTCCAAGAAAATCTTCATAAAAACATATTCTCTCACTTATTTTTTGTTATTTTGTGGAAAATACGATTTCTATGATTACAGAAGTTCAAATTGACGAGACGCTGAAGTCTCTCTTCGACACTATAACTTTCTGCAGGGAGCCGGCAGGCCTTTACGATCCACTCAGGTATATGATTGACGGAGGAGGCAAGAGACTGCGTCCGAGGCTTTGCCTTACAGCATATTCACTGTTCAAAGACGAATTCACGGATGAGATTGTCCAGCCGGCAGCCGGGCTTGAAGTTTTCCATACGTTCACCTTGATCCACGACGACATTATGGACAAATCCCAACTCAGGAGGGGCAATCCCACAGTCTGGACCAAATGGGGAGAAGACGGGGCCATATTGTCCGGAGACGTGATGTGCATCGACAGCTACAAACGCATAGCGCAGGCTCCAGACGAGGTGCTCGGCAAAGTGCTCAAACTGTTCAACAACACAGCCGCCCAGGTATGCGAAGGCCAGCAGTACGATATGGACTTCGAGAAGATGGACGATGTCACTATGAACCAGTATATGCATATGATAGGGCTCAAAACCGCTGTGCTTATTGCCTGCTCGGCCAAGATGGGAGCCCTTATCGGAGGAGCGGATGACGACTCGGCCGGAAACCTCTACAGCTACGGCTACGCCCTTGGGCTGGCATTCCAGATTGCCGACGACTATCTGGACGCATTCGGAGATGAGAAAGTGTTCGGCAAGCCGATTGGCGGAGACATTATAAACAACAAGAAAAGCTGGCTGATAATCAAGGCTTTCGAGCTTGGAGGACAGACTATGAGAGATGCTATGGCAATGCCGGACGGCACTGAGGAAGAAAGGCAGGCCAAAATCCGGAAAGTCAAGGCAATATACACTTCACTCGGCATAGATGAACTTGCCGGGAAGGAAATCCAGAGGCTGACCGACGAGGCTCTCCAGTTTGCATCGAGACTCAATCTGTCAAAGATGCGTTACGAAATGCTCAAGCGATTCGCCGACAAACTGGTCGGCCGGAAAAACTAGAGAATACCGGAAAATATGGACAAAAGAGAATTGGAGATAATGGCTCCTGCAGGCAACTTCGAGTGCCTGATGGCTGCAATCGAGGGCGGAGCTGATTCAGTGTATTTCGGGATAGGAAACCTCAATATGCGTTCGCATTCAGCTAACAATTTCCAGCCTGAAGACCTGAAAGAGGTGGTGAGAATCTGCAGGGAACATGGCGTCAAGACATACCTGACATTGAATATTGTCCTGTACGAGGATGATATAGATCCGGCATACAAAGCGCTTGACGCAGCGAAAGAGGCCGGAGTGGATGCGGTCATAGCTTCAGATATGGCCGCGATAATGTACTGCCGCCAGATCGGAATGGAAGTGCACATTTCCACACAGCTCAGCATCTCCAATGCTGAAGCGCTCAGGTTCTACGCACAGTTTGCCGATGTAGTGGTCCTTGCGAGAGAGCTTAATCTCCATCAGGTCAGGAAGATATATGACACCATCCAGGAAGACGGCATCAAAGGTCCGTCCGGCAGTCTTGTCCGGATAGAGATGTTCGCCCACGGTGCCCTGTGCATGGCGGTTTCCGGAAAGTGCTACCTCAGCCTGCAGACTTATGGCGCTTCCGCCAACAGGGGCGCCTGCTTCCAGCTCTGCCGAAGGGGCTACGAGGTGACCGACCTCGAAACAGGCACGCAGCTGAACATTGACAACAAATACATAATGTCCCCCAAGGACTTGTGCACCATCGAGTTTATGGACAAGATAATCGGGGCTGGCGTCAAGGTCTTCAAGATTGAGGGCCGCGCAAGGTCGGCGGAATATGTCAAGAGGTGCGCGCAATGCTACCGCAGAGCTGCTGATGCCGTATGCGACGGGCAATACACTCCGGAACTTGCAGCCGAACTGAAAGCCGGGCTGGCGGAAGTCTTCAACCGCGGATTCTGGGACGGCTATTACCAAGGAGCGAGGCTCGGGGAATGGAGCGAAGTGTATGGCAGCCAGGCCACCCGGAAGAAAGTGTACTGCGGCAAAGTCACGAACTGGTTCGCAAGAATCGGGGTGGCCGAGATAGCCGTTGAATCTGTTCCTCTCAAAGTCGGGGCGAAATGTATGGCCATCGGCAGCAAGACTGGGCTGGTGGAATTCACCGTCAATGACTTGCGCGTGGAACTCGAGCCTGTTCAGGTGGCGGAGAAAGGAGTACGGTGCTCTGTGGCCATAGTCCCTGAAAATCCAGGCAAGAGAGACGGTGGCGTGGCCCTCTCCACATCAGCCGGCTGCGGGGCCGAAGACGCTCCTGATGCATCCGGGCTGATTCCGGCAAGGCTGCGCCGCGGCGACAAAGTGTATATCTGGGAGGAGGCCAACTGATATGAGAGTTGTAATACAGAGAGTCTCCCGGGCGGAAGTCAGCATCTGCGGAGACCACTCGTCGGAAAGCAAGCAATATACGCCATATTCTTCTATAGACCAGGGACTTATGATTCTTGTTGGCATTGAGTCCAATGACACTGCCGAAGATGCGGAATGGCTCGTCAGGAAAATATTGGGACTGCGAATATTCGATGACAAGGATGGAGTTATGAACCTGTCAGTAATGGACGTCAACGGAGGGATATTGGTTGTAAGCCAGTTCACCCTGATGGCCTCCTACAAGAAAGGGAACAGGCCGTCCTGGTTCCGGGCGGCTCCGCACGGAATCTCCATTCCGTTATATGAGAAATTCTGCTCCCTGCTTTCAGAAGGGCTCGGACATCCTGTCTCCACCGGTATCTTCGGGGCTGATATGAGAGTCTCTCTTGTCAATGACGGGCCTGTGACAATATGTATGGACACCCACAACAAAGAGTGAATCAGTCCGGGGACACGAATCCAAGAGTGGCAGCACTGATCCGCACGCCATTTCCAAAATGCTTATAAACAGCTGAACAGCAGGCCGCTATTGTGGCTCCTGTAGTGAATACGTCATCCACTATCAATATATGCGGCGTCCTGCCGCCGTTCCCATAACCCAGGCCCTCCTCTGCCAGGACACCAGTCCTGACCGCGAACGCATTCTCCACATTGATTGCCTTGGCCTCGACTCCGAGTCTGGTCTGCGTTCCAGTCTTCCTTCGGCGCATAAGGATGTCAGCCCTCAGGCCCGTTCCTATTCGTTCCGCGATGCCCGTTGCGATGATTTCAGCCTGATTGTAACCTCTGGACCATCTTCTTGTCCAATGCAGAGGGACAGGTATCACAATGTCAACATCATTGAAAGAGGCGGACGAGACAAGAAATTCCCCCAGCAGGTTCCCGTAGTATTTCCCGGCCCTGTAATCGCCGCTGTATTTGACCCGCTGAGGTATTTTCCTGTAGCCCGCATCTCCACGATAGAAAAACAGAGCAGCCGCGCGGGCGTATTCCCTACGTCCAATGATATGGTCCCCATTGTCCAAAGACTTCTCCAAATCCCTTTGAATCAAAGCATTCAGCTTGTCAGACATAGGATTTGACGGATTGGTCCAATAATAAGTGAGCGGAAGGTCGGCTTCGCAATAAATACATAGATGCCGCTCATAATCAAGCAGTTTTCTTCCGCATACAAGGCATTCCCTCGGAATCAGGAGATCTCCGGCATCCTGAAGTCCCGTCCTGAGCATATCTTCAATCCACATTTTTTTTGCTCCAAGAAACAGAAAAATTCCATTAACAAATTTAAAATTCATAAAAATGTGGCGAAATTCTTTTTTAATTGATAACTTAACGAACTTAAAAATCAGAATACACAAATATGGAGCCTTCAAACATTTACGTTGCCAGGATAGAAGCTGTCCGGGAAATTATGAAAAGCAAAGGAATTGACGCAGTGTTGATAACGGGGTCAGACCCGCACAGCAGCGAATATCCGGCCGAACGGTGGAAACAGGTCCAGTGGATATGCGGATTCACCGGGGAGGCGGGAGACATTGTGATAACCCTCGACCACGCAGGGCTGTGGACTGACACCCGATATTTCATCCAGGCTGTTCAGCAGCTGGAAGGAACCGGAGTGGAACTCCACAAGACCAGAATACCGGGAGAAGTGCGCATCCCTCAATGGCTTGCCACTGCAGCTTTTGATGACAGCAAGAAAACAGTCACAGTGGCCGTTGACGGCCTTGCGGTGAACATCAACACAGTAGACGGACTCAAGGCCGCATTCAAAACTGCCGGAAGGCATCTTGACAACAGCCTTGCAAGCGAAGGCAGTTTCAAGATTGTCGATATCCCGGATATGCTCGAATCACTTTGGGCCGACCGCCCTGCAGTTCCGGCGACTCCTGTCATAACTCTCGGCGAGGCTCTGGCGGGAGAATCCAGAAGTTCAAAGCTACAGTGGCTCAGGGAAGAGGCGGAGAGGAAAGGCTGCGGCGCAGTTCTCGTCACAGCCCTTGACGAGATTGCCTGGATTCTGAACGCAAGGGGGTCGGACGTGGACTACAACCCGGTCGTCATATCCTATCTGCTTGTAACTGGGGACAATACTGTATGGTACGTCAGGAAAAGCAGTGCAAGGACTCCGGACTCGGAGACTGCGTCCAGTTTTGAAGAACTTCAGGCAGACGGCATAGAGATAAAAGATTATGATGAAATTTTCCTGGATCTCGCGCAGGAAGACAACCTGTCTTTTGACTCTCTGTCAGTTGACCCTTCATCGGTCAACTATCACCTTGCCAAGATATTGGCAGGAATGAAAGGAAAGTTGAAAGTGGTCTATGACGAATCACCGGTACAGCTCAGGAAAGCCGTGAAAAACGACACGGAGATTGCCGGAATGAGAGACGCCCACCTCGAGGACGGACTGGCTATGGAAAAATTCCTGTACTGGCTGGACTGCAGAGTCAAGTCAGGCGAGCCGGTGGACGAATGGGACGCGGCGCAGAAGCTGGACTCCATTCGGGCCGAGATTCCGGGATGCGTAGGAAACAGTTTCCAGACTATTTCAGCATACGGGCCGGGAGCCGCGCTGCCGCATTATGTCACCCCGGAGAAAGGCTCAGCCAAACTCGAACCCCACGGGCTGTATCTTTGCGACTCGGGCGGACAATATCTGTTCGGAACCACCGACATTACCCGCACAGTACCGCTCGGCCCTTGCACATCTCTTGAGATGGAAGACTACACATTGGTGCTGAAAGGGCACATCGGGCTCGCAAGAGCGGTCTTTCCGGCCGGTACAACAGGCTGCCAGATAGATTATTCCGCACGTTCACCGCTGTGGCTGAACAAACGGGACTACGGACACGGGACCGGCCACGGCATAGGTTTTTTCCTGAATGTCCACGAAGGTCCGCAGGAAATACGGCACAATTTCAATTCAGTTCCTCTTCTTCCCGGCATGATAACTTCGGACGAGCCCGGCATATACAGGGAGGGGATGCATGGAGTAAGGCATGAGAGCCTCATCCTGTGCACTGACGCCGGGACAAATGAATTCGGAGAATGGAGATGCTTCGAGAACCTTACAATCTGCCATATAGATACCGCACCAATCATCAGGGAGCTGATGACGGAAGAAGAAATAAACTGGCTGAACGATTACAACGACAGGGTTTACAGGCTTCTGTCACCGCTGCTCCCGGAGGATGTCGCCCGATGGCTGAGGGAACGCACTCTGCCTGTCTAAGCCAGGCGTTTCTTCAAAATCCTGATGAGAATCAGGACGATATGGTTCAGAGGATGAATACTTGAAGACAGGCTCCTGAATCCATAGGAGAATATCCCGGAAGGCGTGTAACATTCCCGCGCCTCCCGGAATTTTTCTGTGACTTCCCTGCCCTTGGCATTCAACTTCTTTGACAGCCTCAGGCATTCAGCATCGAGACTCTCCAGATTTTTTATTTCCGAGTATTTCATAATATCAGGATTTAAGGCTGTCTGTCTCTTCTCCGGAATCCTCAAAGAAAAGTCTTACAAAAAGCTGAATCAACCCATTGAGGAACAGTTTCTTGCGCACAAGCCACAAAAGGAATGCGAGCAATGCGAAGAAAGCGGCCACAATGAACGCACCGGCCGAATAGCTGCCGATAATGTCACCCAAAAGAAGCACTCCTCCGAAAGCAAGAGCTGTCATCACAATGCTGCCGAGACAGAGGAACACAAATGCAAGGAGAATCCTGTTCAATGTCACGGACAGCCCTTTGGCCGTCCTGAGCTTGATCTCGTCAATCTTGAGGTCAATGTATTCCGCCGCGCTTCTGCCAAGGTCTTCAGCAGGTCTGGTGAATTCTTTGTCCATTATGCCTCCTGGGTCTGTTCATCAACTTCATTCTCCTCAGAAAGCGCTTTCTCAAGCCTGTCAAGCTGCTCGAGAATCTTTTTGCGGGCGGCTTCCTTCAGGTTCTCCCCTTCCGTTTCCAGCAGCGTCTTGAGCTGGGAGATTTCCTCCTCCATCCTGTCTTTGGCCTTGTCATAACCGTCCTTGACGGTCTCCTTGATTTTCCTGCAGGTCTCTCCGCCATTGTCCCTGGCGAGCAGCATTCCTACAGCGACACCGACCGCAGCTCCGGCGATCAGCGCGAAAACTGATTCACTTTTCATAATATCAAAAAATTTTCCGGCCACACCGGACTGATAATCTGTCAGTCCGACATAACCGGAAATGTATGCCGCAAATCCCGTACCTGCGATTATCCCAAGATACCGGCAGCGTGGAGATAAGCATTGATTGCTACAGAAGTGAAGAGCACCCAGATGAGAGCTGCCACAATCACACCGATGCATTTGAGCCTCTTCATCCATACAGGATTGCTCCAGCCTACAGTCTGGAACATACTCCAGAAACCGTGGGTGAGATGGAAGAACACGGCGCAGAACCATACGATGTAGATGATGAGCACCCAGATGTTGCCGAATGTGGCGACGAGAAGGTCGTATGGATTCTCAGCCTCTGACCCGATGAATTCCTTGAGCTGCATATCAGCCCAGAAATGAGAAAGGTGGAAGAAGAGGATTCCGAGAATCACTATTCCGAGCACGAACATATTCTTTGCTGACCAGGAATCAGCTTTCGCTTTGCTTGCTTCCTCATAGCGCTTGTAGCCGCCGCGTGCCTTGATGTTGTACCAGGTAAGGTAGCATCCGTAGAAGATGTGGACAAAGACACCGAGCGCGAGAACAGGCACCATAATTGTCACAATCGGCAGGGCCATAAAGTCACAGCCGAGCTGGAACAGTCCGGTGAATGAACCGAATTCTCCGGTGAATGAATCAATTACTGAAAAAAAGTTGATAGTTCCGTGCAGCAGGAGGAACACGATAAGGAATGCTCCGCTGACTGCCTGAATGAACTTTCTCCCGATGGAGTAGTGGAATGCGTTCGCCATTATTGTTTGATATTTGATTTCAAAAAGTCAATGTGACGGCAAATATAGGGTCTTTCTTGCAAGTTTCATAATATTTCGATAATTTTGTTTCCGATAAAGTGACCAACATCTCTAAAAAATCAGGAATATGTATAAAAGAGTACTCCTTAAATTGAGCGGCGAGAGTCTTGGAGGGCCTGCCGGCAAAGGACTGGACACAGAAAGTCTGAGGGCTTACGCTGAAGAAGTGGCCGATGCCGCCAAAGCCGGACTTCAGATTGCCATAGTCAATGGCGGAGGCAATATTTTCCGCGGGCTTCAGGGCACGGGCAAAGGATTCGACCGCGTTGACGGGGACAAGATGGGCATGCTCGCCACAGTCATCAATTCACTTGCGCTCTCCATGTTCATCAAGGAGCAGGGAGTCTTCGCACAGGTGTTCACCGCCACTCCGATGGAGCCTGTAGCAAAGTATTATATGAGGGATGACGCAGTACGTGTAATGGAGAACGGAGGCGTTGCCCTCATTTCCGGAGGCACAGGCAATCCTTTCTTCACCACTGATTCAGGAGCGGCCCTCAGGGCACTTGAAATCGGGGCTGACGCACTTTTGAAAGGCACCAGAGTGGACGGAGTCTATACCGCAGACCCGGAAAAAGACCCGGCCGCCGTAAAATATGACGAACTGACTTTCGACCAGGCCATTTCCGGACACCTCAAAGTGATGGACCAGACCGCTTTCGCCCTCTGCAGCGAGGGGAATATGCCGATAATCGTATTTGATATGAACTGCCGCGGAAATCTGACAAGACTTCTGAAAGGCGAGAAGGTCGGCACCTTAGTTCACGTTTAATCATCTAAAACTCAAAATATTATGTTACCAAGAGCAAATGAGATTGTCACAGCTGCCGACAAGAAAATGAAAGAAGCCGTGGCATTTCTTGAGGAAGATCTCAAAACATACCGTGTCGGAAAAGCAAACCCTTCTCTTTTCAACAATGTGCTTGTTGATTACTACGGAACACCGACTCCTGTACCACAGGTGGCTTCCGTGACAGCGCCGGACGCCAAGACTGTTCTCATCCAGCCGTGGGAGAAGAGTATGATTGCCAAGATAGAGAAAGCTATCATCGACGCAAATATCGGAATGACTCCCCAGAACAACGGAGAGCAGATCCGGTGCAATGTGCCGCCTCTCACCGAGGAGCGCAGGAAAGAGCTCATCAAGAAGGCCAAATCCGCTGGCGAGAGCGCCAAAGTGGTGGTACGCAACGCCCGCCGCGATGCTGTTGACCTCCTGAAGAAGGCCCAGAAAAACGAGGGACTTCCTGAGGACGGAGAAAAAGAGGGAGAAGAGGAAGTACAGAAAGTCACTGACAGGAACGTCAAGGAAATCGATGCCCTCATCGCCGCCAAGGAGAAAGACATTATGACCGTATAACCGGTTGATGAATAATTTGAACGAATGTTGCATCGGAAGGACGGACGCCCATCCGATGCAACATTTTTATCATTTTCCGCATCTAATATCAGGTTATTTATGACGAATTGCTATGAACTTTAGAATATGCGCGGCGGCCGTTGCCTGCCTGGTCACAGCCTCCTGCACCGTGGAATCTTTCGACGCAATGTATGACAATATCTTCGGATTTCCTGAATATGAAGAAAGCGGCGACAGATTCAGTGAGATAAAGGAAAATGATTTTATAAAAACTTCGGACAACAACCAGTCAACGTTCTCCATCGACGCGGACGGTGCCGCTTATGCCTATATGCGCAGAAATGTGAAGGCAGGACGTCTTCCTGATGCCAATTCAGTCCGGATAGAAGAGTACCTGAACTATTTCACTTTCAATTATCCGGACCCGGAAAACGGCCTGACCGTTGCAATAAACGGAGAATTCGGACCGTGCCCCTGGACGCCGTCACACAGGCTTCTGCGGCTTGGGATAAAAGGCCGTTCTCTCGAAGAGGGCAGTATTCCGGAATCCAATTACGTATTTCTCGTAGATGTTTCAGGCTCAATGGAATCAGACGACAAACTCGGCCTGCTGAAGAAGGGGCTCATCGCGCTTGTTGACAATCTCAAGCCGGATGACAGGGTGTCGATTGTGACTTATTCCGGCACGGTGCAAAGAATTCTTGGCTCCACTCCGGTTTCCGAGGCCGGAAGCATTAAGGAAGCCATTTCAAAGCTGACTGCCGGAGGGAGCACTGCGGGAGGCGCTGCGATGAAGATGGCATACGAAGAGGCCGTCGCGAATTATATTGAAGGCGGCAACAACCGTGTAGTTATGGGGACTGACGGGGACTTCAATGTGGGAGTAACGTCCACAGACGAGCTTTTGGAGATGGCCGAGGACTATGCCGCAAAGGGTATTTACCTGACTGTCTGCGGTTTCGGCTCCGGCAACTTGAATGACAGCATGATGGAGACCGTGTCCGGGAAAGGCAACGGGACTTATGAGTACATCGACTCCGAGGAGGAAATGGTGAAGGTGTTCGTCAACGAAGTGTCAAAGTTCCACTCAATCGCGAACGACGCGAAAGTCCAGGTGACATTCGATCCTGAACGGGTGGAAAGCTACCGACTTATAGGTTACGAAAACAGACTGCTGTCCAACGAGGATTTCGAGAATGACCGCAAGGATGCCGGCGAGATTGGTGCGGGCCAGACAATCACCGCACTGTATGAGATAATCCCCGGGGATGCTTATGAAGACGGCGGGGATGCGGCCGTATTTGATTTCAGATACAAGGAAGCTCCCGGTGCGTCAAGCATTCCCCTGACATTGAAAATAAAGCCTTCTTCCGGCATCTCGGATGAATTTAATTTCGCCGCCGGCATAGCGGCATACGGGCTTGTCCTTTTCGATTCAAAGTACAAGGGCGCCGCAAGCTTTGAAATGGCATACGAACTGTCCGAACCGGGACTTGGATTCGATCCATATCACTACCGTGAGCAGTTCCGTTCCCTTGTTCTCGCTGCCCGGAAAATCAACAGGTAGCACACGTGCAATATAAAAACGGCCGGGAGTCAGTTGACATCCCGGCCGTCCGTTATAATGGTCAGGTTTTAATCCTCGATGTTGGTTCTTGAATCCCACCACATACGGGAAGTCGTATTGTCACCGTCTTTCAGACGTGCGACTGCGTCATTGTAGTTGGCCTCATTGGTAATCTTCTCCTTTGCAGGATAGATGAGCCTCCTGAGGGAGCCCTTCCAGTCCATTGCCCCTGCCTCGAGCACATAGCCGGCCTGCGGCATTGCGAACGGATCGAGTGAAGGCATACCAAGACGACGGTAGTCATTCCAGGCCTCCCAGCTGTTGTCAGGGAAATTGGCCAGATACTTCTGGGTGATGATCTTTGCAAGCTGCGAGTTGTGCTTGTCGGAGGTCCTGTCGTTATAAGGAACGGTGGTGCCATAGAGGTTGGGCATTGTGTTATTGAGATAAGCCTCAATCACACTGTCCTCAATCTCAACCTCTTTCATAGAGGCCGTGATGCCGGCCTTGTAGAACTCCTCAGCGGAGCCGCCCATATTCCATCCCCTGCAGGCTCCTTCAGCCTTGAGGAAGCAGACTTCAGCATAGTACATAAGGACCTGATCCCTTTCGAGACTGACAGTGAAAGCCGCATCCGCATCCTTCACTTTGTTCTTTGTGATGAAATATGCTCCAAGACGGGAGTTGTTGGTGCAGGCGTTGTCCTTTTCCGCAGCCACGGCAGCAGTATAACCCGGAGTCACGCCCTTCCATCTTCCGCGGAATTCGGCTGCGGTATTGGTGTACTGGCTGGTAACATTGAAGTAGATAGTTCCGCGAGGATCGATATAGTCGGGCACGCTGGTATAAGTGTCTTTCTTCGGGAAAGGCTGCCCGCCGAGATTTGTGAGGATCTTCTGCATTGAAGAGCTCATGGTCATACGGTTTCTGCTGTAAAGATTGGCAGGAGAGTAATAGAGAGCGCCACCGTCGAACTGGTAGTAGTTGTCTTTCCTGTAAATCTTCACATCCTCGGCTATGCTTGACAGCATTCCGCCGTCCGCCTTCACTGCAGCCTCGGCCTCAGCTTTTGCTTTGGCAGGATCAACCTCGGAGAGACGCATTGCAAACCTTAGCCTCAAGCTGTTGGCAAACGATTTCCAGCGGGCCATGTCGCCTTTGAAGATAAAGTCGGAATTTCCCAGATTTATTCCGTCCACTTCAATTGCAGCGGCAGCCTCTGTCAGTTCCTTGATCATATCGTAGTAGATCTCTTTCTGAGTGTCATACTTCGCCGGAAGACCGGAATTGTCGCAGGCCTGTGAATAAGGGATATCGCCGAAAAGATCGGTGGTCCTGCTGAATATCCACGCTCTCCAGATACGCGCCACCTGCACGCTGTTGACATATTTCTCATTGCCGGTGCAGGTTCTTATCACCTCATTGAGGCCGGAAATCCATCCCCAGACTTTGTTCCAGTATTCCTGGGACCAGTCGTCATTCGGCACACAGACATTTGATGTGTATTTGTCGTTTGCAAAGTACTGTGCGAAAGTATCATTATAAAGGTTGTGGATTCTCTGATAGATATTCACCTCGAGTGTCGAGCTCACAAGTATCGGAGAAATGAGGTAGTTCGGGTCAACACTCTCCGGTGTGGGAGAGTTCGGATTGATGTTCATCTCATCAAAGCCCTTGGTGCAGGACACCAGAGCCGATGAAAGAAGAACTGCCGCAAATGCATTATAAAATATGTGTTTCATTTCAATTTTCATTTTAAGTCAGACAAGCTCTCATCAGAAGGAGAATTTCACATTGATACCGAAACTTCTGGTTGAAGGGAAAGAGCCGAGCTCGATGCCTTCTCCGTTGCCGGTGCTGAAAGATGACTCAGGGTCATATCCAGGGATATGGCTGTAAATCATCCAGAGGTTTCTGCCCCAGAGACTTACTCTGATGTCGGAGAACGGAGTCTTGTCCAGAATCCTGCGCGGCATATTGTAGCCAACAGTCAGTTCCCTGAGTCTCAGGTTGGTACCATCATAGACATACTCCTCACCAGCCTTTGAAATGCGGGAGAAATACTCCTGGGGATTGACGGCCAATGTATTGACTTCTCCTTCAGGATTGATGCCTTCAGCAACGATTCCGCCAGTTCCTGCATACCATTCCTCACGTCCGCGGAGGGAAGCCTTGGATGTACCATAATTGTCAGCGCGTGAGAGAGAACCCATATAGATGTCACCACCCTTGCGGAAATCAAGCTGGAATGAGAGGTAGAAATCTTTGATTCTGAAGCTGTGAACCATACTGCTGGTCCAGTCAGGGAGATAATTTCCGAGCGGATGCTCTGTGTCAATAGTTGACTCGAGAATAGGAAGTCCGTTCTTGTCGACAAGTTTCTGGCCTTCTTCATTTCTCTTATACCTGTACCCGACAATATCACCATATTTGCCGCCTTCCCTGGCAATAACTTTGGCGAAATCCGTGGACATAAGCTCGTAAGTGGAGAGCTCTGAATGGAGTTCGTTGATCTTGTTCTCGTTCTTGGTGAAGTTCAAGGTGATGTCCCATCCGAAATTCTTGTTTCTGAACGGGGTTCCGCTCAATGCCACCTCAATACCTTTGTTCTCGATATCTCCCGCATTTATCAGACGTGTCTGCTTTCCAGTCGTATTGGAAATAGGAAGTGAGATAATCTGGTTTGTCGCATTCTTCTTGTACCAGGCAAAGTCAACTCCGAATCTGCTGTCAAACAGCCTGATATCAAATCCGGCCTCAGTTGATTTGATGTTCTCCGGCTTGAGGTCATAAAGAGGAATCGTGTTGCTCACGCTCGCTCCCTTGATGTCGGAGGTGACATTGTAAACGCTGTAGGTCTCGGAAAGCCTGTAAGGGTTGGTATCGTTTCCGACCTCGGCATAAGAAACTCTGAGTTTGGCGAATGTAAGCCACTGAGGGACATTGACATTGAATGAGTTGAGCATATCGGTCACAACCCATCCGAAGCCTACAGAAGGGTAGAAAAATGAGCGGCTGGATGAAGGGAGTGTGGATGACCAGTCATTACGTCCTGTAATATCGAGGAAAACCCAGTTTCCATAGTTGAGGGAGAGGAGACCGTAGATTGAGTTCACTGCCTTTTCGGAATATGAGTCGGACATTGTCTGGTTCATACCGTTGCTCATCGAGAAGAAATCCTTGATGGCGAGGGAGCCGGAATTCTGGGAGCTGCTGTGTGAACGATAATAACGTCTGTTTCCGCCGACATTGAGATTTGCCGAGAACTGGCTTCCGAACAGATTGTCCTTGCCTAATGTCACGAGGAAGTCAGAGTTGCACTCCCTGAAAGTCTTGGAAGAGATAGACCAGTTGCCGTGTCCTTTGTAATTGTTGTTGTAAGGAGTGGACGACATAGTCTTGTTGTTGCTCTCTGTCCAGTACATATCCTCTCCGTGACGGAGTTTGATGGTGAGCCAGTCGAAAGGCTTGTACTGCAGGGAGATGAAGCCGATGAGCCTGTTGCGCTCGCTGAAATTGCTGTTGTACCTGTTGAAATAAGGGTTCAGCACGAAATTGGCCTCCTTGTTGGTCCACTGCTTTACAACTCCCTTGCTGTCAAACACATCTTCCATATCTGAATAATGAACGTTCCTCGGCATCATAAGATAGTTGGTCATGACGTTCATAGGATCCAGCGTGAGGTAAGGGATATTCTTGGTCTTCTGCTTGATATAGTTTACCTTCATCTCCACCTGGACGCGTTCGCTGAGATTCAGCACGTCACGGACATCAATATTGTACCTGTCCTGGTTGTTGGTAGGAATCTGGCCTTTGTTCCTTGTGAATGAAGCAGATGCCCTGATTGCGTTTTTGTCTGTGGTCTGGGCAGCCTCTACAGAAGTTGTGGAAGAGAATCCGGTCCTGAGGAAGTCTGTAATGTCGTTGTCATACGCTGAGAAAGGACGCTCTTCACCGGTCCAGTCCGTAAGCAGCTGGCCTTCCATCTTTGGACCCCAGCTCATATTGCCGTTGGCATCGAACTCACCGTTGGTTCCCTGTCCGTATAAATTCTGCATTTCAGGTGTCTTGAGGGCTGTCTCGAACATAACGTTCTGGTTGACAGTCACTCCAAGTCCTTTCTGGGCACCGTTTCCTTTCTTGGTGGTAATCATGATGACACCGTTGCCGGCACGTGTTCCGTAAAGCGCAGATGCTGCGGCACCTTTAAGCACGGAGATAGATTCGATATCATCCGGATTGACGTCGGTGAGTCCGTTACCGGAATCGCTTCCTGACCACTGCCCTGTACTGGAGCCGCCGTTGAAGTTGTTCATAGGCACGCCGTCAATGACAACGAGAGGCTCGTGCTGCCCGCGAGGGAGTTGTTTCCCCTGATGATGATACGGCTTGAACCCATACTGCCGTTGCCGCTGCCGCTGACCTGCAGGCCGGCAATCTTGCCGCTGAGGCTGTTCATAATGTTGTTCTCCCTGGCTTCGATGAGAGACGAACCTTTGACTTCGGTCACTGAATAACCGAGAGCCTTGGCATCCCTCTTGATACCGAGAGCAGTGACTACAACCTCGTCCAGAAGTTTGCTGTCCGGGGTGAGCCGGATCTGGAAATCGGTCTTGCCGGCTGTTGCAAGCACCACTGTTTCATAGCCGATGAATGATATCACGAGGTTGGAGTTGCCCGTGATTTTAAGCTCGAATTTTCCGTCAATGCCAGAATTGACACCATTCAATGTGTTTTCCTCGACAACTCCGGCGCCCGCTACCGGCTGTCCGTTTTCATCAAGGATTCTACCTGTGACGGTCCTGGAATTCTGCTGGGACTGCTGCATCGGCGGAAGTCCCGCATACGAAATAGTTCCGCCACCGGCGAGAAGCAGGGCGCACAGCATAGCCGTGGCTGTTCCCCTTGTGACTTTGAAAATAATTGAATCTGATTGCATAATGATACCTATAGATTAGTTAATGATTGTCTGTCAATTATTCATTTCAATTCGCAGGTCAGTGTAAGTTTTTGTATTTTAAAATGTTTTAGAATTTACGTATATGTTTATCTAAATTATGCCAGTTAACTAAAGCAAAAATATAAAATATTTCGAAATTTTAACAAAAATTTAATAATATTTTAATGAATTTATAAAAAATTTACATTTAGACAATCCGCAAAACCCACCGCAGAGGCCTGGGATAATCCGGTTTTTCACTGAAACACAAGCACTTACGTTATGAAGGCGTTTATTCATTCGTAAAATCAGCAGATTTTGTGTAAATTTGCAAAGAATCGGAACTGTTATGATGATTGAAGCAAAAGGAATAGAAAAATCATTCGGGGCTTTGAAGGTCCTGAAAGGAATTGATTTCCAAGCGGAGAAATCCGAAGTGGTCTCCATTATGGGCGCCTCCGGTGCTGGCAAATCGACGTTGCTCCAGATTCTCGGTACCCTGTCCACCCCGGATGCCGGTTCACTGACCATTGACGGAATCGATGTCCTGCACCTCAACAGGCGGGAAATCAGCCAGTTCCGCAACAGGAAAATAGGATTCGTATTCCAGTTCCATCATCTCCTGCCGGAATTCACATCACTTGAGAACGTCATGATTCCTGCCCTTATAGCCGGCAGGAGCGAAAGAGACGCACGCGACACCTCACTGAAATTGCTTGAAACACTTGGACTTGGAGAGAGGACAGGGCACAAGCCATCCGAGCTTTCCGGAGGCGAGCAGCAGAGAGTCGCGATAGCAAGAGCCCTGGTGAACAGCCCGTCGGTTCTCTTCGCCGACGAACCGTCCGGAAACCTGGACAGCGTCACCAAAGCAGAACTGCACAATCTGTTTTTCAGGCTGCGGGATGAATTCGGACAGACCATAGTTATCGTGACGCACGACCCTGAACTCGCCAGGATGTGCGACAGGTCGCTAGTAATGAAAGACGGGCTTTTCGTCACTGCGCAATGAGCGTGTTCCATTTCAAGAAATTCAATGTGGAGAACTCCAGGTCAGCAATGAAGGTCAATACCGACGGAGTCCTTCTCGGGGCTGTCGCAACCATAGAATCAGCTGACAGGCAGGTGCTTGACATAGGCACGGGAACAGGCGTGATAGCCCTTATGCTCGCCCAGAGATATGATTCGGACGGGCTCGCTCCAGAAATAACGGGAATTGACATAGACCATGACGCTGCAGATGAGGCAGGAATGAATTTCCGGAATTCTCCGTGGAGCGGAATGATGGCTTCAACCAATATGTCTCTTGAAGATTATTCAAAAGCCGACGGCACAAGAATGTACGACCTCATTGTATCCAACCCGCCTTATTACGACTCTTCCCTGACAAACCCGAACGGGCGTAAAGCGGCAGCGAGACACACAGGGGAAGGACTGTCTTACCGGGAAATAATGGAATTCGCTAAAGACAGGCTCTCCGAGACAGGCAGGCTGGCCCTTGTTCTTCCAGCCGACCAGGAGGCAGCACTCTCGAGATACGGCAGGATGTGCGGATTCTCCCTGTCCAGGATATTGAGAATAAGGACGGTAGAGCGAAAACAGGCGACAAGGATAATAACAGTATTTTCCAGAACGCAGGCATTGGAAAGGCATGTCGGAAGCGAATCAGCCAGAATGTTTGCAGGCTCGAAACCAGTCTGGAAGGATGACACCACACTAACCCTGATGGAAAAAGGGAAATATACCGACCAGTACATTTCCCTTGTCAAAGATTTCTATCTGTTTGCCTGACAGGATGCCTACGGCACAATCAAGATGCGCGTCAGTTGCGGCCTTTGTCTCCCCACCTGTTTATCTGCATCCGGCGGTACTCCTCCTCGCCAACAAACAGTTTGGCAACCTTCTCCACCGATATTATTTTTCTAAAAATCGGAGTGTATTTCGCTTCGAGATTTCTTGAATCCTTCATCTCTGACACATATTTGTCCAGCAGAGATGAGATTTCCTTGTCCGGCTTATTGGCCTTAAGCGCCTCATCCAAAGCTTTATATGCAGTAATCACTCTTCTGAAAGCCTCTTTGCGCTCACGCTCCATCTCATTATAAACAGGCCAGAATTTCTCTGCCTCTGCCGGTGTCAGTTCCATTACAGAGGTCAGATATGCCACCCTTTCGGCCTTCATCCTGTCGTGGGAATCCCTGTCCTCATAGCAGCCTTCAGCAGAAGCCGGGCACAATGAAACCGCAAGAAATATGGTCCAAAAGGCAGAAATAAGTTCAATTGCTTTCCTCATAATAATATTCAAGTTGTTCTATTGTTGTTCCACTTTCAATAAGATATTCCGTGATATCGTCATCGGTCACACTATGCGCAGAGGGTTCATAATCCTCGACTCCGTAAATAATGTCCGGAGATGTAACAGGCAGAAGATCAGCTAGCTGCAGATTCTCGAATGTTATGTCCGCCTGCATCTCCACTCTTCCAGGTGTAAGTCTCAGCACTGCCGTGCCTGCCGCAAAGATAAGCAGGAACGATGCAGCAAGCGCAATGTACGGTCCTGCCCTGCGGACAAGTCCATTTCTGCCGGAAGCCTGCCGACCGGAAGGAATCCGTGCAAGCCTTTCCTCCAGACCGGCAAAATACCCGTCTGGGACACTGTACATTCTGTTCATATCTTTTTCAGCCATATCAGTTCCGGGCACAAGGCCCGCCATCATATACAGTTAGACACTTGTGAAGGCAAAAAGTAAAATCATTCAATCTCTTTTTTAAGTTTCTCATAGGCAATATGGTACGAAGCCTTGAGAGCGCCAACCGAAGTGCCGGTGATTTCAGATATCTCCTCGTAACGCATATCTTCGAAATATCGCATGGAAAACACCACACGCTGCTTTTGCGGAAGCTTCTGCAAGGCCTTGAGAAGTTTGCGCTCAGCTTCACCCCCATTCAGGTACGGGTCTTCATCTATCCGTCTTTCCAACTCCACATCAATGCTTTTGAAGTTCAATGCCACACGGACTTTCTGACGGCGGATGAAGTTCATTGTCTCATTTGTGGCAATTCTGTAAAGCCACGTGAAAAGCCGCGCCTCCCCCCTGAAGGAAGGAAGTGCGGCCCACACTTTTATAAATATGTCCTGTATCAGGTCATCTGCATCCTCGTGACAGCAGACGTAGCGGCGGACATACCAGAAAAGTCTCTCACTGTAGGATTTGACTATTTCCGTGAATGCCCCTTCCCGGTCACCGCTCCGGAACAGCTCCATTATCTGTTCGTCCTGCATACAGCCGGGGATGGATAATACCCGCTATTTCCTAACAATCACCGACTTGGCAGCATCGGCGATATGCTCAGCATCAATACCGTATGCGGCCATGAGCTCAGCAGGAGTACCTGACTGTCCGAATTTGTCCCCGCCATTTACGAAAGCCATCGGAGCCGGCACGTGCGCTGCGAGAACACCGGCGATGAGTTCGCCGAGGCCGCCCGGCATATTGTGCTCCTCAGCCACCACGACGGCGCCGGTCTTGATTACCGAAGCCACAACAGCCTGCTCGTCAAGAGGTTTGATTGTAGCTATATCAATCACCTCCGCACAGATTCCTTCAGACTCAAGAGCCTCTGCCGCTTTCAATGCCTCCCACACCGCGTGTCCTGTAGCAATGATGGTGACATCTTTTCCCTCGTTGAGAATATAGGCCTTGCCAATCTCGAACGTCTGGTCTTCCGGAGTGAAGTTAGGCACTGACGGACGGCCGAAACGCAGATAAACCGGGCCTTCGTACCTGGCAGCGGCGATTGTGGCCGCCTTGGTCTGATTGTAGTCGCACGGGTTGATGACCACCATACCCGGAAGAGCGCGCATCAGGGCGATATCCTCCATCGTCTGGTGGGTGGCGCCATCTTCTCCGAGTGTAATTCCCGCGTGGGATGCGGCAATCTTCACATTGGTCTCGCCATAAGCCACTTCCTGACGTATCTGGTCATAGACGCGTCCCGTCACGAACTCCGCGAACGAGCCCGCAAACGGAATCTTTCCCGTAATGGCGAGGCCTGCGGCGACTCCTATCATATTCGCCTCAGCAATGCCGCACTGGATAAATCTCTCAGGGAATTCGTCCGCAAAAGCGTCCATCTTCAGTGACCCCTTGAGGTCCGCTGTCAGGGCGACAACTCTCGGATCCGCCTTTCCGGCCTCGTGCAGTCCCGCGCCAAATCCGCTGCGGGTATCTTTCTTGCCTGTATCTGTATATTTAGTCATAATCGTTTATTGCTGATGAAGTTATATTTAGCATTAATAATCCCCGAGGGTCTCCTCAAGCTGTGCCAGGGCCTCGGCGCACTGCTCGGCGGACGGAGCCTTGCCGTGCCATTTGCAAGTACCTGCCATAAAGTCTATTCCGTGACCCATATCGGTCTTGAACAATATCATTGAAGGCTGGTCCTTGACCTCTTCAGCCTTGGCGAATGCCTGAAGAATAGAGTCAAAGTCGTGTCCGTCAGCCACAATCACGTTCCAGCCGAAGGCCTTCCATTTAGCCTCAAGATCACCCTGGCCGGCAACTGAATCCACCGTGCCGTCAATCTGCTGGCCGTTCCAGTCAGTGAATGCCACAAGGTTGCCGAGTTTGTGATGAGCCGCAAACATAGCGGCCTCCCAGATCTGGCCCTCCTCACATTCTCCGTCTCCGCACAGGACATAGACTCTGGAACCGTCCCCGCTGATTTTCTTTCCGAGAGCCGCTCCGGCAGCAGCCGACAGTCCCTGTCCCAAAGAGCCCGACGCCTGGGTGATTCCCGGAAGTCCTTTTTCCACAGAAGGATGACCCTGGAGCCTCGTACCGTATTTCCTGAACGTGGCAAGCTCCTGCACAGGGAAAAATCCTCTTCTAGACAGGACGGAATAATACACCGGTGTAAGATGTCCGGCTGACAAGATGAACATATCCTGACCGGCGCTTTCTCTTGTCCAGGTTTTCGGGTCAATATTCATCTCATTGAAATACAACGCAGTAAGCACATCCGCACTACTCAACGAGCCTCCCGGATGGCCGGACTTCGCTTCCGCCACCATCCTCACGATGTCTCTTCTGACCTGCGATGCGATTTTTCTCAGTTCTTCGACTTTAGCCATATCTGTTTTAATTATTGGATTATCTTTTCTTATCTATATTGACACTCCTGAGGGATTTTCCTGAAGGATTGAAAATTTCAATTCTTATGCCGTCTTCAGTCACAACTGCATCGAGGCGTTCCTCCTTGCTGTTGCAGAGAACCGGGAAATCCGTCCCGCCTGTACCCTGGGCGTCATAGCGGTATTTATGTATATGTCCGCATATCATCAAGTCAAGCCCGCCATTGAGATGCGGCACAAGGTATTTGCTGACCATAGCGTTGCCGTGCCAGCCATTTGGATTCGGAGGCATATGGCAGAAAGCTATGCGGATGGCAGCATTCCTGTAATCTTCACTCGCGACCACTTCTTCAAGCCAGGCGGCCTCCTCTTTCACATAGTCTTCGGTGCGCATAATGTCAAGATTGCGTATATCAGTATCAGGCTTGTCCTCGCCAGAATCCAGGAAGATGAAAAAGAATTTCCCGTATTTTGCTGTATAATAAGTCTTTCCTGTAGAAGTCCTGGAATAGTCCAGGAACTCCATCGCATAATTTCCACGATACTCGTGATTGCCACGGCACATATAGACCGGCGTGTCAGTTGCGAAAAGTTTCGATGCGGAGCGCATATAATTGTCCATTATCGCCGATGCGCTGTCTATCGATGAAGTCATATCCCCATTGAAGCAGACGAAATCATATTTTCCGGCAGCATCCCTGTAAAGTTCGCAGAACAGCGAGTCGTGTTCGTGCATATCGTTCACCACGGAGAAACGGACCCTGTCATAGTCCTCAGCCAGAGTGGTGACAGTCGTCGGATTGCTGTTCAGGTCGGTGCCTTTGCCCTCGGTGTAGATAATCCGCGCCCTATTCCCGGCGGAAAGGACGCCCTTGCACATTATCCTGTACCGGTATTTCGTTCCCGGCTCAAGGCCGTCAACAGTGACCACGTGCAGGGAATCTATGGGCCTGCGGCCGAGCCCTCTCTTGTCATAATAAGCCGGACGGGTGACGTTGTAGAAATGCGTATCGTCATCCGGAGCTATCTCGACCCAGCTGACTGCCGGCATATTTGTATTCCAGACGACAGTGAAACTGGATGTGGTGACATTCTGGAGCACAGGGCCTCCCGTAATCCGGACTTGGGCCGAAAGTGTCATAGCTGCCATCATAAAGACAGCTGCGGCAACTACAAATTTTTCGTTTATTTTCATACGTAAATAAATTCGTTATAACGTGCCTATAAATAGGCGTTTAATAT
>JBJEBM010000067.1:0-11952 GCA_051870055.1 Candidatus Cryptobacteroides sp.
TATTAAACGCCTATTTATAGGCACGTTATAACGAATTTATTTACGTATGAAAAAATTACTTTCACTCGCAGGGGCGCTGATGGTTCTCATCTCCTGCTCCCAGAAGAATTCACAGTGGACACCGGAGCAGGCACAGGCCTGGTACGATGCCCAGGGCTGGCTGGCCGGATGCGACTACATCCCGGCAAATGCTATAAACCAGATAGAGATGTGGAGCGGGGACACCTACAGCCACGACCTCATCGACAAGGAACTCGGATGGGCAGAAGGTCTGGGATTCAACACATTGCGTGTATATCTCAGCAGCGTGGTGTACGAGAACGACCCTGAGGGGCTGAAAGACAGGATGTCGGATTTCCTCGGCATCTGCGAGTCTCACTCAATCCGTCCGCTTTTCGTGTTCTTCGATGACTGCTGGAACGCCGCTTCCGCATACGGCAAGCAGCCTGAGCCGAAGCCGGGCATCCACAATTCAGGCTGGGTAAGAGACCCGTCAGACGCTCTCCGCGCAGACACTCTCGTCCTCTATCCGAAACTCGAGAAATATGTAAAGGACGTTCTCACTGCATTCTCGTCTGACAGCAGGGTGCTTATGTGGGATCTCTACAACGAACCTGGCAACTCCGGCTATGACGCTTCGAGCCTTCCTCTCCTGAAGAAAGCCTTCGAATGGGCGCAGGCTGTACGCCCGTCACAGCCTCTGACTTCCGGCGTCTGGAAACACAGCCTCAAGTCGCTCAACGAATTCCAGCTTGCCAATTCAGATGTCACCTCATATCATAACTACAGCGGCGATATGGCTGACCAGCAGAATGCCATCGACACGCTGAAGGCTTACGGACGTCCGCTTGTCTGCACCGAATATATGGCCAGGACAAAAGGCTGCTTCTTCCAGAACACAATGCCTGTCCTCAAGAAGAACAATGTGGCTGCCATCAACTGGGGATTCGTGGCCGGAAAGACCAACACCATATTCGCCTGGGACACACCTCTTCCGGAGGTTGACGAACCGGAGGTGTGGTTCCACGACATCTTCCGTCAGGACGGAACACCTTACAGCCAGGAGGAGATTGACCTTATTAGGTCTCTCACCGGAGTGGCGGAATAACGGAAAATAATGGAGAACAGAAAACTGATACTGGTGGCGTTATGCCACCTGCTGTTCTCCGTGGTCAGCCTCGGAGAACCTGGTGGAGTTTTCCGTGACTATGTCAAGAATATTCCATCTTCAGAATACAAGGGTGACACCCAGATCTGGGCCGTGGAACAAGACGGCCGGGGGTGCACCTATTTCGCAGCCGGTACCAAAATGTCGGTATTTGACGGCTATAGCTGGGTGTCGTATGAAATTGACAGCCAATGCGTCATAAGGGATATCCGCTTTGATGGGCACAGTGGCAGACTGTATTGCGCGGGCGACAATTTCTTCGGCTACTGGCTGCGGGACGAGACTGGAGTCCTGGTGTTTACCTGCCTCTACAAGAATCTCGATCCGTTGAAGTCCAAGGTTTTCTGGAGGATTCTGCCGATTGGGCAGGCTCTCATTGTCCAGACTCATTCGGACGTCTTCCTGTTCCCGGAATCAGGGATACTGGAATCATTGGCCTCAGGAAAAGTCGGATATTCATTCAAGACCGGCGGGGAGATATTCGCTCAGGTCGATGACGCAGTCTATCGTCTGAACGGCAATGAGTTTGTCCGTTTCGCAGAAGGTATTCACGACCGTCTGGTGTCATTTGACAAGACCGGCAGTAATGAGTATGTCGGAGTGGGCGAGACATCGGGCTTCCATAAGTTCACATTTTCAGCCTCCACCGGAACGTGCCGGGTCGAGAGTATTTACCAGCAGGCCGGCAAGGCACTTTCTGAACTTAAAATATTTACGGCCCGAAAGCTTGGTGACGGCAGCTATCTTCTTGGTACAGTAGTGGATGGTGCATACAAAGTCACGCCGGACGGGAAAATATCCGAAGTCTGGGACACCGGAAGGGGCGTGGAATACTCCACGATTCTCTCTATTCTCGAAAGCGCCTCCGGAAACGTGATAATGGGTGCAGACGGTGGCATCTCCGTGGCGGTCAAGAACTCGGCCGTCAAGCTATATCATTCGCTGCCCAACAAACTGGGCTATGTCTATACAGCTGCAACCTTGTCTGATATCCTGTATGTGGGAACGAACAAAGGCCTTTTCCGGATTTCTGGGCCGGGAGCGGAACCGGAACTCATTCCAGGGAGCCAGGGCCAGATATGGAATATTTACCATACCGGAAATGAACTTTCCGTGATTGGTGACAAAGGCCTGTACCGGGCATCGGCTGATGGAAAATATGAGATGGTCTGTCCGGAAGTCAAGTTCCTGACCCCTGTGCGGGCAAGGCTGGGAATGTTTTGCGCTTCTGACCGTAAAGGACTTTTCCTGCTTGACACCGACAATGACGGGCATCTACGGTTCAGAAACCGCATCGGGAACTTCGACAAACCGGACAACTCCGTGTTTTTCGACAAGTACGGATTCTTCTGGGTTGACTATCTGAAAGGTGTCACATACCGTCTGGCCACTGACAAGAACCTGCAGAGTGTCACCAGCGTCAGAAAGTACAGAGTGGGAGACAATCCCGAGGCCATTGTCAAGACATTCCAGATTGACGGAGACCTTGTTTTCACATCCGGGAGCAAGTGCTATACATATTATCCCGACGCGGATTCCATCAAGTTGAACAAGTATTATACTGAACTGTTCAGCTCTTTCGGCTCCGAAAACCTCTGCCTGCTCCAGGTAGGTCAATGCATATTCAATCACAACAAAGACCGTATGGATATGCTGGAGAGGATAGGATGCACGACCAAAGTGACCAGGGATATATTTTTCAATTCGGAATTCGAGCAGATACCTCCGTATTACAGAAGGCCTTTCAAATTGAATGACACCACTGTTGCCTGCGGCTTTTCCGGCTGTCTGGCGGCACTTGAGCTGAACGAGGTCAGCGCCAAGGTTCCTCCGGAAGTCAGCATTTACCGTATTTCCTATATGCGAAAGGGCGACAGCTACAATGTGGATATGCGCCAGCCTGTGGTTCTGCCTGACAATGCGCATACCATCAAGATCTGGCTGTGCTCCACCTCATACACCAATTTGGACTTCCGTCTGGACGGTGGCCCGTGGAAGAACATCTCTGACAAGAAATCACTCGTTCTAAGATATATTGACGGTGGAGAGCATACCATTGAAATTCAGTGGGGCAACAGGCCCCTGCTCACTTTCAATTTCGAGAAGAGGAAACCTGTCACGTCTCAATGGTGGTTTGCGGTATTGTGCGCACTCTGCATAGGAGCTGTTGCCGCACTTGTCCTATATGTATATAAAAGGAGAGTGCGCAGAATCAAGAGCAGGTATGAGGAGAGACAGCGTGAACTGCTTGAGAAAGAGAAGATTGTGCACCAGAACGAAATCCTGTCCCTCGAATTGCGCGAACGAGACAAGAAACTCGCCATCCAGACCCTGAACAGCATTTCCACGAACAATATTTTAGACTCCATCTCTGAGGAACTCGCGTCGTTGGCGGAGAATGGAGATTCGGTGAACCTGAAATCGGCAGTGGGAATTCTGAAAAAATACAGGAAGGAGGACGGCTCCTGGAAGCAGTTCGAGGTATATTTCAACAGTATTTTTGACGGTTTCTTCGACAGACTTGTGGAACGTTATCCGAATCTTACGGGGAACGATATGAAAATCTGCGCATATATCAAACTCGGTATGACTACCAAGGAGATTGCATCCCAGCTGAATATCGAGCTCAGCAGCGCGGAGTCTGCCCGTTACCGTCTCCGGAAGAATATGGGCATCTCCCAGACTGATTCCCTGCGTGAAATTATCCAAAAAATCTGATGCAGGGGTTGTCAATAAACTAAAATATTGAAAATTAATAATTTAGAAATTTGATATAACTGTTTTGCATAGGCTTGCGCAGGAACCTTGCAGGCCTGTGCAGAACTTTTATAAAGGTTTAAACGTTTTGATATTATCCCCACAAGAATTAAAATTGCGTTTGAAAACTCCGGTGCCACACCGGATTTTCGAAAAAATTAACAACCAACTAAATTATTAATCAGTATGAATGTGATACGCAAAGTGCTGTTTGTGTTGGCGTCTTTTATTGCAGGCGCGGGCATTATGATGGCGCAGAACACTTTCCCTCTTACAGGAACAGTCGTTGACGCACAGGGCTTCCCGGTAATCGGAGCCGGTGTAGTCCAGACAGGAACAACTAACGGAACAGTGACAGATGATAACGGACAGTTTGTCATCAGGGTTCCGGAAAATGCCTCTGTGGAGGTGTCGGCCCTCGGCTATGTGCCGGTCACAATCACAGCAAAGACTGGCGAGACTCCGGAGGTTGTGCTTCAGGAGGATACAAAACTTCTCGACGAAGTGGTAGTGATAGGTTATGGTACGGTTAGAAAGAGCGACTTGACCGGTTCCCTCTCACAGGTTTCCAACAAATCATTCGAAGACCAGAAAGTCACCAGAGTTGACCAGGCTCTCCAGGGCCGCGCATCCGGTGTGCAGGTTTCCAACACTGTCGGCGCTCCTGGCGGAGATGTCCGCATCAGGGTCCGCGGTGCCAATTCCGTGCTCGGTGACAACAGCCCTCTTTTCGTTGTCGATGGTTTTGTCGGCGTGGATTTCAACTCTGTCAACCCTAATGACATCAAGTCGATGGAGATCTTGAAAGATGCTTCATCCACAGCGATTTACGGTTCGAGAGGAGCAAACGGTGTGATTCTCATCACCACCAAGTCCGGATCAAAGGATGGCCGCGTGAGAGTTACCTATGACGGCAATGTGACAGTTTCGAAGATCCTCAAGCAGTATGATCTGCTCAGCGCCGGCGAATATGCGGAGACTTACAATGCCCACCAGACGGCATTCGGCCTGGCTCCTTATTTCACCGACCAGCAGGTGAAAGACTATTACGCCAACGGAGGATTCGACTATGTTGACGCAGTCCTCAGGACAGCCGTTTCCCATCAGCATCAGATCAGTGTTGACGGCGGCAACCAGAAAACACAATGGAGGGTTTCCGGCAATTATCTTGATCAGCAGGGAATTGTGAACAAGAGCGATTATGACCGTATCAATGTCCGCGCAAGTCTCAACACCAAGGTCAATGACCGTCTCAGCATCCGCTTCAATGCCAATACCAGCACCTCCAACGGTTACAACAACCTTGGTACTTCCGGAGCGAACACTATTCTGAACCAGGCTCTTGCGTGGGCTCCTACTACAGACCCGTACAATGAGGACGGCACATACCGGACAACAGACCCGACCGGCTCGCTCAAATCGAATCCGTTGGCTCTGCTCTACGATTCCGAGGACGTTACCGAAAAGACCTTCATAACAGTGCTTGCGGGAGCGAACTATCAGATTATTCCTGGTCTTTCCATTGATTTCCAGGCTGCTATGGACCAGCTTTTCAACAAGAACAAATCCTGGACAGGCAAGGACGCAGCAGGCTCATCCGGCTCTTCCAACGCCTCCATCGTGGATTCCAAAGGCAGAACTGTACAGACAACCACACAGCTTTCTTATGTGAAAGACATCAGAAAACACTCTGTCAATGCAGTGGCAGCTTTCGAGACACAGTCATACAAGGCCAGCTCGACTACATCTACCGCCACTTCTCTTACATTCCCGGAGCTGAAATACAACAATCTCGCGCAGGCGGCTGCCTTCAAGACACAGAGCGATTATACAATGTGGTCTCTCGTATCCTTCCTCGCACGTGTGAATTATTCGTTTGACAGCAGGTATCTGCTCTCTGTATCAGTCAGATACGACGGTTCGTCCAAATTCTCCAAAGACAACCGTTTCAGCACATTCCCTGCTGCCGCTTTCGCCTGGAACATCAAGAAAGAGAGCTTTATGCGCAATGTCGAGCCTGTCAGCGCCCTCAAACTCCGTCTCAGCTGGGGTATGACCGGAAGCCAGGCCATCTCGCCTTATGCCACCAAGTCATCATTCGGCAATGCTTCATATTCATTCAATATGGACTCTTCCACAAACGGAATTGCTGTCAGCGATCCTGCCAATCCTGACCTGAAATGGGAGACAACCGACCAGAAGAACATCGGACTTGATCTCGGATTCTTCAATGACAGGCTGACCCTTGAGGCTGACTATTACATCAAGGATACCAAGGATTTGCTGCTGAACAAGACCGTCCCTTCATACCAGGGCGGCGGAAGCATTGTCACAAACGTGGGCAAGATCAGGAACAGTGGTCTTGACCTCACTCTCACCGGCAAGATAATCGAGAAGAAAGACATCTCTCTCGAATCTACAGTCAATTTCTCGCTCCTCAGGAATGAGGTCAGGAATCTCGGCGCTGACAATACTGTCTATCTGGCATCCAACCTTACCGGAATCAATGACGGAGCATACGACTTCATCTACAGGGTAGGCGAGCCTCTCGGCACGATCTACGGACTTAAATATCTGGGACCTTGGCAGAAAGAGGACGCAGCTCTCGCAGCTGAATATGGCTGTGTTCCGGGTGACGCAAGGTACGAGGATGTCGACGGGAACAAGATTTATGACAGCTCGGATTACCAGATTATCGGTCACGGTATGCCTAAGCACACTCTTGGCTGGAATACCACCTTCAGGTACAAGAAACTGTCTGTCAATATGTTCTTCCAGGGCGTATTTGGTGCTGACAAGCTAAATTACAACAGATGTATCTATATGTCCGCATCCAGGGACGTGCGCGGAGCCGTGTTCAGCGAAGTGCTTGACAGGTACATTCCTGGTGTCAACGAGAATGCAACCCTTCCTGCATGGAGCCCGACCAGCACCTGGTATCCGGTTTCAAGCATCTGGCTTGAGAACGGCAGCTATTTCAGGATGAAGAACCTCAGCGTCGCTTACGATTTCAGTATCAGGCGTTTTGCTGACTTTACAGTGTCTTTCAACACGACCAACCTTTTCACTATCACCAAGTACAAGGGAATCGACCCTGAAGCCAGCAATGTCGGCGGAGGTACATCGGATTTGATGCAGGGACTTGACTACGGCGCATATCCGAACTCCAGGTCATTCACTCTTGGCCTCAATATCAGATTCTAATGGACAATTGACATTATAAACAATCAGAAAAATGAAAAGAATAATATCATATATTGCCGTCGGCCTTTCAGCAGCCATCCTCTCGGGATGTTCGGATTTCCTTACGGAAAAGACTGATGGAAAGGTATTTGACAATGTGCTCTCTTCTCAGGAGGGACTCGAGTCAGCTCTGACCGGAGCATATAACGGCCTAAACTCACCGTGGGGTCACGGAATCTGCAACGGAACTTACCAGCAGCTGTGCTCCGGAGCAGACGACATCTATTGTCCTACTTCAGATGCCAACGGAACCCAGCTCGACAGGTGCAATGTGACTGACTCGAACGGTTCGGTCGGCAGTACCTGGAACGGCCTTTACAAGACTATCATCGGGGCCAACAACGTGATAAACAATTATGAGAATTGCTCCGGAGCGGCAGACGTGATTTCCCAGATTGCCGGAGAGGCTTATTTCCTCAGGGCTTATGCTTATTTCCTTCTCGTAAGACTTTGGGGCGAGATTCCTATGAATCTTTCTTCTTCCTACAACGAGGCTGACGCATCGATGCCTTCATCCTCGGAGGCTGAAATCTATGAACTTATCGAGTCAGATATTGACAAGGCCGTTGAACTTCTCGGAGACACCAGGCGCAACAATGAGATTGCCCGTCCGAGCAAGATTGTGGCCAAGGCGCTGAGAGCCGAGATTTATCTGACCGAGGCAGGCTGGCCGCTGAAGAAAGAGGGGTATTACAAGAAAGCCGCTGACGAGGCTAAGGATGTGCTCAATTCCAGCAAGGCTCTCGGTTTCGAACTCGAGAAAGAGTATTCCAAGCTGTTCATCAATAAAGAAGAGGAGAACTGCTTCACATCAGAGGATCTGTTTGTCATTGCTGCGAGTGCGGAGAATTATGTAGTTTACTATGGAGCCTGGAGCGAGCCGAGCGAGATAGGCGGATGGGATATTCTGTTCGCGGAGGTCGGATTTATGGAGCGTTTCCCGGAGGGCCCGAGGAAAGACTGCACATTCTATACTGAATATGAATCTGACGGAAAAATGATCAGCTGGCAGAACTGGAAGCAGAAACATCCGAGCCTGCTCAAACTTATGAAGCGTCCTTATGGCGGACAGAACAGCATTTCCAACTGCAGTTCGAAACTTCCTGTCCATCTTCTCCGCCTTTCCCAGACGGCTCTCACTTATGCTGAAGCGGTTGCGCGTTCAAGCGCTCCTGACGCCATGGCATACGAGTGGCTGAACAAAATCCGCGTAAGGGCCGGCCTGCCGGAGTATTCCGGACTTTCCAAGGATGAATTCATTGACGCCTGCGTCGATGAGCGCGCCTGGGAGTTTGCCGGTGAGTGTGTAAGGTGGTATGACCTTCTCCGTCTCGAGCTTGTTGAAGAATCATTCAAGCACAAGAACAATGAATACGACCCTACCAGCCTCCATTCAGGCGGAAGGTACACATTCCCTATTCCGGCTTATGAGACCCTCATCAATCCGAATCTGTAATTAGTATGAAAAAAATATTGACATTGATTATGGCTGCTGTCTGCCTGTTCTCCTGTGCCGGGAACAGGCCGGACGGCCAGCGTTTCGTCAGGGTGGAAGGCTCTGACCTTGTCAAACCTGACGGCACAGTACTTTTCATCAAGGGAACGAACCTTGGCAACTGGCTCAATCCTGAAGGCTATATGTTCGGTTTCGGGAAAGCCAGCTCCGCAAGGCTTATCAACACGATGTTTTGCGAGATGGTTGGACCGGACAGGGCGGCCGAGTTCTGGAAATCATTCAAGGACAACTACATAACCCGTGCGGACATTGAGTTTATCTCGTTGACCGGGGCCAATACGATTCGCATCCCGTTCAATTACAGGATATTCACCGATGAGGACTATATGGGGCTCACATCGGCGCAGGACGGATTCGAGAGAATCGACAGCGTCGTGGAATGGTGCCGGGAGTTCGGGCTCTATGTGATTCTGGATATGCACGATGCCCCGGGAGGCCAGACCGGCGACAATATTGACGACAGCTACGGTTATCCCTGGCTTTTCGAAAGTCCTGCAAGCCAGGAACTTTTCTACAGCATCTGGGAGAGAATCGCCGCGCATTATGCCGAAGAGCCGGTCATCCTCGGATATGAGCTTATGAATGAGCCGATTGCTCCTTATTTTGAGAATATTGACGAGCTGAACGCCGCTTTCCTTCCGGTATGCAAGGAAGCCGTCGCCCGTATCAGGAAAGTTGACACCAATCATATCATACTTCTCGGGGCTCCGCAATGGAACACCAACTTCAAGCCTGTGACGGACTGGGAGTTTGATGACAATATGATGCTTACCTGCCACCGCTACGGAGGCGAACCTACGGCTGACGGAATCCGGGACTACATCGAGTTCCGTGACAAGACAGGCCTTCCTATGTATATGGGCGAAATCGGCCACAACACTACGGAATGGCAGGCCTCTTTCAGCAAAGTTATGCAGGACAACAACATCGGCTACACTTTCTGGCCATACAAGAAGCGCGACATCGAGTGTATGATGGCGTTCGGAGTCCCTGGGGACTGGGACAGCCTGGTTGTGCCGTTCGCGCAGTCGTCAAGGGGTGATTTCGCCGAGGTGAGAAACGCCCGTCCTGACCAGGAAGCTGCATTCAAGGCTATGATGCAGTTCACTGACAGTGTCAGGATTGAGAACTGCCACCCATTGACCGGTTATATTAACTCTATGCTTCTCAAATAGATGATGAAGAAAATATTGTTTGGTTACATCCTGGCGGGAATGCTCCTCCTGCCGGGATGCTCCAATAAAGAACATGTCGTCAGATTTGACGGCTCAAAGGAAATGTCAGGAGCGAAGATAGCCCTCCACGATGTCAATCCGGATCTGCCGGATGACTGGAGCGGCTACAATTTTGTCACAGTTGAATTCAAGATAAGCACCGCCCAGCGCTTCCAGCTTGGATTCACCACGGACTGCGGGTACAATGAACTCAGGATAATGTCCTATGTCCCGAATGCCTGGAACCGGCTCTCTATTCCATTGAGGTTCTTTACAGCCCCGCCTGATCCGGAGGCTGATCTGGCGGCCACGAACAACCAGCCGCGTTTCACGGGATGGATAAATCTCGGGGGAGAGCGCGGTCCGCTCAAAGGGGTGGACTCCGTAGGATTCCGTATGCGCAGGGCCATCGGAAAGCCGGAGCTGCATCTCCGCAATATTACATTGTCTGTTGAAGACCCGGGTGACTGCTATCTTGGTGACGGGCCGGCGATTGACCGGTTCGGACAAAGCATCCTGGTGGATTATCCTGAAAAGGTGCGCAGCCTTGAGGAATTGAAGGCCTGCTGGGAGGAGGAAGAGCGTGATTCATATGATGTTGTGGATTTCGGCTATTCCCGTTTCGGGGGTTACAGGTGCGCTAAAGTGGACGGCACGGGCTATTTCACGGTCAGGAAAGTGGACGGCAAATGGTGGTTTGTGGACCCGGACGGCTATCTGTTCCTTTCCGTCGGTGTCGATTGCGTGAATCTTTTCAACGGAGGCTCTGTCCGCGCTTATGAGAAGAGGCCCGAAATGTTCGAGGAGCTGCCGCCGGCCGATCTGCCTGTGGATAATGAGGAAAAGAGTTTCCGCTCGTTCGGAGAGTGGAACATTTACAGGCGGTACGGTGATGATTACAGGCAGAGGGCTCTTGACAACACTATTGGCAGGATGGACCGTTGGGGAATCAACACGATAGCGAACTGGTCGTCTTCCGAGGTGAAGGCAGCAGGGCGCAAGGCTTTCCTCCATCAGGTTTATGAGATGGGCCAGGCCGGCGAACTGATGGGATTGTGCGACATTTATGACCAGGAGGTGCTCAGCTCTATTGATGCAGCGGTGAGGCGCCAGACGGCGGAATTTATCGGAAACCCGTGGCTGGTGGGCTATTTCATCGGCAATGAGCCTGCCTGGCTGAATCAGGAGCAGAGACTGTGCGACATTATTCTTGAAGGACCGGACAGGCCTATAAAAACCGCCCTCGCATCATATCTCAATCTGAACGGGGACAGTCCGGAGACCAGGAAAGCATTCATTTACAAGTCATTCGGCGATTATCTCCGCATAACTGACGGAATGCTGGAGAAATACGATCCTGAACATCTCAATCTCGGAATCCGTTTCGGTGACCCTCTCACCATCCCGGACGAGGTCATCAGGATGTGCTCGGTGTTCGATGTTTTCAGCTTCAACTGCTACGATCTGCTGCCGCGTGACGAAATGATGGACAAGGTCAAGAACCTCATCGACATACCTATGATAATTGGTGAGTATCATTTCGGAACTGTGGACCGCGGATATGCGCAGTCACTGTGGCAGGTGGAGAGCCAGCAGCAGAGGGGAGTGGCATACCGTTATTATACAGAACACGCCTACAGTCATCCGTCACTTATCGGAACGGGCTATTTCCAGTGGTCGGACCAGGATATAACGGGCCGTTTCGACGGGGAGAACTACAACTGCGGTCTGGTTGATGTCACCGACCGTCCATATAAAGAACAGGTCAATGCTATGAAAGAGACGGCATTGCGGCTATACGACATTCATTGCGGGTCTATCGCGCCTTTTGACGAGATTCCGGTCAACTGCCGGGGTCACGAACTTGTTCCTGATTTGTGGAACGAGTAGCCCGAAAGTGCTCAAAAGGCGCTATTTGGACAATTTTTATTGTCAATTCAAAAATAATGCTTAAATTTGTAGCTCCCAAAATTGGGAGGAAAAACATAAATTAAAGATTTACAATCATTTATGCCTACAATTCAACAATTAGTTCGCAAAGGACGCGAGGTTAT
>JBJEBM010000068.1:0-11937 GCA_051870055.1 Candidatus Cryptobacteroides sp.
ATGTTAAACGCCTATTTATAGGCACATTATAACGAATTTATTTACGTATGAAAATTAGAACAATTTTCCTGTCAATGTTGTCTTTCGCGGCGCTGGTTGCAGTACCTACAGCGTGCGAGGAAGAAGATGGGCCAACCGGCGCGCCGTCAATTGAATTGAACACCGGCACGCTGGAGTTCAATAAAGAATCTGAAACTAAGACAATCGAACTGGTTGCCACGAGAGATTGGAAAGTCACTATCCCTGAGGATGTTGACTGGCTCTCAGTGGACCCGAAGTCCGGCAAGGGCAACGGTAAGGCCACCACAGTCCAGATCAAAGTGCTCGCTAATGACGGCTACGACCGCTCCGCTTCTTTGATTTTTACAATCGGTTTCGACGAGAAGGCTCTCACTGTCAATCAGACTGGAACAGGCGAGGCTCCGGATGGAATCGAGACAATTACCTGCGCTGAGTTTATACAGAAAGCTGATCCGAATACTGATTACCGACTCGTCGGTACGGTCACATCATCAGTGAACACGTCTTATTGCAGTTTCGATATGAATGACGGCACCGGTACCGTAGTGGTGTGGACCGTGAACAACAAGGACGAGTGGGCAAGTGTCGTAAAGCAGGGAGGAAAGGTTACAGTCCGTGGCAAGTATCTTCTTTACACAACCACTTCCGGAACAACAAAACACGAAATGGTCGATGCTTACATCGAGGCGTTCGAACCTGCTAAGGAAGAGGATATTACGAAAGTGCAGAAGATTACCTGCGCCCAGTTTATCGAGAAAGCTGATCCTGCCACCACTTATAGACTCGAGGGAACTGTGACTTCTTCTGTCAACACGACATATTGCAGTTTCGATATGAACGACGGCACCGCTACTGTCGTGGTGTGGACCGTGAACAACAAGGACGAGTGGGCAACTGTCGTAAAGCAGGGCGGCACCGTCACTGTGCGCGGCAAGTATCTCAAATATGAAAACAACGGCACCGTAAAGCACGAAATGGTCGATGCTTATATTGAGGACTTCAAAGAGGCAACTGCGGAAACTCCTGTGGCAATGTCATTCTCTGAATTCATTTCTGCCGCGCTTACGAAACCCGCTATCCTGGAGGGAACAGTTGTCGCAACATATGCAAGAGGATTTATGTTCACTGACGGAACTGATTATCTTCTTGCCTATGACGGAAGCACCTGCCCTGCCAAAGCCGGTGACAAAGTGAAAGTCACAGGTCAGAGGGCGGCTTATGGCGGACTCCCTCAGATTTCAAAACTCGCTGATGCAACGTCTCTTACGGTAGAGGTGCTTTCTAGTGGCAATTCATTCACACTGCCATCAGCAAAGGCTCTCTCCGGCACGGAAATGGATTCCTATACTAATACTAAGACCGAGCTTGTCTCATTTGAAGGCCAGCTTATCAAGGACGGCAATTACTATAATATCATCGTCCCTGGTGCGACCAAGAAAGGTGGCGCCCAGTATCCGGAGGAATCTCTCGGACTTGATTCTTTCCTCAATGCCAACGTGAAGGTCACCGGATTTGTTTCGGCTATCCAGGATGCATATCTGAACCTTATGGTGACTTCAGTCGTGGCCAGCTCCGGTCCGTATTTCAATGTCTCCACAACAGCTATATCTGCAGATGCTTCAGCTACTTCGTCCACATTCGAGATTACTTCCAATGTTGACTGGACGGTCGCTTCTGACAATGCCGATTATACTGTGAGCCCGGCTTCCGGCAATGGCAATGGAACTGTCACGGTGTCTTTCCCGGCCAACACAGGTGATGCAAAGACTGTCACTCTTACGGTGTCCACAACAGCTGATGTAGCGATCAAGTCTTACAATGTGGTATTGACACACAAGTCAGTCAATGAGGTTACAGAGGATTATTCAAGCAATGTTAGCTGGACTCTTGTTTCCAGCGCATATAGCGAAAAAGCTACTGTCAATAAACAGGAGGGTGTTGCTGTCCTGAAATTGGGAACATCATCCAAGCTCGGTTCGGCTACAGTCAAGATTCCTGCAGGTACTTCATCAGTTTCATTCTATGCTTATGCGTGGAAAGGAAAGTCAGCTACGCTAAGTCTCAAGATGGGAGAAGTAATTCAGACACTTGATTTGAAGTCAAATGATGGATGTGCGAACACTTCTCCGTATACGATTACCGCAGATGCGGCTGACAAATATACCATTCCGTTCGGCTCAGCATTGTCAGCTGATGTGGAGGTTACTGTGGAGACCACAGGCGCCGCAACCAATGGAAGGGCTATAATATTCGCTGTAAAAGCTGAATAGAAAGTTAAATCATTAAAGTACAAAGGGATGCCCGGCGTAGTACGAGCAGCCCTTTGTCTTCTTGAAAGAATTGTGCAGAAACAGTGAAACGTATATTGAAATACAGGCTGATATCACTGCTGATGATAGCAGTGCCCCTTTTTGTGGCACCGGCCTGCGAGCACGGTGATGACGGCGAAGGAGCGTCTCCGGAAATAGTCGTGAAGACCAATCCTGTGCAGTCATTAGGCGGGTCGCAGTTCATATCTGTGTCAGCTTCCGGCGCTTGGACGCTGTCGGTGGAATGCAATCCGTCCGGAAACTGGGCGACAGTGACTCCTGACACAGGCTATGGCGATACCGACGTTGTGCTCAACGTTGAGCAGAACACGGAAACAGGCAGCAGAACCGCCCAGATTACCCTTATCTCGCGTGGATGGCGCAAGGTCATCACATTGACCCAGAGGGGCGCCGGCAGTGGCAGCGGGGACGGTGGAGACGATAACGGCAATGGTGACGGAGGCAATGGCGGCAACGGCGGAAATTCGGGCAGCACCTCCGGAGGCAATCTCAAACAGACCGGCTGGCTCGAACTTCCTGCACTGACCACACCTCAGGGCAGTTCCCAGTATGGCTTCTTCTATCATAATATGACAGTGGGCTCCAAGACAGTCAGGAACTATTCATTCTCCTGGGATTATGACAATCTCGTCGCTCCGTGGGTGGCCTATCCGCTAAACAAGGGGCTCATCGGCAACGGTTCCAGGACAGATGAATGGGCTCTAGACCCGCTTCTCCCGGAAGCCAAGCAACCTGTACTTTACAAAGGCTTCGCAGGAGGCTATGACAGAGGACATCAGATTCCGTCCGCTGACAGGCTTACGAAAAATGCGAATGTCCAGACGTTCTACGGCACAAATATGACCCCTCAGCTCGGCCCAGGTTTCAACCAGAGTATATGGGCGAATCTGGAAACTGTAGTCCGCTCCTGGGCGAACCAGTCAGACACACTGTATGTTGTGACCGGATGTGTCACGGAGGGCAGCACGAAATACGCCACTGACAACAATGGCAAGAAGGTCACTGTTCCTACAGCCTATTACAAGGCCATTCTGCGTTACAGCAAAGCCTCAACCATAGGGAAAAGTGGATACGTGGCCTGCGCTATGTGGCTTGACCACAAGAACTATTCTTCACAGGTTATAAGTTCCTCATACTCAATGTCTATTGACAAACTTGAGGAAAAACTCGGAATAGACCTGTTCGTCAATCTTCCTGCAGCGGTGGGAGAGACTGTCGCTGCGGCGATTGAGGCGGAAGATCCCAAGACCCAGCAATGGTGGTGGAGTAATATGTCGGATTGAAATAATAAAATATCGCGATGAATATCAAAAGAATTATTCTTGCCCTTGCGGCATCATTGCTTCTTTCGCTCACGGCCTGCGCGGGCGGCAAGGGAACCGGCAGCTATGTGCTCGGATTCTACAACCTCGAGAACCTCTTCGACACCTACCACGACGAAGGGAAGAACGACTACGAGTTCCTGCCGGACGGAGCCAACAAATGGACCGAGGCGAGATACGAGAAGAAACTCCACAATATGGCCACAGTCATCAGGGCTATGGCAGATGACAACAAGGCCTACCATACCGTGCTCGGTGTCAGCGAGATAGAGAACAGGCACGTGCTTGAGGACCTTGTAAGCCAGCCGGAAATCGCCGATGCCAACTATCAGATCGTGCATTATGACGGACCGGACAGACGAGGCGTGGACGTGGCCCTGCTCTACAGGCCGGACCAGTTCGAAGTCATTGAAAGCAAATCAATTCCGTTCGACTTCAACAGCAAGACCATCAAATTCACATTGAATAAGGAAGAGCAGGATTATTTCCGTACCAGGGATGTCCTTATGGTCAGGGGAATGCTCGGCGGAGAGATGTTCGCTTTCTACGTGGCCCATCTTCCTTCCCGTATCGGCGGCAAGGGAATGGACCTCAGGAGCCGCGGCGCTGAAATCATCTATGAGCACGCCGCCGGCCTGATGAAGAAGTTCCCGGGCATCAAGATAATGGTGATGGGCGATATGAACGACAATCCTACAGACGAGAGCATGACCGTTTATATGCACGGCAAGGAGAACATATCGGAGGTCGGCAAGATGGACTTCTATTCCCCGTTCATTTCAATGCTCAAGGCCGGATACGGCTCCCTCGCCTACAGGGGAGAGTGGAACATTTATGACATTATCCTTGTGAATGAGGCACTTGTGAATGCGCAGCCTGGCGCCCTGAGAATTATCCCTATTGTCAAGGGGAAATATTACGGCAGGGTGTTCAGCAAACCGTTTATGGTGCAGCAGACCGGCCAGTACAAGGGCACTCCGTTCCGCACATTCTCCAGCGGAACATTCATCGGAGGCTACAGTGACCATTATCCAACCTACATAGTTGTCAGCAACAAATAGAAACTTTAGATAATATGAATAAAAAATTAGCATTGGCGGTACCGGCAGTCTTCATTGCCCTCGCTCTCGGAGCCCAGACATATACTGGCGGAGTGAAAGGCACAGTCGTGAACCGCACCGACAAATCCGCGGTCAGCGGAGCGGAGATTGTTCTCTACTCCGGAGCGGAGGAAGTGGCCAGGATAAAATCCGGTCCAGACGGAAATTTCAGCATTCCGGACCTTAAAGACGGTATGTATGACCTTGTAATCACAATGCCGGATTACATCCAGACTCGTGTAAATGTCACAGTGAATGACGGTTATGTCAAGAATATGTTCAAACTGTCCATCACCCCGACAGCCAAGGTGACGGAGGTTGACGATGCCAGCTTCTCGGAGTTCGATATGGACGACTCCGGATATTCCGACACGCCGACAATCCTGTTCGGCCAGAATGACGTCTTCAACAATATCGCCGGCTACAACTTCAGCTCGGTGCGTTTCCGTGTCCGTGGCTATTCCAGTGAGTCACAGGATGTTTACCTTGCGGGCGTAAAGATGAACGACGCCCTGACAGGCTATACTCCATATTCACTATGGAGCGGTCTCAACGAGGCCACAAGAAGCAAGGAGACCGTCAACGGCAGCGAGGCGTCAGACTATGGTTTCGGCGGTTACAACGGCCTGACCAACATTTCCCCGATGGCTTCCTCAGTACGTTCGGGATGGAGGGCCAGTGTGTTGACCAACAGCGCATTGTACAGGTTGAGGCTGATGCTCACCTATGCTTCCGGCGAGCTCGACAACGGCTGGTCGTACGCATTCAGCGCATCTGCCCGTCTCGGCGGCAACGACTGGATTGACGGAGTTTATTACCGTTCATTCGCATACTATGGCTCCGTAGAGAAGAAATTCGGCGACGCCCACAAGCTGGGTCTCACATTCATGGCCGCCCCTGGACAGAGAGGCGCGCAGAACGCATCCACCCAGGAGGTTTACGACCTGATGGGGGACAATATGTACAACTCCAACTGGGGTTATTACAATGGCAAAGTGCGCAACGCCCGTGTCAAGAAGACCCACGAGCCTATTGCGATTCTCAAATACGATTTCACTCCGGAAAGCAAGAAGGTTACTGCTTCTGTAACAGCGCTTTACCGCTTCGGCAAGAATGGCTACACCTCGCTTGACTGGTATGACGCCCCGGATCCGCGCCCTGACTATTACCGCAATCTCCCGAGCTATTTCTATATGGAGAACACGGACTACAACCGTCAGAACTACGCCAAATATATGTGGGCCAAAGAGTCCTGGGAGACCGATGTGCCTTCAATCACGCATATCAACTGGGACAGGCTTTACTCTGTCAACACTCTGAACACCACATCTGACGGAGCGCGTTCCAAATACGTTATCGAGGAGCGCCGCACCGACCAGAAGGATTTCAACCTCGCTGCCAACACCAAGTGGTATGCGGCCAACTTCCTGACTATCACCGGCGGACTGTCATTCAAGTGGAACCGCACAGAATATTTCAAGGTGCTCGACGACCTGCTCGGCGGTGACTACTATGTGAATATCGACCAGTTCGCGGAGCGTGACTATGCCGCTTATCCGACAATGATTCAGAACGACCTGGACTATTATCTGGCCAATGGAAAAGCCCAGATTCTCCGTGAGGGCGACAAGTACGGTTATGACTATTACGCCAATGTGCGCAACGCCGAGGCCTGGGCGGCAGGCAAATTCACTGCCGGCATTTTCGAGGCCAATGTTGCCGGGCGTATAGGATATACAAATCTCTGGAGAGAGGGTCTTGTGAGAAAAGGTCTCTTCCCGGGACTTGACGCCGCCGGCAATCCTATGTATTACAACGGCAATCTTATTACGACCTACGACATTGACGGAAAGGCGATTACATCATACGGCGAGTCTGAGAAACAGGATTTCCTCACCGGCTCCGGAAAGGTCAACCTCAGCCTTTATTTCAAGGGCGGCCACAGGCTCTATGCCAATGCCGGATATTATGTTGACGCCCCGACCTTCAACCAGGCCTTCATTTCGCCGAGGACAAGGAACACCGTCGTGCCGGACCTGAAGACTGTCAAGACCACTTCAGCTGACCTCAATTATGCGTTCAGCAATGCCGGATACAATGTACGTGTGACAGGGTTCTACACATATATCAAGGACCAGTCGGATGTGATGAGTTTCTATGACGACTCACAGAACTCTTTCACCAACTTCGCAATGTCCGGAATGGACGAGCGCCACATCGGAATCGAGCTCGGATTCAAGATTCCTACTCCTGTGTCCAACCTCTCCGTCCAGGGAGTCCTCAGCTACGGCAAATATGTCTATACATCCAATCCTGTTATGTATCAGACATTTGACAACAGCGCCGAGATTATCAAATCGACTTACGGAGTGCAGATTCCTTATTGGAAGAGTCATCCGGGACTTGACGGCAAGACCAAACAGCACTATGTTCCGAGCACTCCTCAGCTGGCCACCAGCCTCGGCCTTTCCTGGAACAAGAACTACTGGTTCATCGATGCTGACGTGGACTTCTTCGACAAGTCATATATGGATATGAACCCGCTGTTCAGGACGGATATGGCAACTGCCGGTCCGGACGGAATCGTGACTGCTGAAGAGATTGACTATATGGCCTCCCAGGAGAAATTCGACAGCGCGGTTCTTGTGAACGCCAGCGTCGGCAAGTCCTGGTACATCCAGCGCAAATACCAGCTCGGATTCTCCCTGCAGGTCAAGAATATCACGAACAACAGGAATGTCCGCACCGGCGGCTACGAGCAGACCCGTCTTGTGGACAACACTGTCAGCAAGGAGAGATACTACAGATTTGATTCCAAGTATTTCTATATGAGCGGAATCAATTATATGTTGAACATTTATTTCAGATTCTGATATGAAACGGATACTATATACATTGTCAGCCATTGCTGCGTCGCTCTGCGTTCTCTCGTCCTGCGACGAGTGGGAGCCGGTGTTCACCGGGGATTACGGTGAGGCTGATGTCTATGAGCCAGTGACAGTGACCCCGAACACCACTATTATGGAGCTGAAAAAGCTTTACAAGTCGGGTCCGGTGAAGATACAGAACGACATTGTGATTGCCGGGCAGGTGGTTTCTGAGGACAGGAGCGGCAATATCTACAAGAGCCTCTACATCCAGGACGCCACCAGCGGCATCGAGCTGAAGATTGGAAAATCAGGCCTTTACAATGACTACAAGCTCGGCCAGTGGGTGTATGTGAAATGCTCGGGAATGACTTTGGGCAAATACAATGATATGCTCCAGCTCGGTTTCGCGGACCCTACCGGAGAGTATGAGACATCCTATCTTGATGTGCAGTACTTCATTGACAATCATATCTTCCGCGGCAAGATTGACACCCCGCTGGAGGCGAAGGAAATCACTTCCGCCGACCTGCTGAAGGAGGAGAATCTCGGCTGCTATGTGTCTCTGAAAGGCCTGAAATACGGCAGCAACACCAAGCACGCTCTCAAAAAGGAAATCTTCTGCCTGATTTACGTTGACCCGAACAAGGATACCAAGTTGTCGTCAAACAGGATTTTCCTCTCCGATTCGGGAGTGAATTATGCTCCGATTTCCGACCCTACCTGGGGAATCACCACCTGGGCGATGTCCAAGCAGGGAATGATCAATTACCTGAATTCCGGAAAGTTCGACGAGGCTCAGGTCAATGACGGCTCAGCCACTGTTGCAGATATCAAGGACAAGCTGATAAACAATGCTTCCGCATATTCCGTGAGCCAGTATTTCCTCATGGACACCAAGGAGGTGCAGGTCAGGAGCAGCGGCTATTCCCGTTTCGCCGACACCGAGATCGACCCTGCCGTCCTCGACGGCTCGGCAACTGTTGATATGAAAGGCATCCTTACGGTTTACAAGGGCGAGACCCAGTTCACCCTGATTGACCTGGACGGCGTCACGGTTCACAAGTAATTTATAATAAGTTCAATATGAGAAATTCGGTTTTAATTCTGGCTTCTGTTATGTGTATGGCCTCCTGCGGTGTGAATCCGTTCCTGAAAGAGTGGACGGGGGAGGGGCAGTTCCCTCCATTCGCCGAAATCAAAGTTTCTGACTATCTGCCTGCGGTAAAGGCCGGTATCGACCAGCAGGATGCCGAGGTGAAGGCGATTATCGCCAATGGCAATGCCCCGACATTCGCCAACACTGTAGCGGCATACGAGAATTCAGGTGACATTCTCGCCCGCACTCTCGGAGTACTCTACAATGTCAGCGAGTCTGACGCCACGGATGAGATAATGGCTGTGCTTGAGGAGGTTACCCCTCTTGTGACTGCCCACGAGGACAATATCTTTATGAATCATGACTTCTTCCTGAGGGTGAAGGCGGTGTATGAGACATCGGATTCACTTGACCGAGAGGAGTATATGGTCACCAAGAAACTTTACAACAATTTCATAAAGAACGGTATCGCCCTCGATGAGGCCGGCCAGGAGCGTTTCCGCGAGATAAACAAGCAGCTGGCGCTTTTGTCACAGAAGTTCGGCAACAACCTGCTCGCCGAAAACAATGCCTTCAAGGATGAAATCGGCATTCCGGTTTCCAGCTATCCGGTGTTTATGACCACCTGCGAGGACAGGTCTAAGCGCGAGGCTGCGTTCAAAGCCTATTCTTCACGTGGAAACAATGGCAATGAGAACGACAACAAGGCTGTCCTTCTGGAGATTATGAGCCTCCGTACAGAGAAGGCGAAGATGCTCGGCTATGACTGCTCGGCAGATTTCATCCTTTCTGACAAGATGGCCGGTGACCATCAGGCTGTGGACCAGTTCCTTGACAGGATAATGCGTAAGGCTGTGGCCAAGGCTAAAGAGGAAATCGTTGATATGCAGGTGTTTATGGATCAGGATATCCAGGCCGGCCTGCTTCCTGCCGGAAGCCGTATCGAGCCGTGGGACTGGTGGTATTATGCAGAGAAGGTACGCAAGGCGCAGTATGCATTGGACGAGGATGTTACGAAACAGTATTTCCAGCTTGACAATGTCCGCAACGGTGTATTCAAGGCTGCGGAGAGGCTTTATGGTATCCATATCGAGCCGGTTTCCGGTCTTCCTGTTTACAATCCAGAGGTCAAGGTGTTCAAGGTGACAGATTCGGACGGCTCTCTGCTGAGCTGGTTCATGACCGACTACCTGCCGCGCAGCACCAAACGCGGAGGTGCCTGGATGAGCAATTTCAGGGAGCAGTACGTCGATGCGCAGGGCAATGATGTAAGACCTATTGTCGTGAATGTCTGCAACTTCACACAGCCGGGCGACTCTCTCGGCCTGCTCACTATCGATGAGGTTGAGACGGCTTTCCACGAGTTCGGCCACGCATTGCACGGAATGCTGTCAAAGTGCCGTTACAAGGACGTGAGCGGTACCAATGTGGCCCGTGATTTTGTTGAGACATTCTCGCAGATCAACGAGAACTGGGCTTTCCAGCCGGAGATTCTCTCAACATACGCATTCCATTACGATACCGGGGAAGTGATTCCTGACTCGCTTGTAGCGAAGATCAACAATGCGGCCAAGTTCAACCAGGGTTTCAATACTGCCGAGCTTGCAGCGGCATCGATTCTGGATATGAAATGGCACGAGCTTTCTTCTGAAACTGAGTGGGAAGACTTTGACGTGACAGCGTTCGAGAAGTCCGTATGCGAGGAGATGGGTCTTGTCGACGAGATTATTCCACGTTACAGCAGCACGTACTTCAACCATATTTTCAACAGCGGATACAGTGCCGGCTATTACAGCTATCTGTGGGCTGAAGTGCTTGATAAAGATGCGTTTGAATATTGGCAGACCAAGGGCCTGTACAATCCGAAAGTGGCATCCAAGTTCCGCAAGACTTTCCTTGAAAGGGGAGGCTCGGAGGAGCCTATGACGCTTTACTATGAGTTCCGCGGTGCAGACCCGGATCCTGATGCTCTTGTCCGTGCACGCGGCCTGTAGGCTTGAATGACAGTCACTTCAGAAAACGCCTCTGAGAGTATCTCAGGGGCGCTTTCTATATAAATCCTTCCTAAAATCCTCCTGCAGGATTTATCTTTTCGAATTCTTCAATCCAAGATTTTAGTTTGGTCCGTAGTTCATTCTTGTCAGGCAGATAAAGTTCGTATTGGGCTGCATAGATGTTGGAATCTTTCGGGAGAGTCAGTTCCACAAGCGCATCGTTTTTCTCCTTGCAAAGCAGAATGCCTACCGTAGGCTTCTCAAAATCCTGTTTCTGATACCGGTCGTAGTAGTTGACATACATTTGCATCTGGCCAAGGTCCTGATGCGTCAGCTTATCCACCTTGAGATCTACGAGAACGTAACATTGAAGCAGGCGATTGTAAAAAACAAGGTCAACATAATAGTTATCCTCATCGAAAGTAAATCTTTTCTGGCGAGCTTCGAACAAAAAGCCCTTGCCCATCTCAAGGAGAAAAGCCTGCATTTTGTCAATTATTGCATTTTCCAGTTTGGTCTCGGAATATGTTGCGTCCGGTTTCAGGCCGAGGAATTCGAGGGTAAGCGGATTCTTTATGATATCGGAAGGTTTCTCGATAATTTCTCCCTCCTTAGCCATACGGAGTACCTTTTCCTTATCGCTGCTTAGGGCGATTCGCTCATACAGACTACTGTTTACCTGACGCTGAAGCCAGCGGACACTCCAGTTCTGCTTAGCACATTCAAGCTCATAGAAACTGCGTGCATCTTCATTGTTTATACGCATCAGTACGAGGTAGTGACTCCAGCTCAAAACGAACTTGTGCGTCTCTGTAGAGGCATTTTGAATTTGGTCAACAGTGTTTACCAAATTTCTGGTACGCATTTCCTTTTCAGTTTTGGTCAACAGTGTTGAGCCGATCATTTCCAAAGAATACACTGAATAAAACTTACGTGCGCTTTTAAGAGTTTCTAACGACCACCCGCTTCCAAATCTATCTGTCAGTTTTTGAGACAGAATCGGCAGGACCTGCTTCCCATAAGCTGCTCGAGATTTCCCCTTCTGCTCATCTTCCACAATATAGCGTCCGATTTCATATTTGGTGTAAACCTCGGCAATATTTACAGCCTTGGCAACCTTCTTCCTGGAATCCTCAATAAGAGCCGAAATTGATTATAGCGGAGTAAATGTACCGTCTACAGCATTTTGATATGTACCACCTGT
>JBJEBM010000069.1:0-2494 GCA_051870055.1 Candidatus Cryptobacteroides sp.
CACAACGCAGTCCGTCGCAAATGCGATGGCTGCGGTTGTGGATTATTGGGACGGACATCCGGATGATGTGACTCGCAAGTTCGGCTGCCGGAACGCGGTCGAGACGATACAGATGCTCTACAGTCAAGTGTCAGGAGACATCCGGGATGCGAGGTCATTCATCAGTGATAATTGGACTGAGATTGTCCGTTCCAGCATAAAGATTGACGAGGTGGCTCTTTTTCTGTCCAATCTGAAGGAGTTCTTCTGTAAGTTGCGTTCCTTTGAATATGAGTTCTGCAGGAATGATTTGAAGGCGTTTTCGACCTTTGACGATGCTTGGATTGCACGGAAGTATTTTGTGATGATGCTTGAGAGCAGGGCTGAATACAGCAGCATCTTCGGAGCGTTTGAGTCCGTTGGCAACAGCCGTCCGCACCAGGCGCGTCCTTTCAGCGGTATGGCAAGGGCATTTAGACAGTATTTTCAGGGCGTTGGCGATTCCGACCTTGCAGATCTTATCGTTGACCACAAGCCTTTTGCTAAGCCTGTCCTTTGGCTCGGCCAGCGTCAGGATGCGGTCATCTTTGCGGAGAGCTTCGGGCTTTCGGCTGCTGATATGAATCACAGTTTTACATTCCCCGGCAAGCATTGCGAACACCGCAATCTTGGTCTGAAGAAGGATTCTCCTTCCCGGCCATATTCCGAATACGGCATCTGGGCTGCAATTCAGTTGTACGAGCATTGCACGGTATTGTAATAAAACCGACAGTATTCCGACAATCAGAAAGTTTTTTAACGGCTTTGGATAGCGTTCCAGAGCCGTTTTCGTATGTTCTGACGGAAAAAGCTACAGTCTTGGGGCCATTGTTTACAATAGTTTGCTATATACTTTTGCAGTGTCGGACGGTTGTCCGATCAGGATAGTGGCCACTCCTGTTTTTGTTCAACAAAAGCAAGAGTTTATTATGGACAATCTCAAACCTCTCAAGTCTTTTCTGACGGACTTGATTACTCCCATTGTGCAGGATGCTGTAACTAATGCCATACCTGACAACATCAAAACCAAAGACAAGAATCCTGTGCCCGTACAGAAGATTACTGAATTGTACGGCATTTCACAAAGCAAGGTCTATTCTATGTTCAGGACAGGAGAATTGGAGAAAATCAAGCAAGGTGGACTGACTTTCGTTGATACCGTTGAGCTGGAGAATCTGATGAGGGCCGAAAAGCTGTGTGGCAAAGCACCTATGAAACGCAAATAACTCACGCTGACATAATAATTCCGGACAGAAATCCGAAGTAGCTGCGGATGTGTTTCACGATATGGAACAGTCTGCATATTACTTTGAAAATTTTTGTCAATTTGAAACTGTGCTTATGAAAATCAAAGAAATGTATGTTAGCGTACTCCCTCATCTTCTTCCTGATACGGACGGAAGGCTGTCGGACGAACAGAAACGAAATGATTTTAACAATATGCTTATTGGGCCGCCCAGTGTTCTTCTGATGGATTTTCTGAAAGGTGACAAGAATATAAGGCGGCTGTGCGAGAAGGTTCGCAGTCTGCGGAGTGAGGATGACAGAAAGAATGCTGTTGTCCGCCTGCTGCCTCACGCGATTATTCCGGTTAAGGTCTGGAGCCGTGATTTCAGTTTTCCGCCCGATAAATGGGTGAAGTCTTACAACCGTCTGATTGCGCTGGAGTTTCCTGCTGGTGATGACAGGATGCGTATCGTGTCGGTACTCAAAAGCAAACCGTGGGTTCTCTATATCACTCTGTCAGCTGATGGAGATTGTGTGATTGCGATTGTCCCTCTTGACAATGATGACTGGCGGCGGCACGGAGAGTTTTTCGATGCGCTGCGGTCCGAGTTCTCCGGATATGGTTTCACGGTCAGCGACAGGTGTGGTGATCTGAATGCGTTGATGGCCCAGACCTATGATGATAATGCCTGGTTCAATGGATGCTGTGTTCCGTACAGCCTCACCCGATGCTCCGGCAATGGCTTGATGGAGGAATGAGTATGGAAGAGAAGAAATTTCAGGATGAGGTTCAGGAGTCCAATCCTCTGGAGGATTATTTCAAGGTGAGGACCGGAACTGAGTGGATGGATGAGGCGAAGAATATCCCGATAAGAAAGAAACTGGCCGGTGATTTATGGTTTGAAGGAGAAAACTCCGTTCTGTTTGCTGACACGAATGCCGGGAAGAGCATCCTGGCCGTTCAGATTGCTGATTCAATTTCCCGTGGTGTGCCTCTGTCTCCGCTGGAACTTACTGCCGTCGCACAGCCCGTGGTGTATTTTGATTTCGAGATGGAGGCGCCTCAGTTTTATGCCAGGTATTCAATCGACGGCCAGAATCCTTACAAGTGGGACAGGAATTTCATCAGGGTTGAAATCAATGAGGATGCAGTCTGTCCGAGAGGCAATTTCACGCAGTTCATCTGCGATGCCATCGAGTCCGTGATGCTGCGCTCCGGTGCGAAGGTCGGAATCATCGACAACATCAC
>JBJEBM010000070.1:0-11612 GCA_051870055.1 Candidatus Cryptobacteroides sp.
TAAGAAATCACACTCTCACGCAAAAACTCTTGGCAGTTTGCGGAATTGAGGTATAATACTTCAGGAGCATCGGCACGCTCTGTACGGCAAAAAGAGCGTTGAACTCACCGCCGTACGTTGACTTGCTGAAGTTGTTCAGGATAAATTCGGCAATCTCCTTCATCCTGATGTCGGACATCTCGTTCGCATCCAGCTTTCCATTGTAGTACTCAACAAGGAAGCCAAGGACGTTCTCATCTGCGATGGCGTCTTTGATCAAATACTTGTGCAGACACTCCCCAAACACATCATGGGTGGTAAGGTCCTGCTTTGCGTTCTCTGCGAAGATAGGAGTGCCGGTAAATCCGAATATCTGCAGGTTCCTGAAGAAGTGGACAATGTTCTTGTGGCACTCACCAAAGTGACTGCGGTGGCACTCATCAAAAATCATCACAACCTTCTTGTCTCGCATACTCTCGATGCGCTTGCTGTAGTAGTCCTTCTTGACTGCCGTATTCAGCTTCTGAATGGTTGTGAGGATGATTTTCTTATCGGAATTGAAACGCTTGATAAGCTCGTAAGTATCCTCGGTAGCATCAACTGCGCCAGGCTCAAAAGCCTCATACTCTGCCTGAGTCTGGGTATCAAGGTCATGACGGTCAACCACAAAAAGTACCTTGTCTATACCGTCAAGCTCAGATACCAGCTGGGCTGCCTTGAACGAGGTAAGTGTCTTACCTGCGCCTGTAGTATGCCAGATGTATCCGTTCTTGTTGGTGTTCTGAACCCTGTCCAGAATCTCCTCCACAGCATAATACTGGTAAGGTCTCAGGACCATGAGGCATTTGTCGCCCTCGTGAAGCACGATGTACTTGCTGATCATCTTGCCAAGCGTACACTTGTCAAAGAAGTCGGCCGCAAACGTGCTCAGGTCGTTTACTGCCTCATTGTTCTTGAGAGTCCAGTTGAAAGTGAACTTGTAGCCGCAATTTGGATTGTTTGCGAAATAACGGGTGTTCACACCGTTGGAAATGACGAATATCTGGATATAATCGAAAAGACCGTGGAAAGAGGTCTTGTGATAACGCTGAATTTGATTGTAGGCCTGCTTGAGTTCCATTCCTCGCTTTTTCAACTCAATCTGAACAAGCGGAAGGCCATTCACAAGGATGGTGACGTCATATCTGCAGGTCTTGCGGCCTTCAACAGTAATCTGGTTGGAAACCTGGAACTCGTTCTGGCACCAATGATTTTTGTCAAGGAACTCTACCCAAACTCGTTTTCCGTCCTCAGTCTCGAGAGGGTACAAGTCACGAAGCTTCTTGGACTTCTCGAACAGAGTGCCACCCTCAAGATGGATGCAAATTCTCTCAAACTCCTTGTCAGTGAATCCAGTCTTTCCAACTGAGGCCAGTTCTTTGGCATTATGCTTCTCAAGTTGTTTCTTGAAGTTAGTATATAGGTTTGTTTCCTCCTTCAGTTCTACATATTCGTAGCTCATGTCCTGGAGGGTGGCAATCAAACCATTCTCAAGTGCTTGTTCGCTCTGTGCTGTCATAGTACTACTTCTTTTCTTTTTCCTTTCTCAGTTCAGAGAGAATCTTTCCGTTATAACTGAAATATTTCGGGCCCTGATAAGCTCCCGAATTGTTTTGCTTCTCCGCTGGAAGAAATGTTCCAGTAAAGGCAGACAAGCTGTAAAGACGGCCTTCGTGTTCCACCTTGTCATCGGTAGCCACCTTCACCGGCAGATTTAGTTCATCAAATATTATGGTGTCACCGACGTTGATGCCCACCATGTGAAACTTAAAAGGAGGTTTAGCTGTGCGTTTTTGCTTCTCAGCCTCGATGTTCCTGATGGCCTTATCCTCTTCCTTGCTCTTTGAGACTACAGGATTCCCGTCAATATAGAGAGCCAGTTCAGCATCATCAAGCAGGTCAGCAATGTCCCTCATGATATCCAATGCAACGCTAGGCGCAATATTGAAGAACTCTCGGTTCTGTCGGATACGCAAATCCGTCAGACGATCTATCTGCTTATGAATCTGCTTCTCCACCTTGTCAAACTTGCTTGTGTAGAGCGTTGCATATATTTCAAAAGGAAGAGGAACTGCAGTATTATCAAGCTCTTTTGACCTTACATCTACAGGACGTGAACTCTTTCCAATTTTCACCCAATCCTCACGAAAAGAGGGATTGGTGAGAATATAGACGTAACCTTTTACCGAGTCCATGATATTAAGTGATTGGAAAACTACATTATAACAAACTGTAAAGTTACGATATTTCTTGAAATATCGGTTGTCCAAAATGTCAACACCTATAAAAAGTGAGATTTGCCGAAGCTCTCATGCCCGCTATAGGCTCACGATTCTTTGCACGCAAATGATAACAGTCGCACATAAGAGTCTCAAAAATGAAGGCGGATATCGGACAAATATCGGACAAATTTAACAAAAACGCCCTCTCAGATATCTGAGAGGGCGTTTTTCGTGATTCGGTTGGGATTCGAACCCAAGACCCACAGCTTAGAAGGCTGTTGCTCTATCCAGCTGAGCTACCGAACCATCCTTATGTAACCGGCAGAATGGCTTTCCTGCCGACCGGCTTTTGAACCGGACTGCAAATATAATGCTTTTTTACGGATTGACAACAACAAATATTGAAATTCTTTCAGGGCTTAACTAAATAGAACAGAAAAATGCGACGAGGAAAGGCACGCTGAAATCCACTATCAAACCGTGGAAGACAGACAGCACGACATACTTGTCTCCGCAGCAACTCGAGATGATAGGCAGAGTCGTATCGGCAGTTGTCGCTCCGCCTGCGGCAATTGGAGCTAAAGGCCCGGCTATTTTAGCCACAATAGGGGAGCACAAAAGTGTGAATACTTCACGTATGATGTTGGAAATCAATGCGATTGTGCCAAGCTCCGCTCCACGGCTTCCGGAAATCAGTACGCTGGACAGAGAATAGTAGCCGAATCCAGAACCGATTGCCAGCACATCAGCAGGCCGGTAGTCGATAAACAGATTGACCAGAAGGCATCCGGCATAAGTGCCAGCCACTGTGGCCAGCGGCAGCAGGACAAGACGGGGATTCATACTCCTCACCGTAGAAATTATCTCCGGATTGCCTCCGATACTCATTCCCACCATAAGCATCAGTGCGCACAGGGCCCAGAAACTCAGAATATGAATAATGCTGTTGTCCTCCAACAAGCCGATTAGCCCGAGAAAGATGCCGGCTACAAAGAATCCTAAAATGACCAGGCTTTCCCCCAAGCCTGACAGTAAAGCTTTTTTATTGGCGTAAGTATCTGATTTTTCTGAGTTTTCGCTCTTGGACCTGTTTTGGATATGCTCAATATGGAGCCATAGAATCCAGGCTGTTATACAGCTTCCTGCGACTCCGCCAAGAGCGACAATAAGCGCGTTCATTCCAATATGCGGGAAAGCTTCAATGACATTCCGGTCACTTCCTGCCTCCCAGCCGAGAAGCAGCAGAAGCAGCCAGGTCACCATTATGACAGCCCTCTGCATTATTCTTATTTTCAGCAGCCGCCCGGCTAAAATGCCGATGGCCATGCTGATCATCACTTCAAGCATACGCAAAAATTTGCGGCAAATTTACTCCAAAATTGTAAGAAAACCTTGTGCAGGGGATAGCTTTCTGTCATCGCACGGTGAATCCTGCGGAAAGCGTGTTCCCTAGCCCGTCCACGACGGTGACAGTATGCTTTCCCGGAGAAGGCCTGAACCGCAGCTGGTGGATGAACCGGGTCTCTCCTATATAATCCTGATCTATATGCCAATAGACAGTGGCCGAACGGTCGTGGTGGGCCAGGTTGAATACTATCTCGTCCGGCGATCCGTCAAGTTGTCGGGGAATGGAGATTACAGCTCCGCTTTCAGGATAGATGAATTCCATCGGCAGCGGTCCTGAGCCTTCGGGAATGTCGTCCCCGTCATCTTTGCTGAAAGGATAATCCAGATGCTTCTGCCTGTAATACCATTCCATAGCAGGAGGCAGCCTGAAGAAGGACTTTCCGCCCTGGCAGAAATGATAGGGACAGGAACGGCTTTCCGCACCGGCGACAGTGACTGTAATCGTATCAGTATCTTCGCAATATGGACCGGCAAGGAAGCCGGACAGCTTGCAGGTGCGTACGGTTTTTCCTTCACCGGGCAGCGGTTCGGGAAACCACTCCGGCACTTCAGCCTGCCTGCCGTCGTCGGCAGGCGATATCCCTGGAAGCGAATTGAAAATGTCAAACAGCACGGGACCGGCGGTGCGGGCTCCTACGAGCCCGGGGGCGGCGACGCCGGAGGCGTTCCCCGCCCAGACCCCCGCGGCGTACCGCGGGGTCGCACCGCACGCCCAGCCGTCCCGGTAACCGTAACTTGTACCAGTCTTCCAGGCAGTTCTCCTCACAGAACCGATAACGTGCCAGTCAATCTCGTCAGGCCTGTTCACCTCTCCAAGCGCCTCCATAGTGTACCACAGCGCCACCCGGTCAGTCAGCGGGAACCCTTCAGATCCGCCGGCACATTCATATCCATCACCATAAACAAGCCTCCTCGCCATCTCCGCATACACTCCGGTCACCTCGTCCAGCCGGCACTCGGCTCCTCCAAGAATCATTGAAAGCCCGTAGTCATCAGCACTTCTCGTCACCGTACTCAGTCCGCATTCCTGAAGAACATCTTTGAACGCCTCAGTACCGAAGTCCTTCAGCATATGCACCGCCGGCACATTCAGGGAGCGGCTCAGGGCCTCTGCTGTAGGAACCGCCCCGTCATATGTCATATTGTAGTTCTGTGGAGCGAAACCATTGATATTCACAGGAGTGTCTGCCACGAGCGAAAAAGGGAGACTCTTTCCGGCCTGCAAAGAAGCGCAGTATAGGAACGGCTTCAGCACACTTCCAGAACTCCTCGGCGACCTCGCCACATCCACATCCATCCCCGGACGTTTCCTGCAGGCAGATGAATTCCCGCAGTAGGCCAGCACCTCTCCTGTCCGGACATCCATAACCACAGCCGCCATATCATTTATGCCTTCTTTGGCTAGATTGTCGCTGCGCCGGTCCACAGCATCCTGGATGCTTTTCTGGATCCCTATCTCAATAGTTGTCCTTATAGCGCAGCCTTTACGGACATCCCCGCCGGTCACAATCCTGTAATTCTTCCCACCTGCAACTGCCTTTCCGGAAGCAAGCAGGTCAACAAGCTGCGGAGCGTATGAAGGAAGCTTTCCAGGTTCTTCAGGGAGCGGCTCGCTGCAAGCCAGCTCATAGTCGCTCCGGCCCATGCAGCCTTTCTCGAACAGTCTGGCCAGCAACCTGTTCCGCTTTTCCATCAGCCTGTCCCTGTTCTTTCCCGGCCGGATGCTTGAAGGCGAATTCGGCAGAACGGCCAACGTGGCGGCTTCAGCCCAGGACAACTCTCCTGAAGGCCTTCCGAAATACCTCCATGCCGCAGCCTCCAGCCCGACAACATTGCCTCCGAACGGGGCGTGGGCGGCGTACATTCCCAAAATCTCGTCTTTGGAACATCTCAGTTCGAGCCTGGTGGCCAGGACAGCCTCAATAAACTTCTGGCACATAGTCCTTTCCCGGCCTCTCGACATACGTATCACCTGCATCGTGAGAGTACTTCCGCCGCTGACAACATGTCCGGCCTTGAGATTGGAGACAGCCGACCTTATGATGGATACAGGATTGACGCCCGGATGGAACCTGAACCATCTGTCCTCGAATTCCACGACCGCTTTCCTGTATTTTTCCGGAATGCTGTCTCCCGGCGGGAATCTCCACTGTCCGTCAGCGGCGATTCTCGCACCGAGCAGTCCACCGTTCCGGTCAAGCACCACGGCGGACCACTCGGTCCCTTTGAAAAGATCCCGGGGCAGGCAGAATGCATACCATATTGAAAGTATGGAGAATCCTGCCCACAGCCCGAAAGTCAGATATTTTTTTACCTTGTCACTGAACATCTTGCGGATGCCGTGCAGGCGAATGCTGAATTGTCGTACATATCTCCGCAACTTACTGAAGGCAGTTCGTATTCTCCCTCGTAGGCCGCCCTGAGACGTACTTTGAACTCCTTGTATGTACCTTTAGGAAGGCTGAAATAGAACAGGCATCGGTCGTCCCTGATGTCAAGCCTGTCGTAATGCTCTTCAAATGGAGCTGCCTGACCTGTAAGCCTGTCGTTGATGATTTCCCATCCTGAAGGGACAATCTCGACAAGAGCCAGGTGGCTGTAATCAGACACCGCGCTTGAGTTGGCCACTCTGATGACAGCTGTGAATCGGGTTCCCTGCCTGAGTTTCTCTGGAGAAACAGTGTTGCCTTCCGAATCTATATACTTGACACTCAGATTGATATTGCTTGATCTTGCCGGCACTGCGGTTCCCGGTGCGACCTGTGCGATCGTGGTGAGCCTGACGTATGCCGGTCCGTCGGAAGTGTTTGTGACTTTTGTCTCTCCCGCTTCGGTGTCAATCTTGTGTGTTGTCATCCCTTTCACTTTTGAACTGCCTTTTGAACCTGTCACATCTACAGTTACATATCCTTCGGAGACTTTTCCTGACAGTTCCCGGTAAGCTTTGGCGGCGAATGCGGACTCCTGGGTTGACATTGACCAGATTCCGTCTTCCGGTCTGACCTCTGCGGCATAGGTGACTGCTCCGGAAATGTTGCCGGTGCGGGTCAGGGCCTCCAGTGCGATGGCTTTGTCCCTGAACGGAGTTCCGTATGTCATCGTTCCGGCGCTCCACTCCTCAGGAGCCGCTGATAATGAGGAGATTATCTCTTCTCCAACGGTTTTCTTGCCACTTGCCGAATAGGCTGAAGCAAGCATCATAGAACCCTGCCATGACAGGTTGCCGCTCATTTTCAGCCGGTTCATTGCCGCCTCGTCAGCACTTCCTGCGAGAGCGGTTGTGAAGAGCCTGTAGGCCTGGGACAGGTCGTCAAGCAAGTAGGATTTGGATGTCTTGTAATTCTGGATGCACTTTTTCTGGTAATTCAGAAGTGATTTTATCACCTCGTCCCCGGTGGAGAATCCCTCTTTCCGGGCCAATGCCAGGAATTCCAGCGCCATGGATGAAACCCACTCGTCACTTGCGGCAGAGCCTGGCCAGTAAGCGAAGCCACCGTCACTTCTCTGTCTTGAGTAAAGGTTTGTCAGGAGTTCCGGGATGAGCTGTTTCGCCTGCTCGTAATTCTTTTCGGAAAGTTCAGGCAATGAGCACAATATGCTTATGCCGGCGGCGCATATCTGCTCCGAGCAGCTGTGCTGGTAGTCATTGAAGAATTTGAACATGGCGTTCCAGTCCACGGATGGATGTCCGCAGGCGTCAATCCAGGCCCTGTCCTCTTCGGACTCTTTGAACGGGCTGAATGTGAATACCTTGCTCTCTCCCGGCTGGAGCAATGCCGAAGTGGTCGTGATCACGTGAGGAGAGGTTCCGCGCACCTCAAGATTTATGGTCTCGGTCATCCTGTGTCCTCCGCCTTCAGCTGTCACTGTCACTTTCGACATTCCGGATGCATTTCCTGAAATGAGGCTGAACCTGACCATCCGGTCGCCCTCCCCGGAGAATGACAATGATTCAGACGCTTTGCCTTCAATGCTGAGAGCTCCATCGCATTTGACTGATACATTGACATTTGAGATACTTCTCTCCATCACGGTCACATTGACCGGAAGGGTGATTTTCTCACCGGGGCCTGCAGTCCTCGGAAGGGTCGGCATTATCATCAGCGGGGAAGTGACAGGAACTGTTTTGTCCGCCTTGCCGTATGCTGTTCCGTTTCCTGCCACAACCATCACCCTCACGCTACCGACATACATCGGCAGGGTGATCCTGTGTGTCTGCGAACCTGATTTCAATGTGAACGGACCGAGATATCTCACTATTGGATTGAACCTGTTCTCTTTACGGGCTCCGCGCACCGTGCCTTCATCTCCTCCTATGCTGAACATCGCTTTCATAGGGCCTCCTCCTGGCAGGAAAAGATTGTCATACATATCCCAGGTGCGCACGCCGAGCGCTTCTCTCCTGTAAATAGTGCTCCAAGGGTCAGGTGTCCGGAAGGAAGTGATATCGAGGAGTCCCTCGTCCACTATGGCCAATGTGTATGTCATCGGCTTCCTGTTCTTCTCGCTTATTTTTACACTGAATGGCTCTTCCGGGTGGAGCCTGTCAGGTATCTCAATCACCGGCTCAAGATGTGAATCCGGATTCAGTACCATTGCCGGTATCACGCCATATAGCCTGACTGGCAGTTCTTTGGTTCTGTTTCCGCAAGGCTGGACAAGGGTTATGTGGACATATACATTCGGGGACATATCTTCGGTCACACGGAATGTCCAAGGTGTGTCTTCAGAAGCATTCGTCTTCACCCATTCGCTTCTTATCACCCCGCTTCCGTTTTCGAGCGACACGAGAGCCCTCCCATTTTCCGCTGCAGGAATGAACACTGTGGCCGTCTCTCCGGTATTGTATTCTTTCCTGTCAAGCGAGAATGAAAGCATTCCGGGAGCGTCAGGGTCTTTCCTGTCGGCCCTTCCCCTGTATGCCGGCCAGTCTGCGAAGAAGATTCCTCCGCTGCTGTGGCCGCTGTCCAGGTCTCTCACATATATGAGGTAGCGTCCCCACTGGCTGTCATCCACATTGAACGGAATCCTGATGTCGGAATTTCCGGAAGTTACAATGCCTGATAATACGGCTTTTGCTCCGGAACTGTGTATGTATGAGTCCAGTGGCTCGTTCCTGGACTCCCACCACCAGCTCCATTTCAATTTGAATATCCTCCATTCAATCCTGTGTCCGGATTTGCGCTGGCCGTCCTGGTCCACAACGGCTACCGGAATATTTACATCAGTGCCCGTCTCGATATAGTCTGACGGCAGCTTCACTCCGACATAAGCGCTGTATGGCGAGAACCGGACTGTCTCTGTGACGAAGCTCTCGTCACCGCCTTCTTCTTCAACAGAATATACAATGTCCCCCTCCAGCATCCCCGGAGCTTCAGGAACTTTCGGCAAAGTAGCCGCCACGTTGGCGGTTCCGTCCTGTCCGAGACGAGTGCTGAAAAGTTCGAAAGTATATGGCTTGAAACTGCTTGACGGATCGCTGAACGAATATCCTCCGAATCCTTTGAAGGCATCAGTTTTCTGCCATAGTGTCATCTCCGCTCTTGCCGCAAGTCCCGACGCAGCCGGGCCGGTCAGCCAGTTAGCGGCGATGGAAATATCCGCCCTCGTTCCGGCACGTAATGTCTCGCTGCCGATATTGGCATTGATTTTCAGCCTGTTGGGTTTGATTGTCTCAATGTTGACAGACTTGTGGAAGGTAGCTCCTCCAACCTTGAAGTAAGCGTTCCAGATGCCGGTCGGAACATCTGGCGATGTGGCTATGTTGAAAACATACAGTCCGTTCTCTCCGGTTGATACCTTTTTGGTATAGAACTGTCCTTCAGGCGAATACAGAACCGCCGAGGCCGGATGGCTGTCCGGAACCGGTCCGTGCAGCATCATCGCCAGGTGCAATGTGTCACCTGGTCTCCAGACTCCCCGGTCTCCGTAAATGAAACTCTTGATGCCCTTTTGAAGCCTTTCTCCGCCTGTGTCGAACCGGCTTAGCGATTTCTCGTTCCCGTCATTGACCTTCAGGTATGTCGTGGATTCTCCTTTCCTGACCTTCACGGCGAAAGGCCTGCCCTCGCATCTTATCTCTGCCAGCCCGTCCGACTCGCTTTTTCCGGCTCCGATCTTCTGCAGCTGGAAGTTATATGCAGTGATTTCAGCACCGGAGACCGGCTCTGCAGTGTTGAGGTTGCTCACGGCTGTCCACAGGGAGGTCTTTCCGTCACTCCGCGCTCCCGAGTATTTCGCAATTACGCCCAGTTCAGAGAACATTATGTTTCTCACCGGATAGTCGTAGTCCATATAATAGGAAGGGGTTGCCGGATCATTCCTGTCTCTCCAGTTGTATAATGACCAGTCGTAATTGTTGTTGTAATAATATGGATCCGCAATGTCCCATTCGGCTTCGTCTTCATCTTCGATCCTGTTGTCCCTGAGCCTGACGAGGCTGCTACCCGAACTTCCATTTCCTGAATAGACGTAGTAATCTTTGTTGAATGTCAATGCAATGCGGTAAATCGCGTCTGGTTCTTTCTTGATGATTCCCGACAGGTCAATGCTGTAATCATGTAGCTCTTTCACATTGAGCCCCTGGCTGTCAAGCCTTATGGTGCTTTTATAAACAAGTCGTCCGGCGCGTCTCAGCCTGTTTGAACCGTCAAGGTCGTTGTCCTGGAGGAATGACAGCACATTCCCCGGATAAATCTTTACAATGCTGATATCCACAGCGTTGAGATTGACGGCCTTGAAAGGCAGCACCATATTGCTGCCGTCAGGAATAATGTTTCCCCCGGCAGGTATATCCACGTATGGCCTTTCCTGGCGTTCTACGTATGATGTATATTCCCCATTAGATCTCTCTCCGTCAATGCTGCGGATGCCCGGCAAGACGTGAAAAGTATTGAACTTTCCTCCTTCTCCATTGATTCTCAGTATATTGTCCTTGATCCTGAAGCTTATGGCACCATTTTCTGAATCTGTGCTTATAATGCCGTTCAGGTTCTGCCGGCTGTCAAGCGGCTCCGAGAACGCCAGGTCGACATAATTGCCGTCGTCTCCTCCGCTTTTCTGGTTGATCTCCCTGAACTCGCCTTTTGCCGGCACTGTCACTTCCACAGGCTCACATTCTTTGAAACCGGTTTTGCCCGGATTGAAATTTATTTTGAGAATGCGGTCCCGCTCATAGGTTTCCGGGCGTCTCAGGTTCGAAATGGTGAATGTGGCGCTGTAGCCGTCAGGAGCCAGTTCCGTTACAATGTCTCCGGTTCCCTCATAGTAGAATGAGAGGAGTTCCTCCGGCTTGTCTGTAGAAATCGGAACGCTGAATCTGACTGTTCCTGATACTGAGGCTTTTCCGGGATCGTCCCTTTTGATTACAATGAGACCGGGCTCTATGACGGCCTCTTTCTCCGCAACGAAGAACTGGAACTCGAAATTTTCTTTCCCTTTTTCGGTATTGAGCACCTCTCCGAGCGAGAATACGCATCTGTACCGTTTGCCGGATTTAAGACTTCCGTCTTCCGGGGTGAATACGAAACGCTGCGGTGTTTCCATTCTTGCCGTTCCTTTAAGAGACGGTGAGAATTTGAACAGTCCGTTGACTTTTTCATTGATTTCAAGGTTGGTCCCGCTGATTCCGGATGCGGCTGTCGTGAGCTCCACAACAATATCGGATGCTCCCGTGACGAGTCCGCCAGTATATGCTTCCACATATTCTGCATAGCCCGTCTCCGGATTGCTTTTTCCGGAACATCCTGCCAGCAATATGGCAGCGGACATCAAAGATGATAGAATTCTGAAATATTGACGTGTTTCCATATTGTCAAAGTTTTTATGGTTGATATGCAAATTTAGTCTCTTTGGATATATAATACTATGGCTGAAATGACAATTTGCAGTATTATCCGGTCATTTTTCTCATAATCCCTTAATTCCGCAAAGCGGATTGCTTAAAAATAGCAAGCCCCTGATAAA
>JBJEBM010000071.1:0-151052 GCA_051870055.1 Candidatus Cryptobacteroides sp.
TATATATGACACTTTCGAATTTTCCAACAATATTTAACGGTTTTATTGGAATTATTCAATTTTCAAAGGAAGATTGTAACTTTTTCGAAACGTTTTGTCATATAATCCGTAAGATGAACGGAAGCCATAATAACTTGCCACAGCATAATGAATTAATTTGTATCTTTGCACTCTAATTTGTTTACCGATGAGGCGTATAATCTGGCTTTGCGCTGCCGCGGCTCTGCTGTTTGTTCAGAATTCAGCCGCGCAGAAAGTGAAATTCAATTATGATGTGAATTTCGAATACGATTTTGACAACCGGGAGTTCGACAAGGGAGCCGAACAGTTCACCGAGTCCGCCACGCTGTACGGAGCGAGGCTGACACCTTCTATCGGCCTCACCGCCTGGCAGGGAATGCGGACCACACACAAGATAATGATCGGCATTGACATTATGAAAGAGTTCGGAAAAAGCCCGGTCGATGTAGAAGGCAGCCCTGAGGCTGACAAGGGCCTGGAGAACACTCATCTGTTCAGGGAACTTACTCTGTATTACTGCATTGACACAAAACTCGGACAATGGAACGTCAAGGGATATGCCGGAATGTTTCCGCGGTATTTCTCTGAAGGAGACTATTCGAAGGCGTTCTTCTCAGACTCGCTCAAATTCTATGACAACAATCTTGAAGGAGCCCTGATCAAAGCCACCTCACCCCGCTCGTATTTTGAGCTTGCATTTGACTGGAACGGGAAATTCGGCCTTGACAGAAGAGAACAATTCATCGTTTTCTCTTACGGACGGCATAATTTCACTGATTGGTGCTCAGTAGGTTACAGCCTTATGTACCATCATTATGCGAACACACGGAAATACGGAAGCGTGGTGGACAACGGGCTGGTGCAGCCTTTCGCAAGATTCGGGTTCGAACCGTTTACCGGGATGCAGGACCTGTCCTTGCGGCTTGGCTGGTACCAGGCATTCCAGAGCGACAGGCGGCTTGAGAATTCCGGACGCACTCCCGGAGGAGCTGAAATCAAGCTCGGAGTCAGGAACTGGAATGTGGGGCTGGAGAACAGTTTATATATAGGAAAAAATCTTATGCCGTTCTACAACAGCATTGACGACGGAGGGTTCAAATACGGAAACAGTGTCTATACCGGTTCTCCATTCTACCGGGTGACTCCGTTCTCAGACGGGAAATGGAGCAGCTATGATATGATAGAAGTGTTCTACGAACCGCATATAGCTGATTTTCTTGACCTCAGGCTTGCGATTGTGGCGCATTTCCCTGACGGTTTCAAATATGCGGGAATGCAGCAGAAGCTCTCTCTGGTGTTCAATCTGGACAGGCTGCTGAATCCGGTGAAGACCAATGTAAAGAAGCAGCGTGTACGCCGTAACAGGCATTATATCAGCGCGGAAGAGTTTTTCAGGGGAATATAAGCACTCCGGCCAAGCGAAGTGAAGAAATCGATAGCCACTGAAAATTGATAACAAATACAACACAGAGAATGAAACACATCAAGATAATCGTCATTGCAGCGGCGGCAGCAATGATCGCAGGCTGCTCCAACAGACCGGCAGACGGAGAATACCAGATTGACCTGCTCACCACGAACGATGTCCACGGAAGCTGGTTCGACTCAACATACGTTGGCGGTCCGGTGAAAACCTCACTGATGGCTGTAAATAAATACATTCAGCATTTCCGTGACTCTCTCGGGAAAGACAACGTCCTACTCATCGATGCAGGAGACTGCCTTCAGGGGGACAATGCCGCATATTATTACAATTATGTCGACACCCTCTCCCCTCACCTGTTCACAGAGCTCGTATCTTATATGGGTTACGAGGCAATAGTTGTCGGCAATCACGACATCGAGACCGGGCATCCTGTCTATGACAGGCTTTCCAAAGAACTGAAAGCCAAAGGAATACCTTTCCTCGGAGGCAATGCGTTCAATGCGGGAGACAAAGGAGGCAGATATTTCCCGACCACAGCAATCTTCAAGAAAAACGGGCTGAAAGTGGCTGTTCTCGGCTACACCAATCCGAACATAAAGGCATGGCTCGACGAGGGGCTCTGGAAAGGTCTCGAATTCAAGTCCCTGATACCGCTTGTGCAGGAAGACGTTGACGGGCTGATAGCCAAAGAGCATCCTGACGCAGTCATCGTCGCCGTACATTCCGGAACCGGAGCCGGAGACGGATCAATGTACGAAAGCCAGGGCAAGGACCTGCTCAAGACTCTCAGGGGCGTGGATTTCCTCATCTGCTCGCACGACCACAGCGCTCTCACCATCCAGCAGGACAGCATCTGTCTCATCAATTCCGGCAGCCACGCCAGGAACATCGGTCACGGGCGGCTGAAGATCAGGATTGAAAACGGCAAAGTGGTCTTAAAAGAACTCTGGGCCGGGCTTGTGAAAGTGGACGCACGAAAAGCCGACAGGGTGATGAGAGAGCATTTCCGCCCTCAGTTCGAGAAAGTTAAAGCATTCACTGTCAAGGAAGTGGGAAATCTGGACACTGACCTTGTCACCAGAGACTCTTACCGTGGAATGTGCCCGTATATGAACCTGATACATACTCTGTCATTGACAAGTACAGGTGCGCGGATATCGTTCGCGGCTCCCCTGACATTCAACAGGACAGTGAAGTCGGGAACATTGATATACAATGACTTGTTCACCATCTATCCTTATGAGAACCAGCTGTTCGCAGTGAACCTTACAGGAAGCGAGATAAAGAATTATCTGGAATGCTCATACGATTCGTGGATCCAGACTCCTTCTGCGGAGAATGGGGGACACGCCTTGAAGATACGTTCGGGCGAAGACCAGAGGACCGGCCAGAAAACCTGGCATTTCATCGGAAGATCCTACAATTTCGACTCGGCAGCGGGCCTGAACTACACAGTGGACCTTACCCGACCTGCGGGTGACAGAGTGAGGATATCCGGAATGGCTGACGGCTCGGCATTCTGTCCTGACAGCACGTACACAGTGGCAATGACATCTTACCGCGCGAGTGGCGGAGGCGGACTCATCATCGAAGGTGCAGGCATTTCCCCTGACGAGATAGACAGCCGGATCACAGCCAGATATCCGGAGATGCGGGTGCTGCTGTACGAATATCTGCAGAAAAACGGCAGCATCACTGAATCTTCAATCAGCAATCCTGCCGTAATAGGTCATTGGGAATTCATCCCGGAGTCTGCCACAAAGGCGCTCGACAAGGATATGTCCCTTATGTTCAGATAATTATCTTCTGCGAAGACGGGAAGCGAGCGAGCCATCGGCAACTCCTTTCATCAGCTTCCGGGTGCCCTCGAACTGTTTGAGAAGACGGTTGACCTCCGGAATGGAAGTGCCGCTTCCGTCGGCGATACGCTTGCGGCGGCTTCCGTTGATAATCTCAGGATGCTCGCGCTCGTACGGGGTCATCGACATAATGATGGCCTCAACACCCTTGAACGCGCTGTTGTCCACATCCACATCCTTGAGAGCCTTGCCCATTCCCGGTATCATAGAAGCCAGGTCCTTGATGTTGCCCATCTTCTTTATCTGCTGGATCTGATTGTAGAAATCCATCAGGGTGAACTGGTTCTTCACCAGTTTCTTCTTGAGTTCCCTTGCCTGCTTCTCGTCGAACTGCTCCTGCGCTTTCTCAACGAGGCTGACAACGTCACCCATTCCGAGAATCCTGTCGGCAATACGGGACGGGTGGAACACGTCCAGGGCCTCGATCTTCTCTCCGGAAGATATGAATTTGATAGGCTTGCCCACAACTGCCTTGATGGAAAGGGCGGCACCGCCTCTAGTGTCACCGTCCATCTTGGTGAGCACTACTCCATCGAAATCAAGTGTTTCGTTGAAGGCTTTCGCAGTCTCGAGAGCGTCCTGTCCGGTCATCGCATCGACCACGAAAAGAATCTCTGTAGGATTGACCGCCTTTTTGATGTTGGCGATTTCGTCCATCATCTGCTGGTCCACAGCGAGACGGCCGGCAGTATCGACAATCACCACTGAAATGCCTTCTGCCTTGGCCTTGGCTACAGCGTTCCTGGCTATCTGCACAGGATCTTTGACTCCTTCCTCGGTATATACCGGGACACCGGCCTGCTCACCCATCACTTTCAGCTGGTCGATAGCCGCAGGACGGTAAACGTCGCAGGCTGCCAGCAGCACCTTCATCCCTTTCTTTGAACGGCAGAGATTGGCAAGTTTCGCAGTGAATGTTGTCTTACCGGAACCCTGGAGACCGGAAATCAGGACAATGCCCGGATTGCCCTTGACATTGATGTCCTGGGCTCCGCTTCCCATGAACTCGGCAAGCTCGTCGTGCACTATCTTGACCATCATCTGCTGCGGTTTCACAGCGGTGAGGACATTCTGGCCCATCGCCTTGGTCTTCACCCTGTCGCAGAACTCCTTGGCCACTTTGTAGCTGACATCGGCGTCAAGCAGCGCGCGGCGGATATCCTTGACCGTCTCGGCGACATTTATCTCTGTAATCTTACCTTCGCCTTTGAGAATCTTGAACGACCTCTCAAGCCTTTCCGACAGATTTTCAAACATATTCTAAATCATTAATTATCATATTTCATCCGAGAACATAGCCGGAGCCATATCCCGGAGATTGTAACGGCTGCTCATCACGCTGCCGTATGCTCCGGCGCTGCGTATCGCCATTATGTCTCCCCTTCCGCTGAACGGCAGGTCCCGGCCCGCTCCCCACACATCGCTGGACTCGCAGACAGGCCCTACGACATCGTATTGCTGGATGCCTTCCTCCCTGCCTTCGAAAGCGGCCGAGAGATTGTCAATCTTGTGATATGCTCCGTACAGCGCAGGGCGTATAAGGTCGTTCATTCCGGCATCCATTATGAGGAACGCCTTGGTCTCGCCGTTCTTTACGAAGAGCACTCTGGTGATAAGCGAACCGCATTGCGCCACAAGGGAGCGTCCCGGCTCAAGGCTCACTTTCTGGCCAGGCCGCCTGCGGAGGCATCTGTCCACCGTTGCGAACCATTTCTCGAAATCCGGAACAGGATTTCCGTCCGGGTCATCGTAATCCACGCCCAAACCGCCGCCAAGATCGATGCTTCCGACCTTCAGTCCTTTCGACTCGAAGTAATCAACTATCTCCGCAGCCCTCTCACATTCAAGAGCATAGACATCCTCCACATCTGTAATCTGGGAGCCTATATGGAAATGCAGGCCGATAAAGTTCAGGTTCCTTGCGTTCTTAAGCAGTTCAATGACCGCGTCGAATTCATGCCTTGAAATACCGAACTTGTTCTCGTAAAGGCCTGTAGTGACGTATCTGTGGGTATGAGCGTCAATATTCGGATTGATACGGATTGAGACATTGGCCTTCAGCCCTTTTTCGGCAGCCAGGGAATCAATCACATTGAGTTCCATTATGGACTCGCAGTTGAACGCCTCGATTCCGAGATCAAGCGCGGACCGGATTTCCCTGTCTGACTTGCCGACTCCGGCAAACACTATCGAGTCCGGCCTGAATCCATTGCCGGCAGCATAAAGCACTTCGTTTCCGCTTACGCAGTCCGCCCCGAAGCCTTTGGAACTGATGTATTCAACCAACCGCGGCTCGACGTTGGCTTTGATTGCATAATGCAGTCCTATACCGTATCGAGCCGCAAGTTCAGCTGCCCTGTCCACGGTTGTGCGGAGCAGCTCCATATCGTAATACCAGAATGGAGTCTCTTTCTCTCTGAATTTTGTAAAATTCTTCAAATTGAGCATAGAGGCAACATTGCTGGGCCTATTCGGCAGATGGCTTCATTGTCGAATAGACATTCGTCACATCGTCATCATTCTCAAGAAGGTCAGTGAGTTTGTCAAGGGTAGCCCTCTGCTCCGGAGTCACATCTTTGAGGTCAACATTAGGAATTCTCTCGAAACCTCCGGACACAAGCTCGAATCCATTCTCCTCGATGTATTTCTGGATGCCGCCGTAAGACTCGTAGGCTCCGTAAATCACTACGTTCTTGGTGATGTTCTCGTTCTCATCCTCCTGCTCCTCGATGAACACCTCAGGGTCATCATCGTAGTCGCAGAGCGCAAGCTGGAGCTCGTCAATATCAAGGCCTTCCTGATACTTCACCCTGAACACGCACTTGTGGTCGAACATAAAGCTGACGCTTCCGCTGGTGCCGAGTGATCCGCCGCATTTGGTGAAATAGCTGCGGACATTGGCAACAGTCCTGGTGTTGTTGTCGGTGGCAGTCTCCACCAGGAAAGCGATGCCGTGAGGACCGTAGCCCTCGAATGTCACCTCCTTGAAATCACCAAGGGACTTGTCGGTTGCCTTCTTGATGGCCCTCTCGATATTGTCCTTAGGCATATTCTCGTTCCTCGCCTCTGCGATGAGGGCACGGAGACGCGGGTTGCCGACTACGTCAGGACCGCCCTGCTTGACAGCGATTGTTATCTCTTTTCCAATCTTGGTGAAAGTCTTGGCCATATGGCCCCAACGCTTCAACTTCCTCTCTTTTCTGAATTCAAAAGCTCTTCCCATAGTCAGTTCCCCCGATTATTTGGCAGCCGGTGCGTTCTCGATTCTGCTGATATACTTGTCAATATCGTATCCCTCCATTGACTGGGGATACTGGTCTTTGATTTTCTTGTAGAATGAAAGGGCCTTCTGTGGCTCGCCCAGCTCCTCGCATACGACTCCTGCCTTGAAAAGGTAGGAAGCTGCGAACATATTGTCAGCTGCTGCGGCGGCTTTCTCGTAGCAGGAAAGTGCCTCGCTGTATTTCTCAAGACCTTCGAGGGCGTCGCCTTTTGCGGAAAGGGCCTTCGCCTTGAGGATGGCATCCTTGCTTCTGTATTTTGAGAGATACTCAACAGCCTGCTCGTAATTGCCGAGCTGGAGTTCGCATACACCGGCATAGAAATACACGGCGGAACCGGCTTTCGAGCCGTATTCCTCAGCTATCTGTGCGAAGCCGAGAGCGTTGCCGTCGCCATTGAGGGCAATCTCATAATTCTGGGCACGGAAACTTGCCTCAGCAGGGAACATCTGCTCCTGAGCCTCGGCGCGCTTCGGCTGCACATAAAACTTGTGGTAGCAGAGGATAGCCACGCCTACAACTACAGCGGCCGCCAATACGCCCCAGATGATTTTCTTGTTCTCGTTGAAAAATTTCTCCACTGAAGAGACCTTCTCAGCAACCAATTCCTGCTGCTGTCTCTCCTGGTCTTTAAGAGTTACGTTTGCCATATTTGATATTTATTGATTACAAAAAAATATGTCCGTACAAATCCGCTCGTACAACATAGCTTGCAAAATTACATAATTTTAATCAATCAAGCAACGTTTTGGACTCAAATATATTTATTCGCCGATAATTGAGGTGAGTTTATAAAAGAAAAGTTATCTTTGTAAAATTAAACATTCATATATGGCGGTCCTCAAAAAAATTGTCGTTCAGGATTTCAGGAACATTGCTCTGGCGGAACTCGTGTTCTCGTCAAACATAAACTGCATATCCGGCGGAAACGGAGAGGGCAAGACTAATCTTATGGACGCTATATTCTATTTGTCAATGACAAAGAGTGCTTTCTGCTCGTCTGACAGGTATTGTTTCCGCTATGGGACAGAGTCATTTTCCATTTCCGGGCTCTACGGAATGAAAGACACCGAATCCAGGTTTTCCGTGAAAGTCTCCGCCGGCGGCGAGAAGAAACTCAAGAAAGACGACAAGCCATACACGAGAATCTCGGACCATATAGGAGAGCTGCCGATTGTGATGGTATCCCCTTCCGATGTGTCACTTGTCAGCGATTCCGGGGAAGACCGCAGGCGATTCCTGAACCAGGTGCTCTCGCAGATGGACAGCAATTATCTCTACAATATGCAGCAGTACAACAAGTTGCTGGCCCAGAGAAACCGCCTGCTGAAAGACCGTGTGGACGATGTGGCTTTCCTTGAGATTGTGGACGAGTCGCTGTCGCATTTCGCCGGAGAAATTTTCAGCAGAAGGAAAAAATTCATCGGGGAGCTTTCTCCAGTGGTGGGAAAATATTACAGTCTCCTGTCGGGAGGGCGCGAGGATGTGAGGGTGGACTACCGCTCAGACCTCAACACCGCACCGCTGATTGAGACGCTCACTGCTTGCAGGTCAAAGGATTTCGCATTGGGCTACACATCGGTGGGAATCCAGCGGGACGACCTGGTTTTCATTATGGACGGACACTCCATCAGGCGCTGCGGCTCGCAGGGGCAGCAGAAATCTTTTCTCGTGTCCCTTAAATTTGCGCAGTATGAGCTGATGAAAAATGAATCAGGAATTCCTCCGGTCCTGCTGCTGGACGATGTGTTCGACAAGTTGGATATGGACCGTACTGCCAATCTCCTTTCGATGGTGGCAGGCAACGAATTCGGCCAGATTTTCATAACTGACAGCAACAAAGTCCGCCTCTCCGGAATTGTGGACGGAATCACGGAGGACAGGGCTTATTTCGAGGCGTCAGGCGGAAGTTTCACAAAAGCGGAGGTATGATATGGATAACGGCATAAGGAGATTTAGGGGCACATCCAGCATCGAGAGGAAAGAGCCATCCTCCCTAGAAGACCTGATTCCTGCTTTCATACGGGCGATGAAGTTGAGTTCAGGACTGAAAGAGCAGCTGGTGCTGAGTGCGTGGGACAATGTCACCGGCGCAGGTCCATATACGTTGTCGAAATATATGAAAGACGGTGTGCTGGTATGCGCCATCTCGTCATCGGTCATCAGGAACCAGCTGTTTTTCCAGAAAGACGCGATTGTGGAAGCTATCAATAAAGAAGTGTTGAACGACAATCTTATGGCCGGTGCAAAACCCGGCACGAAGGTATTGAAATCATTGATATTGAGATGAACAGACAGATTAAAATAGTGGCTGACGAGGCCATCCCGTTTCTGAAAGGGGTGTTCGAGCCCTATGCTGAGGTGGTTTACAGGGCGGGTGTGGAAATAGGGCCTGCGGATGTCGCCGATGCAGACGCCATCATCATACGCACAAGGACAAAATGCAATGAGGCCCTTCTCGAAGGGTCGAGAGTGAGATTCATAGCCACCGCCACCATCGGGGCCGACCATATCGACTATCCTTACTGCGACTCCAGGGGAATCATCGTCAGAAACGCTCCCGGATGCAATGCCGGCGGCGTGATGGAATACGTTTTCTCGGCATTGTACGGGCTGGCTTCCCGCAGGGCCATCAGCCTTGACGGCGACACTATCGGCATAGTGGGCGTCGGACACGTAGGCAGCCTGATTGAAAGAATGGCGAGGGCGCTCGGTTTCAAGGTGCTGAAATGCGACCCGCCGCGTGCCGAGGCCGAGGGCCCGTTCGGATTCTGCGATCTTGACACCCTGCTTGAGAACTCCCAGATTGTAACAATGCACGTTCCCCTGAACGAGACGACAAGGGGCATGGCTGACAGGGAATTCTTCGCAAAGATGCAGCCGGGGGCGTTCTTCATCAATGCCGCCAGAGGCGAAGTAGTATGCGAAGATGCTCTGCTTGAGGCAATTCCAAAGCTCGGTCCGGTCATCATCGACACCTGGAACAACGAGCCGGACATCAATATCGAGCTGATGGATAAGGCGGCCATTGCCACTCCTCACATTGCCGGCTACTCTTATCAGGGCAAGCAGAACGGCACCGCGGCGGCAGTCCGAGCAGTGGCCCATTATTTCGGAATAACGCAGCTTTACGAGTTTTTCCCAAAGACCGAGCTGGCGGAGAACGAAGCCGTCAAGCTGAACCTGAGAGGAATGAACCAGGGCGAGATCGCCGCTGTGCTCCAATACAATTACCCGATCTTCACAGACGATTTTATGCTCCGCCTGCACCCTGAGGATTTCGACAGGCTACGGACAGAATACAGATACCGGAGAGAAGTGTATATTGACTAATAACCCATAATTATTATGTTTGACGAGAAAGATATGAAGCAGATAGAGGAGCGCGGCTCTTCTGTAAGCAATGTGGAGGCCCAGGTGGAGCGCTTCCGAAAAGGTTTTCCGTGGATGGACATAATCGCCCCGGCCACCCATGAAAGAGGAATCAAGGTACTGGACGCTGATGACGCCAGGAAAGCCGTTGAATATTATGAAAAAGCCTCAGTTGACGGAAAATGCAAATTCGTTCCGGCATCCGGTGCGGCGTCAAGGATGTTCAAGGACATCTTCTCGGGGCTCTCGGCTCTTGAGGAGGGCAAAGACCCGGGCGCAGATTCAGCCGTCGGAAAACTTGCCGCATCAATTGAGAAATTCGCTTTCTACACTGCCGAAATGTTCGGGGCTCCTGAAGACTCGGCAGAATACAGGCGTAAAACGGCAGCTGCCGTGCTGACCGGAGAAGGTCTTGGATATGGTTCGAAGCCGAAGGGCGTGATACGTTTCCACAGATATCCTGACGGTGAATGCAGGACTGCTTTCGCCGAGCATCTCGTTGAAGCCCAGGACTATATGCGTAATGCCGACGGCTCCGCCAATGTCATTTTCACCATTTCCCCTGAATTCAGGCCGCTGTTCGAGGCCGCGCTCGAAGAGGTGAAGGCTAAATACGAAGAGAAATACGGCGTGAAGTTCGCGATTTCGTTCACTTATCAGGAGAAAGCGACCGACACCATAGCTGTTGACCTCAAGAACAGGCCGTTCAGGACTGAAAGCGGGGATCTTCTTTTCAGGCCTGCCGGACACGGGGCGCTTATCTACAACCTCAACAATATCAATGACGAGCTTGTATCAATAAAGAATATCGACAATGTCTCAAACGAGAGATTCCTTGAGACGACAGCCCGGAACAAGAAAGTGCTGATGGGAGTCGCCCTCAGTCTCAGGGACAGGATTTTCAGCTATCTCAGGAGGTTTGATGCCATCTGCTGTCTTGATTCGGAAGAAAGCGTGAAACTTTGCGGAGAAGTGGAGGAATTCCTCGACAAAGAGCTGTGTGTCAAGCTCCCGGCAGTCCGGGACAATGCAGCTAGAGTAGCTCTTCTGAAATCAAAGTTGAACCGGCCTGTACGTGTCTGCGGCATGGTTCGCAACCAGGGAGAGCCGGGCGGAGGACCGTTCATCATCGCCGGCAAGGACGGAAGTTCGAATCTCCAGATTCTCGAAAGCGTGCAGATAAATATGGGCGATGAGCATTCAAGGAAAATGCTTTCCGAAGCCACTCATTTCAACCCGGTTGACCTCGTATGCTGCCTGAAGAATTACAAAGGGGAGAAGTTCGACCTTCTCAAATATGTTGACGAGGACGCAGGCTTCATCAGTTCCAAGAGCTACCAGGGACGTGAGCTCAAGGCCCTTGAGCTTCCTGGTCTATGGAACGGTTCCATGAGCGACTGGAATACCTGCTTTGTGGAAGTTCCGCTTGAAACATTCAACCCGGTCAAGGTAGTGCTTGACCTTCTTAGACCGGCTCATCAGTCTTGAAATGAAAGGAGTACTGAAATATCTGACCCTCACGGCAGCCCTGGCAGCAGGGCTGCTTCTGCCGGGTTGCACCGTGGAGGATTCCGGAGGCAAGATGGTCGCTGTCCCATTCACCCTTGAGGTTTCGGGAGTGGTAGTGGACGTGGCTGGACACAAACCGGTCGGAGGAGCTGAGGTGGTACTGACATCCTATATGCCCGAGGACACTGACAGGGTCACTCCCATAGGAGAGGCAAAGGGAATGTCCAATGCGGACGGAACATTCAAGGTAACCTGGAAAGAGCACATAAAGGGAGCTGTCCACATCCTTCATTTTGACGGGGGACTGGTCGGAAGCTACAATTACAAGCCCTATAATATGGAGCTGAACATTTATTCAGGGAGTCCCGGATACAACAGTTCTGAAGGCACTTACAGAATCAGCGACCTGGTGGTCAACCTCGAGCGCCTGTAGTGTCCTGATCCGGGCCTGAAACTTCGCTGCCTGCAATATCAGGATGTCCTCCGGTGGATTTCCAGACTCCCGGGGTGCATCCCGCTATCAACCTGAACTGCCTGTAGAAATTCGACTTGTCCGGAAATCCTACTGCGGAGGCTATTTCAGACAGTTCATAATCAGGCTGTTCAACCAGCAATTCCATCGCTTTTTTTATCTTCAGATTGTTTTTCCACAGACGGAAATCCTGTGCGAGATACAGGGAGAAGTATCTGGACAGCGCCCTGGGACTCACTCCTATATCTTCAGACATTGATCCGAGTGTGAAATCCCGCAGAATATTCTCTTCGTCGGCCATCCATTCCCTGACAAGGCGGTCAACAAGTCCGTAATCTATTCTTTTTCTGTGGACAACTGTCGCGTCCTCAGGCAAGTCTTTCATCCTGAGCAGTCTCTCATAAGCGCAGGCTGTCTTCCCGTCAACTCCGAAAAGAAAAATCTTGAGGAAATCCGGAAGTCCGCTGAAAGTCACACTGCGTATAATGAACCTTCTTATTCGGTATGTAATATTCATAGGCAGTCAGCAAAGGCGCAATTCATATTCAAAAAAAAAGGATGAGCAGGAAGTGATTCTGCTCATCCCATTTATTTACATTCTTCCGTAAATACTTACCAGCCAAGCACGTAAGCGAAGATGAGAGGAGCGACAATGGTCGCGTCAGACTCCACAATGAACTTAGGAGTCTCAGGAGCGAGTTTGCCCCATGTAATCTTCTCGTTCGGTACGGCTCCGGAATAAGAACCGTAAGAAGTGGTGCTGTCTGAAATCTGGCAGAAATATGACCAGAGCGGTGTGCCGTGCCAGCCAAGATCCTGCTCCATCATAGGAACCACGCAGATAGGGAAATCACCTGCAGTGCCGCCTCCGATCTGGAAGAAACCCACACCGGCTCCGGTAGCGTTCTTCTTGTACCAGTCAACGAGGAAGAGCATTGTCTCGATGCCGTTCTTCACGAGGTCAGGTGTGAACTCGCCCTTGATGCAGTGAGCGGCGAAAATGTTGCCGGTGGTGCAGTCTTCCCAAGCCGGACAGATGATAGGAATGTTCTTCTCGCAGGCTGCGAGCACCCAGCTGTCCTTAGGGTCTATCTCATAGTATTTCTCAAGCACTCCGCTCCTGAGAATCTGGTAGATATATTCGTAAGGGAGATATCTCTTGCCTTCTGCCTTGGCCTTGTTCCAGACATCCACGAGAGCGCCCTCGAGACGGCGGAATGCCTCCTCTTCAGGAATGCAGGTGTCTGTGACACGGTTGTAGTGGTTGTTCAGAAGCTCCTGCTCCTGCTCTGCGGTGAGATTCCTGTAGCCCGGTACCCTGTAATAATGGCTGTGGGCAACGAGGTTCATAATGTCCTCCTCGAGGTTGTTCGCGGAGCAGCAGACAATAGAGAATTTGTCCTGGCGGATCATCTCAGCTAGTGAAAGTCCAAGTTCGGCGGTACTCATTGCACCTGCCATTGCCAGCATCATTTTTCCGCCCTTGTCAAGGAGTTCCTCGTAAGCTTTCGCAGCGTCAACAAGGCTTGCCGAGTTGAAGTGGCGGTAATTGTGTGTGATAAAATTTGAAATTGGTCCTTTTTCCATTTTCAATTCGATTTAACAAAAGTGGCACAAAGTTATAAAAGTCTTTTGAATTTAACGAAAGAATTGAAATAAAAAAATATTTGTATATTTGCGGACTATACGTGTACTAGGTATCACTTTATAATTTATATAAATATAATGAGTATCCAGCAGGATAATATCAAGAATCTGGTTGAGCGCAGGGCAAAGGCCTCGATGGGAGGCGGCCAGAAAAGAATCGATGCGCAGCACCAGAAAGGCAAACTCACAGCACGTGAGCGCATTGCGCTGCTCCTCGACGAAGGGAGTTTCGAGGAATTCGATATGTTCGTCCAGCACCGCTGCACGAATTTCGGAATGGACAAGCAGCATTTTGACGGCGACGGAGTCGTCACCGGACAGGGAACAATAGACGGAAGACTGGTCTATGTGTTCGCCCAGGATTTCACGGTTTCAGGAGGTTCTCTCTCTGAGACAATGGCGCAGAAAATCTGCAAAGTGATGGATATGGCCACGAGAAACGGAGCCCCTTGCATCGGGCTGAACGACTCGGGCGGTGCCAGAATCCAGGAAGGAATCAATTCTCTTGCGGGTTTCGGAGAGATATTCGAAAGGAACATTCTTTCATCCGGAGTGGTTCCGCAGATTTCGGGCATATTCGGCCCTTGCGCGGGAGGAGCGGTTTACTCCCCTGCCCTCACTGATTTCACCGTAATGGTAAAAAACACCTCTTATATGTTCCTCACAGGGCCTGCAGTTGTCAAGAGCGTGACCGGAGAGGATGTCACATCCGAGGAACTGGGCGGTGCCAGCGTGCACGCCACCAAGAGCGGAGTAGCCCATTTCGCAGCTGAGAACGACGAGGACGGAATCAGGATCATCAAGGAACTCCTCAGCTATATTCCGCAGAACAATATGGAAGAGGCTCCGAGGGTTGAGACCAATGACCCTGTCGGGCGCGTGGACGATGCCCTCAACGAGATTATTCCTGACAGCCCGAACAAGGCCTACGATATGTATTACGTCATCCGCAGCATCGTGGACGACGGCAAATTCTTCGAGGTTCACCAGAGCTACGCAAGGAATATCATCGTGGGATTCGCCCATATGAACGGCAGGAGTGTCGGCATCGTGGCCAACCAGCCTAAAGTGATTGCCGGAGTGCTGGACATCAACGCATCCAGGAAAGCGGCGAGATTCGTCCGCTTCTGCGACGCTTTCAACATCCCTCTCGTTACCCTCGTGGACGTTCCGGGTTTCCTCTGCGGCACACAGCAGGAGTACGGAGCCATCATCGCAAACGGGGCAAAACTGCTCTACGCATACGGCGAGGCCACCGTCCCTAAAGTTACCGTGACATTGAGAAAATCCTACGGAGGAGCCCATATCGTTATGAGCTGCAAACAGATACGTGGAGACATCAATTATGCCTGGCCGTCTGCGAACATAGCGGTCATGGGAGCTGACGGAGCTGTGCAGATTCTTTACGGAAAAGATATCAAGGCAGTGGAAGACCCTGCGGAGAAGGCAAGAATCACGGAAGAGAAGAAGAACGAGTACAACGACCTGTTCTGCAATCCTTACCAGGCCGCCAAGATGGGCTACATCGACGATATCATCGAGCCTCGCAACACCAGGTTCAGGGTTATCCGCGCGCTTGAGTCACTTGCCGGCAAGAAACAGAACATTCCGGCGAAAAAGCACGACAATCTGCCTCTCTAATCAGCTGACGCTATGAGAAAGGTAATATTGACAATGTCCCTGGCCATCCTCGCAGGACTGTCGTTCAACGCCGCCGCGCAGAATGTCAGCGATCTCATCATTTCCGAGATCATGCCGGCATCTGACAGCAGCATCCTTGACGACTACGGCCGCAGAAACGGATGGATTGAGATATACAACAAATCCCAGGGAACGGTAAACTACGCAGGATGTTTCTTCACCGATGACAGGAACAACCTGAAAAAGAGCCCGATAACAAAGTCAGACTCCAGGACGAAACTCGGTCCCAGACAGGTGGCCGTGTTCTACGCCGGAGGTGACGGAAGCGACGGGACTTTCTATACTGACTTCACACTGAGGGCAGGCTCGACTGTCTATCTTGTCAGCAATGACGGAAGGACTGTCATCGACTCTCTCGCCATCCCGGCTGATCTTCCGTACGGAAAATCCGTAATGAAGGTCGCTGCGGATATCAGGCAGCAGGAGTTCGAAGTGGTAAAAGAGCCGGCTGACCCGTCCCCGATGATTGTGAACGGAACTGGAAACACTGAATCAGGCAGTGCGAGACTTGCCAAAGAAGACCCGTACGGCTTCGTGCTCACGGTCGTGTCCATCGGCGTGGTTTTCTGTGCATTGCTTGTGCTCTGGCAACTTTTCGCCCTGCTTGGCAAGATGATGAACCGCAACGGAGGAAACAGCAACGGGAAACCTGCGAAGAAAGCTTCAAGGAAAGCGGTCAAAGGTTCCGGAAACATTGATCCGGAAGTGGCGGCGGCCATATCGATGGCGCTTGCACAGGAGCTCGGAGGTGAGACTTATGCCGCCATCGCGATGGCTATGCATCTGTATCTCAATGATTCCGTACACGACAATGAGAGTTTCGTCATCACCATCAAGCAGAAGCCAAGCCAATGGAACAGCAGGGAGCAGGGATTCAGGCAGCTCCCAAAGTAATTCCGATATGTCCAACAATTGAAAATTTGAAAAAATGAAAGAGTATAAATTCAAAATCAATGGCAACGAGTACAATGTCGCCATCAACTCAACAGAAGGAAATATAGCTGACGTCACCGTGAACGGCGTCTCATACCAGGTGGAAATGGACAACGTCATCCCTGCAGCTCCTGCACAGGCTGCCGCACCAGCAGTACCGGCAGCGGCTCCTGCCCAGCCCGCAGCCGCTCCTGCACCTGCCGCAAAACCGGCTGGAGCAGGCAAACCTGTTTGCGCTCCAATGCCGGGCGTGATTATCGAAGTATCTGTTAAAGAAGGCGATACCGTTTCAGCCGGCCAGAAAGTCGCTGTTCTTGAGGCTATGAAAATGGAGAACGAAATCCAGGCCGAGACAGCTGGAACAGTCACTAAAGTCCACGTATCAAAAGGCGCTTCCGTATCAGACGGCGAGCCTATTGTAACCATCGCATAGTCAGCCAATGAACCAGATTATCAGCAGTCTCCAGCAATTCTGGCAATTCACAGGATTCTGCAATATGACGATGGGGCATATCATTATGATCGCCATCGGCATTGTGTTCATCACTCTCGCCATCAAGAAAGAGTGGGAGCCGCTTCTGCTCGTCCCTATAGGATTCGGTATGATCATAGGCAACATACCTATGTTCCCGGGCCTGAATATCGGCGTTTATGAAGACGGTTCCGTGCTGAACATCCTCTATCAGGGAGTGCGCCAGGGCTGGTACCCTCCTCTTATCTTCCTGGGTATCGGGGCGATGACTGATTTCTCGGCGCTTATCTCACAGCCGAGGCTGATTCTCATCGGTGCGGCAGCCCAGATGGGCATATTCGGAGCTTATCTCCTTGCCCTGGCCCTTGGATTCGCACCGAACGAGGCAGGCGCTATCGGCATCATCGGAGGGGCTGACGGACCTACAGCCATCTTCCTGTCCTCCAAACTGGCACCGGACCTTATGGGAGCCATCGCGGTATCAGCATATTCATATATGGCGCTTGTGCCGGTCATCCAGAAACCTATTATGCATCTGCTGACTACGAAGAAAGAGCGCCTCATAAGAATGCCTGCTCCGCGCGCAGTGAGCCAGAAGGAGAAGATTGTCTTCCCTATCGTGGGTTTCCTCACAACCGCGCTCATCGTGCCTTCCGGACTGCCGCTTCTCGGTATGCTTTTCTTCGGAAATCTGCTGAAAGAAAGCGGTGTGACAAGAAGGCTCGCCGAGACAGCAAGAGGACCTCTCGTGGATGTCATTACAATCCTGATAGGCGTGACTGTAGGATGCTCCACCCAGGCCGACAAGTTCCTGACTGTCAATTCAGTGAAGATTTTCCTTCTCGGTCTGCTTTCATTTGTCATAGCCACGACCTGCGGAGTGCTCTTCGTGAAGTTCATCAACCTGTTCCTCAAGGAGGGTCACAAAATCAATCCTCTCATCGGAAACGCCGGCGTGTCTGCCGTGCCTGACAGCGCGAGAGTTTCGGAGATGGCCGGCCGCGAGGCTGACCCAACGAACCACCTCCTGATGCACGCTATGGGCCCTAATGTGGCCGGAGTCATCGGCTCCGCAGTCGCAGCGGGCATCCTGCTCGGTTTCCTCGGATAATATTTTTACATTCTGAAAATAATATCATTCCATAAACAGTCAGGGGCGACAAGACAACACTTGCCGCCCCTGATTTTATTAATTCAATGAATCCGGATCAGATTCCGAACTGTTTGAAGAAGTCATTGCCCTTGTCATCAACGAGGATGAAAGCCGGGAAGTCCTCAACGCGGATTTTCCAGATGGCCTCCATACCGAGTTCCGGATACTCCACACATTCGATTGACTTGATATTGTTCTGCGCAAGAATCGCGGCAGGACCACCGATGGAGCCGAGATAGAATCCGCCGTGCTTCTTGCAGGCATCGGTCACCTGCTGGCTGCGGTTGCCCTTGGCTATCATTATCATACTTCCTCCGTGATCCTGGAACTCATCGACATACGGATCCATACGTCCTGCCGTTGTCGGACCCATCGAGCCGCAAGGCATTCCGTCCGGAGTCTTGGCCGGGCCTGCATAGTAAATCGGATGATCCTTGAGATACTGCGGCATCTCCTCTCCAGCGTCCAGGCGGGCCTTGATCTTGGCGTGGGCGATATCGCGGCCGACAATGATGGTTCCGTTGAGAGAAAGACGGGTGGAAACCGGATACTTGGTGAGTTGGGCGCAAACCTCGGACATAGGACGGTCGAGGTCAATCTTCACTACGTCGCCCTCTCCTGCATTGCGGAGTTCCTCAGGAATGAGTTCGTATGGCTTGTCGTCCATCTTCTCTATCCAGATACCGTCAGCATTGATCTTCGCCTTGATGTTGCGGTCGGCGGAGCAGCTGACACCCAGTCCTATAGGGCAGCTTGCACCGTGGCGCGGAAGGCGGATGACACGGATGTCGTGAGCCATATACTTTCCTCCGAACTGTGCTCCGAGTCCAATCTTGTGAGCCTCTTCGAGAAGCTGTTTTTCCAGTTCAACGTCACGGAATGCACGTCCGGTCTCGTCTCCTGTGGTAGGAAGGCTGTCATAATAATGAGTTGAAGCAAGCTTCACAGTGAGAAGATTCTTCTCGGCGGAAGTGCCTCCGATAACGAATGCGATATGATATGGAGGGCAGGCTGCGGTGCCGAGGCTCTTCATCTTCGAAACGAGGAAAGGAATGAGTGTGCCCGGGTTCTGGATGCGCGCCTTGGTCTCCTGATAGAGGTAGCTCTTGTTGGCTGAGCCGCCGCCCTTTGTGACCATCAGGAAACGGTACTCGTCCCCCTGGACAGCCTCAATGTCAATCTGGGCAGGAAGGTTGCACTTGGTGTTGACCTCATTGTACATATCGAGAGGAGCATTCTGAGAATAACGGAGATTCTCCTCTGTATAAGTCTTGAAAACGCCGAGAGAAAGAGCTTCCTCATCCTCGAAACCGGTCCAGACCTGCTGGCCTTTCTCGCCGTGGATAATGGCTGTTCCCGTATCCTGGCAAAGCGGAAGCTTGCCCTTGGCTGCAACCTCGGCATTGCGGAGGAAGGTCAGGGCCACATATTTGTCATTGGCCGTAGCCTCCGGATCCGAAAGAATCTTCGCAACCTGCTCATTATGGCTGCGGCGGAGCAGGAAGCTTACATCCCTGAACGCTGTATTGGCCATAAGGGTAAGCGCCTCAGGTGAGACCTTCAGCATTTTCTTTCCCTCGAATTCTGAGGTTGAAACCAGCTTCTCGGAACCGGGAATCCTGTAATATTCCGTAGTGTCCTCGCCAAGCTGGAACATTGGAGCGTATTTGAATTCTACCATCGCTATAATAGTTAATGATTAATGTCAGTCAATATCTTCCACCTGGACGTCAGCATTGCCGCCCTGGTTCATAAGGAAAGCCTTCATAAACTGGTCCAGATCCCCGTCGAGCACTCCCTGCGTGTCGGCGGTGGACACTCCGGTGCGGAGGTCCTTCACCATCTTGTACGGGTGCAGGACGTAGGAACGGATCTGCGAGCCCCACTCAATGCGCTTCTTGCTGCCCTCAAGCTCGGCCTGCTTTGCCTGGCGCTTCTTGAGCTCAATGTCATAGAGTCTGGACTTGAGGATGCGGAGGGCATTCTGACGGTTGTCCTGCTGTGAACGGGTCTCTGTGTTCTCCACCATAATGCCTGAAGGGATATGCCTTACGCGGACTCCGGTCTCAACCTTGTTCACATTCTGGCCGCCGTGACCTCCTGAACGGAAGGTATCCCATTCGAGGTCTGAAGGATTTATCTCAATGTTGATGGAATCGTCCACAAGAGGATATACAAATACAGACGAGAAAGTGGTCTGGCGCTTTCCCTGCGCATTGAAAGGAGAAATGCGGACAAGCCTGTGGACTCCGTTCTCGGCTTTCAGATAGCCGAATGCATAATCTCCGTCCACCTGGATCGTGGCCGACTTGATGCCGGCCTCATCGCCTTCAAGAAGATCTGTCACTGTCATCTTGAAGCCGTTGCGCTCACCCCACCTCATATACATACGCATAAGCATTGCGGACCAGTCATTGGCCTCTGTACCGCCGGCGCCTGAATTGATAGTGAGCACTGCTCCGAGACTGTCTCCTTCGGCTCCCAGCATATTCTTGAGTTCCAAAGCCTCCACGGCGTTTTCAGCCTCGGCGTATGCCACGTCCAGCTCTTTCATCTCCTCCGACTCCACAGTTTCGTCTCCGGACATATCCATACTGTCCTTGGCGAAATCATAGAGGACGTCCAGGTCCTCCGCAAGAGTGTGAGCCTTGTCGAAATCGGTGACCCAGGTCTTGACACCGTTCATATTTTTCATAAAAGATTCCGCAGCCTTGGGATCATTCCAGAAATCGGCCGCTTCCGTCTGTCTCTGAAGTTCAGCTACTTTCGCACGTTTCCCTTCGATGTCAAAGACACCTCCCCAACGTCTCGATACGCTGATGCAGAGTCCGGATCTGTTCAAGAGTTACCATCGCTCTCCATATTAATAGTTCAGGCAGTCCTGTCACCCGCAGGACCACAGAATGCAAATTTACTGAAAAATAACGCTGCAATGCAATTTTCTTCCGAAAAATTTTGCATTTAACTCTAAAAAGACTACCTTTGCAATCCTATTTGTGAAGTCGAATAATATAAAAAAGTAAGATAATGAAAAGAACATTTCAACCATCTGTACGCAAACGTGTGAACAAACACGGATTCCGCGAGCGTATGTCAACGCCAAATGGCCGTCGCGTACTGGCTTCACGTCGCCGTCACGGACGCAAGAAGCTGACTGTTTCTTCAGAGGAAAGATTCTAAGAGTCTGTCCGTAGAAAGCAACAAAGGGGATGGGGTGACTAAAAGTCAATTTTAGCCCCATCCCCTTTTGGCGTATTTTCAGGTTCCAGTGCCGCTATGATAAAGAGAGTCAAGAACTTCAATCTAAAGAAGCTGAATACCTTCCGGATGGACGTTTCAGCCGGGGAGTTCATTGAATATGATTCGGTGGCGGATCTGCTCGACATTGATTTCGACACCCTTCCAAAGCCGGTCATGAGCCTCGGTAAAGGCAGTAATCTGCTGTTCACCGGAGACTTCCCGGGCACGGTCCTTCATTCGGGGATTGATTTCATCTACGAATTGCCGGAGGACAACAGGCTGTATGAGGGAATGCCGGATGGCACTGTCCTGGTTTCAGCAGGCGCCGGAGTCGAGATGGACAGGCTCTGCGGATGGGCCGCGGATAAAGGGCTGTGGGGCATCGAGAATCTCTCGCACATTCCCGGAGACGCCGGAGCTGCAGCAGTCCAGAACATCGGAGCTTACGGGACAGAGTTCGCTGACGTTGCGGTTAACATCAACTGCTACGATATCGAGGAAGAGGAATTCACACATTTCACAGCGGAAGAATGCGGCTATGCCTACCGCGATTCCATATTCAAACATCCAGGATTCAAAGGGCGCTACATTGTCACAAACGTAATTATAGCCCTGTCGGAAAACAAAGGACCGGTTCTCGGCTATGGCCAAGTGAAAGAAGCTGTGGAACAGGCATCTATGGGCAGGCCTGTCACGCCTGGAATAGTCCGTGATGTGATTACAGGAATACGGAAAGCCAAACTGCCGGAGCCTTCGGAGACCGGAAGCGCCGGGAGTTTCTTCAAGAACCCGGTCATCAGTATTGAAAAATTCAACGCAATCCGGAAAAAATCGTATTGCGAAGTTCCGCATTACCTCCTTGACGACGGAGTGAAGATTCCAGCCGCCTGGCTGATAGACCAGTGCGGATGGAAAGGCAGGACTCACGGCAACGCCGGGGTGCATTCAGGCCAGCCGCTGGTGCTGATAAACGCCACAGGGAAGGCCAGACCGGAGGAACTCATTGAACTTAAAGACCTTATTATTGCCTCAGTGAATGAAAGATTCGGCATAGAGCTGATTCCGGAAGTTGAAATCATATAAATCCCAATAGCAATGAACGACACATTCATAGTTGAAGGCGGCCACAGGCTGAGCGGAGAAATCACCCCGCAGGGAGCGAAAAACGAGGCTCTGGAAGTCATCAGCGCCGTCCTGCTCACGGACTGCGAGGTGACCATCGAGAACATCCCTGAGATCCTGGACATCAAGAATCTCATCCGCCTGCTTGAGAATATGGGTGTCGCCGTCACCCGCCTTGAGAAGGGGAAATATGTGTTCAAAGCGGAAAACATTGACAGGCAATATATCGAGAGCGAGGACTTCGTAAAAATATGCTCCACGCTCAGGGGGTCGGTGATGATAGCCGGCCCGGTTCTCGCAAGATTCGGACGTTCCTGGTTCCCGAAACCCGGAGGAGACCGGATAGGAAGACGCAGGGTTGACACGCATATCCAGGGAATGGTGAACCTCGGGGCGGAATGCAGCTATGACGAGAAGCGCAAGGCGTTTCTGCTCAATGCTGAAGGCGGGCTCAAAGGGACCTATATGCTTCTTGACGAGGCATCAGTGACAGGAACCGCGAACATCCTGATGGCTTCTGTCCTGGCAGAAGGCAGGACCGTGATTTACAATGCGGCCTGCGAGCCATACACGCAGCAGCTCTGCCGGATGCTCGTATCAATGGGAGCAGACATCCAGGGAATCGGTTCCAACCTATTGACTATCAATGGAGTGAAATCACTGCACGGGACATCCCACAGAATCCTGCCTGATATGATTGAGATAGGCAGTTTCATCGGAATGGCGGCCCTTAACCAGAGCAGCATCACTATCAAGGACGCTTCAGTCGGCAATCTCGGCATTATCCCGGAAAGTTTCAGGAGGCTCGGCATCACGATTGACCAGCAGGGCGACGACCTTCATGTACCAGCGCAGGAAAGCTATGTGATTGACTCGTTTATGGACGGTTCGATAATGACCATAGCCGACGCTCCGTGGCCGGGCCTGACACCTGACCTCATCAGCGTCATGCTTGTGGTGGCGACCCAGTGCCGCGGAAGCGTGCTCATTCACCAGAAAATGTTCGAAAGCAGGCTCTTCTTCGTGGACAGGCTGATCGAGATGGGCGCGCAGATAATATTGTGCGACCCGCACAGGGCTGTGGTGATAGGTCACGACCACCGTTTCCAGCTCAAAGCGGGACACCTGCTCTCTCCGGACATCAGGGCCGGAATCGCTCTCCTCATCGCGGCAATGTCAGCCAAAGGCACAAGCACAATCAGCAATATCAGCCAGATAGACAGGGGTTACGAGAACATAGACGTCAGGCTTAACGCTCTCGGGGCGAAAATCACGAGAGAATAACAATCATTTCACTTCAATGATGTCGTTCCAGGATGTGGAAAACGGTCTGGAACAATGCTCTCTACGGATGCCGTCAGAATAATGGCCTGGACGCTGGGTGGCCATACGCAGGACATTGCGGCCGGAGACATTGACCTTGTCCATCACTTCGGACAGGCGGTCCTGGCGTTCCCTCATACTGTCGTCATAGCCGAACAGCGAGCCCTGGATTTCTGTCTCCGGAACAATATCGAAGACCACCACGCCGGCTTTCTTGTACTCGAAACCGGGTTTCCAAATCAGCCTGAGAGCTTTCAGGGCCGCTCCCACAATCTCCGGAGTGCTGCTTCCCGGAACATCCAGGCGGATTACCGCATCCGGGAAATCCTGTGGCTGGTCCTCACGGAAACGGTTGGTGTACAGGAAAGTGCATACGCTTGAGGCCGCCGTGCCGTCCTTCCTCAACTTGGAGGCGCACATCGCGGCGAAGTCGGAAACTCTGGCTGACAGTTCCTTGAGCTCCGAAATCGTGTCCGCAAAAGAACGTGACGTACAGATTGACTGGCGTGGCTCGTTCTTCTCCTCGCCGATGCAGTTTATCCCGCGGAGTTCCTTCCAGGTACGCAATCCGTTCAGGCCCATCTGTCTGTCCACAAAGTTCTCAGGCAGGGAAGCGAAATCGAGGGCAGTCCGGACTCCCATCCGGACGAGTTTCGGAGCTGCTCTGCGACCTATTCCCCACACATCATCCACCGGAGTCAGGGACAGAGCCTTGAGTCTCTGCTCATCCGTAGAAATCCTGCAGACTCCCCTGTATCCGGGATATTTTTTAGCGAAATGATTGGCCACTTTGGCAAGAGTCCTGGTCTCAGCAATTCCTATACTGACCGGAATGCCGACAGACTTGCGTATTCTGTATATCAAGCTTGAACAGATATTCATAAGTCTCTCAGGCTCAATGCCGTCCACTATCAGATACGCCTCGTCTATGGAATAGACCTCGATTTTCGGCACAGCAGAAGCCAGAATTGTCATAACCCTGGATGAGAGATCACCGTACAGGACATAGTTCGAAGACCGCACCTGCAGCTGGCCTGAGTCCGCAAGGTGCTTTATCTTGAAAAACGGCGTGCCCATCTTGATGCCCATAGCCTTGCTCTCATTGCTTCTGGCCACCACGCAGCCGTCATTGTTTGACAAAACGACAAGAGGCTTTCCCTCCAAATCCGGCTGGAAAGCCCTCTCGCACGAAACGAAAAAATTATTGCAGTCCGCAAGCGCGAACATATTCCGTTAAAGAATAGTCTTCAGATACTCGGTCACATTGCGCTCGATGCTCTCGGCCGAATAGTCGGAACGTTCGAATGAAGTGCCGGTAATTTTCTCATAAAGTTCAATGTACCTGTCGGTTATACCGGCAACAACTTCAGGGGTCATTTCAGGGACGGTCTGTCCTTCCTGGCCCTGGAATCCATTGGCCATCAGCCATTCGCGTACGAACTCCTTGGAGAGCTGCTTCTGCTTCTCCCCTTTGGCAAGGCGCTCCTCATAGCCATCAGCATAATAATAGCGGGACGAATCCGGAGTGTGCACCTCGTCCATCAGATAAATCTTGCCGTCAAGTTTACCGAACTCGTATTTGGTATCGACCAGAATCAGGCCCATCTTGGCGGCAATCTCCTGACCGCGCTGGAAAATGGCCCTGGTGTATTTTTCAATCTGGATGTAATCCTCCTCCGAGACAATGCCTTTTGCGATAATCTCCTCTCTGGTGATATCCTCGTCGTGACCTTCGGCCGCCTTGGAAGTAGGGGTGATGATTGGCTCAGGGAAACGCTGTCCTTCAACCATTCCGTCCGGGAGGGTGACTCCGCAGAGCACTCGTTTTCCGGCCTTGTACTCACGCCAGGAATGTCCTGCAAGACAGCCTCTTATGACCATCTCCACTTTGAAAGGCTCGCACTTGTAGCCGACTGTGATCATCGGATCCGGAACCGCGATTTTCCAGTTAGGGACAATGTCAGACGTCGCATCGAGGAATTTGGCGGCTATCTGGTTGAGAACCTGTCCCTTGAACGGGATTCCCTTCGGCAGGACCACGTCGAAGGCTGATATCCTGTCAGATACAGCCATAACGAGATACTTGCCGTCAATGTCATAGACATCACGTACTTTGCCGGTGTATTTCCCGGTCTGTCCAGGGAAATGAAAATCGGTCTTGACTATTGCTTCCATATCTAATAAATATTAACTTAAGTTTCGCCCGGTCCCAATCCGGAATTGGTTGTTTTGCGGGGCAAAGATAATGAAAGTCCGGCTAATAGTGAATAGCCGGACCATCTTTTTTCCCTGCGCCCGCTGTCAATCCTTTTCAAGATAAGCCGCAAGGTCCCTGTTCTCACGTTGATGCTCATTGTATATGCCCATCACATATCTCGGTTCGTCCTCAAGGAGAATGTCAGTCCTGGAATATTTCTCCATCATCCTGATACATTTCCGGCAGAGCCTGTCGAATTCGCGGCTGAGCGGGCCGCAATAATACGTGTAACTGCCGAGGTCAGTGTCGATGTAGGCCCAGTTAAGGTCCTCATCGTCAATACAGTAGAAAGCCGCTTTGAACAGGCTTCTGATTCCGTCTCCGGAGAAACCGGTCAGGAACATAAACCCGGCGTTTTCCTCATACGCCCTGACATACCTTCTGGCGAGCTCCGTACTGACAGTTCCGGCTTTCCGCTCCTCAGCCTGGCATCTGCCAATCTCCTTGATGTAAGGTTCCTGCATTTCATAATGCAATGAGGGAATCATACCCAGCCTGCCGTTCTCAGAATCTGAAATGTTGTCGGTCCAGGCGACCAACTGATAATTTTTACCCATCATAATAATGTTGTTATAAATGAAACCCCATATCCGCGGCTGCCGCTATGTCAAAGATAAACTGACCACGAAACAGTCAGGAAGAACGGGATACAATGCCCCGCAATGGCCTTTGACAGCCGTCGGATATGTCTGATGGATTTGGTCGCCGGGAATTTTCGGCTTATTTACGATGCAAATATAATAAATATTGCCGGACTTCAAACAAGCAACCGGTATTTTATGCTTCCCCGGTTGATGTGGAACAGCGGATTCATAAGAGAGGAAGCATATTTGAGGGGAACGCGCTCATAAGAATACCTGTCAACAGCGAAGGCCACCGGAGATCTCAGAGACTCCATTTTAAAGCCAAGACGCTCATAAACAGCTCCGTCCGTCCATTCAAGATCAGCATAGCTCATCACATTGTCCGGCCCTGCCTCTGAAATGAAGGCCTTGAGAACCTTCCCCATTCCGCCTACCACCCTGATATCCGGCAGGGAGGCATAACGCACCCATTCACAGGAACTTACTTTGCCTTCAGGCTTGTCCCACACCCTGGCGCCGGAGAAACTGGCCGCAGCCACAAGTCTCCCATGCATGTCATACAGCCCGTATCTGTAACGGGCAGCAGCGTCACGGTAAGTATGACAGTCTGTAAAGAACTCCGAAGATGCAACCTTGTCTATGCGCCTGACCTCGGTATTCCTGGCAAAAACAGAGCGGAACACTCCCAACTGGGCCAGCAGCCTATGCTGGATCATATCGGAACGGCTGCGCCAGATGTCCTCAGGAAGAATCACCACCTGCCGTCCTTCATCCTTCAGCAATTTCACTGCACTCTCAAGCCTTTCCGCCTGGCATTCAGCATCCTCGAGCGTTTCCGAGACAACCGGAACGGCCACTGTAGAAACATTCCCTCCCGGGCACGAGAATACACGGAATCCGCCTTTGAATGCAGATTCCACACCCGGAAATCTGTCCGAGAGAAAGTTCAGGACACTATTTTCGAAATCACCCATTGGATTGCAAAAATAGCATTTTACCAAAAAATATATGTATCTTTCGGCAAAGAAAGTGTTATGGAAGAAGAGAGGACATCAGATACGGCGCAGGGACTGCCGAAACTTGCGGAAAGCGGAATCCACGCAGGATTTCCTTCTCCTGCAACCGATTATATGATAAGAGGCATCGACCTGAACGTCGAGCTGGTCAGACATCCTGAAGCGACATTTTTCGGCAGGGTTGTCGGGGACTCCATGATTGACGCAGGAGTTGAAGAAGGGGACATACTAGTGATTGACAAATCATTGGAGATAAAGGAAGGTGATATGGCCGTATGCTTCGTCGACGGTGAGTTCACGCTCAAATACGTATATTTCCACAATCCGGAGCAAGGGCGGCCGAGCCTGGAAGCGAAGAAGCCGGGGAGTTCGTTCAACATCATCGGCAGACCGGAAGAATTATGGCTAGTTCCAGCCAACAAAGCATATCCGGTGATTCACATTTCTGAAGGCAATGACTTCACTGTCTGGGGCATAGTCACTTACGTAATCAAGAAGACAAGATGATCAGTCCTCCGCCTCCAGAGCGCGTTCCACGGCATCTGAGACATCGTCATAAGTGTAACCGCGACCGAGAGCGAAACGGATAAGTTTCAGCCGGCGCTGCGGGTCTCCGGACAAAGACCTTGCCTTGGATACAAGAAGCGAATCCAGCCTGCGTCCTGCGGCCACACTGTCAGTCTCCGCGAACGCACGGTCTATTACAGACCTGTCTATTCCCTTGGCAGCCAATGCGTAAGCAATCTTTATCCTGCCCCAGCCATTCAAAGATGACTTTTCCCGGGCGAAAGCGGAAGCGTATCTGAAATCGTCAATGAATCCGTCTTTCTTCAGGGATTCGAGAACAGCTCCGGCCATTTCAACATCTCCCTCAATCGCTTTCAGGACTTTCTTGTATATGTCAGACGAGCAGCACTCCCGCCTGGAGCACTGGGCCTGCATTTTCCCTAAAACCTTGGTATATAATTCTTTGTCCATTTCTCAAAAATACAGTCCTATATTCAGATAAGCCCCGGCTTTCCTGTTCCTTGAACGCCAATGGAGCTGAAGTTCCACCGGGCCGATTATTGAATTGTACGAATATTTGAGTCCCACACCGAGAATTCCATATATTTTATTGGCATTGCCCAGATCCCTAAGGTTCGCGACAGAGCAGGCATAATTTGCTATTGCCGACAGATAATTGTTCTTGAACAGCCTGAAACGGAAATCAGCTCCGGCAACAGTCAGATAATTCTGCATAGCAGAAGCATAATTGATACCCGTGAACGGAATCTGCTGGTCGAGATAACGTCCCGGTATCGAGCCGCCAATAAGGTTCAGATATGGCAATGACGGATCGCCGCCGAACATATATCTCGCACGGATTGCCGGTATGATTGCGAAACATCCCATCTGCGCCACTGTCTTGAAGTCGAACGTCACCACATGGAACCTGTCAATGTTCCTGCGCAGCCCTGCGAAGAACCACTCATAGCCAAGCCCTACAGTAAATCCTTTTGTCGGGAAATACCCGTCGTCAAATGTGTCAGCCCGGAGATCTGCAAACAAGGATAAGTAATTATTGGTAAGACCGTTAAGATCATAGTCTCCGGTAACGCTGCTTGCCATCACGTTGTTAAGTTTGAAGAAGTCGCTTCTCAAACCGATCTTGGTACCGAACCGGCGGAGACGAATATTGGAAATATAAAGTTCCTCACGCACATTGAGATAGGCCACATTGTAGTCACTGGACCCAAGAGTGAATTTGTTCCTGTCGAGCCACTTTACCGAGAACGAGGCATTGAAAGTCGGACCTTTCTCTGCATTGACGTAATAATTCAGATGAGCGGACGGGTTTATTCCGACCTTGCCGGTGAAATTCAGCGCCGAACCCTGAAGTTTGTGGGCGTTGAGACCCACATTCACAATCATCGAGGCCATCTCCTCAGAATCCAGCCTGCCGCCTATACCGAATTGATGCACAGGACCTTTCTTGCAATGGATAATCAGCCCGAACGGTTCTTCAGAGCCTTCCAGTTCATAGGTCACGTAGTCAAATGCCCCGGTTCCGAAAATCGTCGCCACGGCATCTTCGATGTCAAGCCTGTCAAGCGGTCTGTCAGGCCTCAGGGAAATCTTGCTCATAAGATACCTCGACTCCCTGTCGGAAACTCCCTCAATCTCTATCTTCGAGACACGGACAGGATTGGAATTAAGGTCAATGGCCTTCCTGTGTCTCAGCTCTTTATGATAGGCTCCTATCAATGTCTTCACACTGTCCAGCCGTTCAGCCTGCGCCTCCGCGGCCTCTTTTCCCCGCTTGATTATCACATCGATGCTCTTGTCATCGAAACTCATCATATTGTACTCGGGAAGGTACGGTTTTATAGTCACGTCCGGGATGTGCATATTGCGCTCATACGACTCCCTTCCGAGCATATCAACCCCCTGTGATATAATGTCTTTCAAGTCATTAAGTTGGGAATAGCCCCTGAATCCCGAGGACAAATCCACCCCGATTATGATGTCCGCACCGAGGTCCCTGGCAATGTCGGCCGGGTAGTTGTTGCGCATTCCCCCGTCCACAAGCACCATACCGTCCACCTTGACCGGAGCGAAAACTCCCGGGATGGACATTGTGGAACGCAGCGCTGTGGTCAATTTGCCGCAGTACCATATTTTCGGCCTGGCTGTGACCATTTCCGTAGCCACGCATACAAAAGGGACAGGAAGATTGATAAACTCCGTATCATTCTGATAACCGGCGGTAAGTGAACTGATTATATTGTTCACATTCTGTCCGTAAGCGAATCCGGAAGGAAGGCTGGAGCGGAGATTGGCCTTTACCACAGAGACTGCGTCATCCTTCCCGTTGCCGAAATGAATCTGTTCGTGCTTATTGCCATAATCCACAAATATGCTGTCCCTCTCAAGCATATTGAGATAATCCTCCTTCGCATAATAAAACGGGAACGACAGAAGGATTCTCTCTTTGTACTTTTTGGTCGCATAGGAGACATAGTTCCGTGGAACCCTGTCTGACAGGGCCATATCCCAGTCTATCCTCCGGATTACAGAATCCATATCGGAGGCGGAATAGCCTAATGAATACAGTCCACCGACCAGGCCGCCCATACTGGTGCCAAGCACGATGTCCACAGGTATCTCCAATGAGTCAAGATAGTCAATCACCCCGATGTGGGCGGCCCCTTTGGCCCCACCCCCGCTCAGGACAAGAGCCACAGTCGGCCTGTTGAGACGGATACTGTCAAGGTAAGCCTTCAGTCTCTCCACTGACAGGGAATCTTCAGCCGCATCAATCCCCGGGCTGACTGTCCTGTCAGCCTGGGCCAGAAATCCTGGAGTGCCGCAAAAAACCTCCCGTTCCGATGTCAAACCCAGAACGGCTATTGCCAATATGAACAGAATCCGTCTCATAACCAGTTAAATATCAAGAATGTTTACCGGCAAGCATACCGCAGGCGGCGAATATGTCCTCCCCTCGTGACGCCCTGATTGTGGCAGTGATGCCCGCCCTGCTGAGACGGTCACGGAAAATCTCCATCACTCCGTCGGGTGATGTCTCATAAGGGAAATCCGGAATGCGGTGGAAACGTATCAGGTTGACGCGGCACTCCAGCCCCGAAAGCAACCGGATTATGGCGTCAGCGTGCCGTTTGTCATCATTGTACCCGGAAAACATCGTATATTCGAAACTCACCCTCCTCTGTCCGGTGAAATCGTATTTTTTTATCAGCGAGACAACATCCCTAATGTCGTAGGCTTTCTGGACCGGCATTATGTCAGCCCTTTCGTCAGGGAAAGGATTGTGCATACTGATGGCCAGGTGGCACTTGGTTTCGTCCAGAAACCTTTTCAATGACGGCAAAACGCCTATGGAAGAGAGGGTTATCCTTTTCGGGCTCCACCCGAACCCCCAGTCCGCCGTAAGCACCTCTATTGATTTAAGCACATTTTCATAATTGTCAAGCGGCTCCCCCATCCCCATAAAGACGGTGCCGGTCAGGCTGTCGGCTTCGTCCACGGAAACGAACTGGGCAAGTATGTCAGCCGGTGAAAGATTGCCGTGGAATCCCTGCCTGCCGGTCATACAGAAACGGCAACCCATCTTGCATCCTGCCTGGGAGGAGACACAGAGTGTCTTCCGGTCAAGTTCAGGTATCATCACAGACTCGATGCAGCTGGTCTCCATCCGGCCCTGTTCACCCGACTCGGCAGCCCATACTCCGGATGAGAATGAGCAGGTTACAGGGAAAAGATACTTCTTGGTACCGTCTGATGACACGCGGCAGTCAGTGTAGGCGACGGCTCCGGTCTCGTAGTTCTCGGACAGTTTCGCCCTGCCGGCTTTGGACAGGTTGGTCATCTCGTCCACCGACCGTACCTTCTTTTTGTACAGCCACTGGGCAATCTGGCCGCCTGCATAGGACGGCAGTCCGCACTCGAGCGCAATCTGTTTGAGTTCCAACGGGTTCTTTCCCAACAATTTCTTCTTCATAATCTGATACGTTGAAATTATTCCGGCAACAAGCTCCGGAGTAGTAGCAAATTTAATCAAATTTTCGTTCTTGATTGCTGCGATTTTTATATCTTTGTATGAATTGCGGCATAATCCGCAGATATTAACAAAAATTACTACATTATGGCTAAAGAAGCAGCAAAGGGAAGCGGGGCCGAGACAATTGATTCCGGAAAGCTAAAAGCTCTGCAGGCAACGATCGACAAAATTGAGAAAGACTACGGCAAAGGGACGATCATGAAGTTGGGGGACCAGCCACAATGGGATGAACATCAGGTTATACCAAGCGGCTCCGTCGCTCTGGACCATGCCCTGGGAATCGGTGGTTATCCACGCGGAAGAATCATCGAGATTTACGGACCGGAGTCCAGCGGAAAGACCACTCTCGCAATCCACGCCATCGCCCAGGCCCAGAAGCTCGGCGGCATCGCGGCGATGATTGATGCGGAGCACGCTTTCGACAGATCCTATGCAAAGGCTCTCGGGGTGAATCTTGAGACTTTGCTCATCTCTCAGCCGGACAACGGCGAGCAGGCGCTTGAAATCGCGGACAACCTTATCAGGTCCGGAGCGATTGACATCATTGTAATCGACTCGGTTGCGGCTCTCACGCCAAAGGCTGAAATCGAGGGTGAGATGGGAGACAACAAGGTCGGACTCCAGGCCAGGCTTATGAGCCAGGCTCTCAGGAAGCTGACCGCAAATATCAGCAAGACAAACACTTGCTGTATTTTCATCAACCAGCTCCGCGAGAAAATCGGCATAATGTTCGGCAATCCCGAGACAACCACAGGAGGAAATGCGCTCAAGTTCTACGCTTCCGTACGTCTGGATGTCCGCAGGACCACCCAGCTGAAAGACGGTGACGAGGCTCTCGGAAACCGCACCAAAGTCAAGGTCGTGAAGAACAAGATGGCTCCTCCTTTCAAGAAAGCGGAGTTCGACATCGTCTATGGCGAGGGAATTTCACGTTCGGGAGAGATTGTTGACCTCGGAGTGGAGTACGGCATCATCGGCAAGAGCGGTTCCTGGTTCAGCTACGGAGACCAGAAACTCGCCCAGGGACGTGAGGCGACGAAACAGCTTATTGCAGACAATCTTGAGCTCAGCGAGGAAATCGAGGCCAAAATCCGCGAAGCCCTCAGGAAAGTCCAGGACTAACGAATTATGCACCGGGACAGTTTTTCGGCTGTCTCCCTGTCAATTACCCCGGCTTCCGCAAGGCCTGAAACGGTCAGCGCGGAGGCCGGATTGTTTTCCCTGTAGAGGACAATGGCCCTGGCTGTGCTGTAGTTATGGACATGAGGATGGAGTTTCAGTGAGTCAGCCGGAAGGGACCAGAGCCTGAAAGGTTCAGGAGGTGTGGCCACTTCCACAAGATCGGAAATGGCATCGTATCGTTCCTTGCTGAAATGATATATCTCCATCAGCTGCTCCGGATCTGAATATCCGCCAAGCAACTTCCTGTATTTCACCATTTTGGAAGCGAAATACGCTCCTATTCCTGGCAAAGTGCAGAACTCTGCCGAATCGGCCGAATTCAAGTCCAGCTTCGGAATGACAATATAGGGTTCAAGACGGCGGTAAACGCTGTCAGCCACCACGTAAGACTTTGCAAAATCGGACTTCCTCCTGAACCGTCCTCCCTTCGCCCTATAGTTTTCTATGGCGGCTGCCTGTTTCTGCGAGAAGCCCAGCCGCTTCAGGTCCTCAACGGACACCGTATTAGGGTCGAAAGGGAAATTCATACAGTTCCTCGGCGTGAATGTGGAGCGCACTTCCGCACGCCGGTTCAGAGATTCTTTTTTCACTGATTCTGAACAGCTTGCAGATGGAGGCAAAGCAGCCTCGGTTCCGGAAATTTCCACATACACAGTATCAGGCGTTGAGGCCAGAATCCTCAACGAGGCCGCCCTGTGGATGAACAGGGCCGTCTGATATCCGACAATTAAAAACGCAAGGGCGACAGCCCCTGTGACAAAAGATCTTGACGGGCGGTTCTTATCCCCGCCACAATTTTTACGGTCCATTACTGAGCCGTCACGCTTCCCCTTGATTTACAATTATTTCCCGTCTTCGCTTTCCTCGTTGCGCTTTCGGGACGGAGCACCAGCAACCACAAGTACAATCTCCCCTTTCGGTTCGTGCTCCTTGAACCATAAGGCCACCTCCTCAAGTGTGCCTCTGCGGTGTTCCTCGTGGATTTTTGAAATTTCCCTGGCTACAGAGCACTGCCTGTCCGGTCCGAAATACTCCGCCAGCTGGACAATTGTCTTGACCAGACGGTAGGGAGACTCGTAAAACACCATTGTCCTGGTCTCGGACGCAAGTGATTTCAACAGAGTCTGGCGGCCCTTCTTCACCGGCAGGAAGCCCTCGAAACAGAACCTGTCACAAGGCAGGCCGGACGACACTATGGCGGGGATGCAGGCTGTAGCTCCCGGCAGTGTCTGGACCTCAATGCCTTCCGCAGCGCATTCCCTTACGAGCAGAAAACCGGGATCTGAAATGCCCGGAGTGCCGGCATCACTTATCAATGCAACGTCCAGCCCCGAGAGAATCTTCTCCTTTATCATCGGAACCGTCTGGTGCTCATTGAATTTGTGATGCGACTGGAGATGCCTGGCCTCGATGCCGAAATGCTTGAGCAGCACAGAACTTGTCCTGGTGTCCTCTGCTAAAACCAGTCCGGCCCCAGTCAGGACTTTCACCGCCCTGTAGGTCATATCTTCGAGATTGCCGACAGGTGTCGGGACAATGTACAGTCTTCCTGGCATAATTATCTGATTTTCCTGCGGACAGCCATCATAAAGCGGTAAACCGGATCAGAATCCATATTCCACTCCGGAAAGGTCTCCTGAAGATAGCTTACTGCCTTGTCCAAAGAGGTCATCGAATTGATATGGCTGACCACGTCCTGGAACAGCATCGAATCCTCACGAAAGAGGGTGCCTATGAACATTACCCTGTCATTCAATGAGATAGCGCTACGGACATCTTTCACTTCCGGCCCCGGAATGTCGGTAAGCCATGAAAGGCGGAGAGCGCTCTGGTCTATGACAGCACCTGTCGCCCTGACTGAATTCGCATCATTGAGAATGCGCTGGCGGGACGGTTTTGGAGCGGTTTTAGGTTCAATGAATTCTCCGAACAGCGAGAATGATTCCCCGTCATTTTCAGGCTCTTGCGGAACTTCTTCAGTTTCGCTCTCCGGGGCAGGTTCCTGCTCAGGTTCTGTTTCCTTTGCTTCAGGAGCAGCCGCGGATTCCGGGGTCGCCTCAGGAACTTGCTCAACGGCAGGCTCAGGAGCAGGCTCCGGCATGTCCGGTTCCACAACCGGTTCAGCCGGTTCATCTTCAGGCATATATGCAATATCCTCCAGAAAATCCTCGTTGGAGAAATCAATCATCTCTACGGGCTCGTCATACTGGCTGTTTTCATATTCAAGCCTGTATTCCTCGACCTGCTTTTCAAGAGCATCGACACGCTCCCTGAGTTCGGCAACCGTGTTGATAAGTTCTTCTATTTTTTCCTTCCGGCTATTGTCCATAAGGCGAATAATTGATTAACTTTGCAGTATTCTGCAACTGTGAATACAAAATTAGTTATGATTTCAGAAAATATCAAGAAAAACGGCTGTATTGAAGTAATCTGCGGTTCAATGTTCTCAGGAAAGACAGAGGAACTGATAAGGAGGCTGAAAAGAGCCAGATTCGCCAACCAGAAGATAGAGATTTTCAAGCCTGAAGTGGACACCAGATATTCGGATATGGACGTGGTTTCGCACGACCTCCACAGCATTCCCTGCACCCCTGTTAAAGACCCGGTGAAAATGCTTGAAGCGGCGGATGACACCCAGGTTGTGGGAATAGACGAGGCCCAGTTCTTCGACGAGTCGCTGGTCAATGTAGCCCAGGAACTTGCCAACCGCGGCAAAAGGGTCATCATAGCCGGACTTGACACCGACTACAAGGGCAAGCCGTTCGGCCCGATACCTGCGCTCATGGCTGTGGCGGAGGACGTACAGAAAGTTCATGCCATCTGCGTGAAATGCGGAAACCTTGCCAATCACTCCCACCGTCTTACCAAGAGCCACAAGCTGGTGGTACTCGGCGAAAAAGACGTTTACGAGCCGCTCTGCCGCCAGTGCTACAACGAGGCAACAGCCGCCGAAAACGAGAAGTAAAGAACTTAAAATCATATACTTATGCTCAAAGTAGGAGACAGGATACCGGATTTCTCGGTCATTGACCAGAACGGAAACGTTTTCACATCGGAGAACCTGCTCGGAAGCAGGACAGTGCTCTATTTCTACCCTAAGGACAGCACTCCGGGATGCACGGCGGAGGCCTGCAACCTCAGGGACAACATCGGGGCCCTGAGTTCAGCCGGATATAAAGTGGTGGGTGTCAGCAAAGACAGCGATGCTTCACACAGAAAGTTCATCGAGAAGTACCAGCTTCCATTCACTCTGCTTTCCGACAAATCCACTGAAATGCTTCAGGCATTCGGAGCCTGGGGAGAGAAGAAGATGTGCGGCAAAGTATGCGTTGGGACACTCCGCAAGACATTCATAATAAACGCAGAAGGGATTGTCGAGAGGATAATTGACAAAGTGGATACCAAGAACCACACCGCCCAGATTCTGTAGCACGGATCACACCCAGGCATCGAAACGTCCGTCATCATCCGGATTATCATACTGCTCCTCATTCTGATTTGAGGACAGAGGCAGATAGTATTGTTCTATCTCCGCGGCATACTCCGTCAGGAAGCCATTCCTGTAGGCATCAACCACATTGTCAAGCATATCTTCGCACCCGAGCCGGAGGGCCCGGAGTTCACATTCATACAGAAAATCCTGGCTCATCTTCTTGGAGCAGTTCTCATCCCTGAGCATCACGGCAAGCATTTTATAGCAGAACGGATCCCGTCTGGCTGCTCCCCTGCTGAACCACATCCAGGCAGTCTCATCATTTTTCGCGAATCCGAAATTGCCATCATAATAATGGCAGCCAAGATAATATGCCCCTATTGAATCACCTGAAGCATAGGCAGTTTCAAGATCCAGCTCCAGTGCGGATGCAACCTGTCCCTGAAGTTCAGTTCCGTAGTTTTCGAAATCGTTCTCATCCACAGCCATCTGCACAGCCAGGAACGCAGCCGGACACCGGAGTTCCTGTCCCTTTTCCATTATTTCATAAAACTGTTCAGCATCAGAGATATTGCCGTCCGCGTCACAGGCTGCGGCGAGAGCGAGAAAGAAACAGGCCCGCATACAGCCCTCATTCAAAGCCCGGCGGTACCAGGAAGCGGCATCGTCCATATTCCCAAGTTCATACGCAGCATCACCGGCAAGGGCATAATACTCCGGATCCAGATAAATATCCGGTGACTCACAGTGGATATATTTTTTGAGCATCTCAAGCGCCTTCCCAGGTTCAGCCCGGCTGCCCGAATTGCCGTAAACAATGTCCCTGACAGTCTGCTGGACAGCAGTATGGCTTCCTTCGACGACCGCCCTGTCACGTTCCTGGAAATAACGGCTCCTGTCCACAAGTCCGAGGTCTCCATCCCTATACATAAAAGCCAGGCACATCCGGGCGTCGGCTATACCGGATTTCAAAGCAGCATTGTAATACTTTTCGGCAATGGAGCAGGATTCAGCCTCCGGAGACACCGCATCATTGTAACGGGCCCATGCGAACTGCATAATGGAGTCGCCTGCGAGCGCCCTCTCTTTGATATAATCCACACTCCCAATGAGCTGGAACACATTGTCCGAATGCCGGAGAATGGTGAGAAAGAGGGCAGAAGCGTCATCATCCCCGCTGTCAAGATGCGGCAATATCAATTTGAGCGCATCTGAATATCTGCAGCTCCGCATCAGCCGGACTGCCTCATTTTTCCAGATAAAACCGGAATTGTCCTGTTCAATGTTACCTACCATCAGAATAAATGTTAAACACCTGTATTACCGCAAATATATCATTTTTACACAATTATTCTGCATAAGCCGCATAATTGGCCGATTTATATGTGTATATTTGTCGATATGAAAACGAAATGGAACATATTACCTTTAACTGTCCTGTTCCTGCTTGTGTCAGTTCAGGCCTGGTCCCAAAGCGGGAAATTCTCCGGAACTGTAATTGACAAAGACGGCGCTCCGGTCATCGGGGCGGGAATCGTATGCATTGAAAAACCCTCAGCAGGCACGACCACCGATATCGACGGGCATTTTTCCATATCGATTCCTTCCGGAGCGAAATCATTCAGCATTTCCTCTGTAGGAATGTCCACATTAGAATACCGCCTCATCCCCGGGAGGACAGAAAATGTGAAAATAGTCCTTGACTGGGAGGACAACGAACTGGACCAGGTAGTCGTCACCGGCTACGCCCAGACTTCGGTAAAACGCATAACAGGCTCTGTGGCAGTGCTTAATGAGGATACGTTCAAAGCCAAGGCCATCTCGTCAGTGGATGCCCTGATGCAGGGAGAAGTCGCCGGCGTAGCCATATCAGCCACTTCCGGGCAGCCAGGAATACAGTCCAGAATCCGCATCAGGGGCATCAACAACATCACCGGCTCAAGCCAGCCGCTCTGGGTAATTGACGGAGTGCCGATGCAGAATGACTCCCCTTCCCTGACCAGCGAGCAGCTTGCGACGGGCGGATTCGATGACATCTTTGTCAACGGTATCGGCAACATCAACCCGAACGACATTGAGAGCATAACGATATTGAAAGATGCGGCAGCCGCGGCCATCTACGGATCAAGGGCGGCAAACGGAGTGATTGTCGTGACAACCAAGAAAGGAGAGACCGGGAAAATGCGGCTCAGCTACAACAACACTTTCTCCTGGTCCTTCAAGCCCCACAAGGACCTGAGCCTTATGGACTCAGCCGAAAAACTCGCCTGGGAAGACGAACTGTGGAACGAGTTTTCAGCGGCAAAATATCTCAAGTCATTGACTGACAACACGGTCATATATCCTGTAATAGGCATTGTCGGGCAGATAAGGTCGGGAGCAGGAGAGTTCGCCTGTATGAAAGGTGACAAGACTGCCCAAGACGCATACATCGCTTCATTGAAGGATGTCAGCACTGACTGGTACGGACTGCTTTTCCGCAACTCATTCTCCCAGGGACACCACCTTTCCGCAAGCGGAGGTTCGGATAAATACACCTACTATGTCGCATTGGGTATGAATGACGAGAACGGAATGCTGATACACAATGACTACAAGCGGTACAATTTCAATGCGAACCTGACAATGAAGCCCGTTGACTGGGCGAGAATCGACCTCGGGGCTGAGATGTCCAGACAGCAGTCAAAAATGCCATACTCAAGTGTTGACCCGTTCAAATACGCCTATTTCTCAAACCCATACGAAATAGCATACAATGATGACGGGAGCTACGCCCCGGACAGGACCTGGTTCTCGCTCGGATATTACAACGGCAGGGCGGACGAGCAGGTGATGCCGAAAAACGGGTTCAACATTCTCCGCGAACTGGACTCGAATTACACCAGGACCACCAACACCGCAGGAACAATAAGAGGCCAGATTGACATCCGTATCTTCGGGCCCCTGCATTTCAACGGTCTTGCATCTTTCACATTCTCAAACAATTCCACCGACAAAATTGTGGACAAATACACGTGGTCGGCTTTCCAGGACCGGCTCGGAGACGATGACCGCTCGCAGACCAACCTGTACGGCAGCATATCCCAGAACCGCACAAACCGCAACAGCTATGTTCTCCGCGGTCATTTCACGTTCAACCGGACATTCAAGGAGAATCACACAGTGAACATTCTCGCAGGTGCGGAAATCCGGGGCGCAGACTCAAACACTTTGTTCTCAAAGAGATACAATTACGACCCCAAGACCGGGACCACTTCCCTTCCTCCTGTGAGCGGCCCGCAGGACGAATGGGTAAGCGAGGTGGAGCGTCTCAACGGACAGTATTTCACCAAGACGCGGTATGCCTCGTTCTATGCTTCAGCCGACTACTATTTAGGGAAGTCAATTGTCCTGAACGCATCATTCCGCACTGACGGCAGTTCCAATTTCGGAAACAACCGGCAGTTCAATCCTACCTGGAGCGCCGGAGCGGCCTGGCATATAGGTGAGGAGAGCTGGTTCCGGAAAGCGCTTCCCGTGGTGTCCCACGCCACAGCCAGGGCGGCCTTCGGATTCACCGGAGACGTAAACACCAGCACCACTCACCAATTGGTAATCAGATATTTGCAGCAGCAATACCGGTATTTCGGGGAGCAAACATTCAACCTCGGAACCATACCGTCAGCCCCGAATCCAGACCTCGGATGGGAAAAGACAAGGGATACCAAGGCAGGCATAGATTTCGGTCTCTGGAAAGACCGGCTGACAGTAAACGCAGAGTATTACCACCGGCTCAGCACGGATGTCGTGACCTCTTCGCAGGTACAGAGCACGAGCGGATTCACCTATGTGAACTTCAATTCAGCGGACATTATGAACAGCGGAGCCGAACTGACACTGAACGGAAAAATCATCCAGCGGAAAGACTGGACGCTGAACGCGGCGGTGAATTTCGCATACAATTACAACAAAGTGCTGAAATACCGTCCTTCCACATCTTCCGGAGTGACCTCCAAAGACAGATATGTGCAGGGCTACCCTGCAGGAGCCATCTTCAGCGGTGACCTGGCAGGAGTGGACAACATAAGCGGGCTATACCAGTTCAGGCTGAGGGAGGACTCGGTCATCAACAACAGCACCGACCTGAACAAGCCAGACAATTACAGGATATATCTCGGAACAACCGTCGCACCATATACCGGAGGTTTCAACATCAGTGTCGGATACAAGGATTTCCGCCTGAGTGTCAGCGGAGTATATTCACTCGGCTCCAAGACTTTCGACAAGATTGAGTCCCCGGCAAGCTATTCTTCCTGCAAGCACAGCGGAGTCAGCACTGAGACCGTCCAGTCCCAGTACAGCGACCTGTATTCCAACCATCTGAATGTCGCTTCCGACCGGGTGAACAGATGGACAGAGAGCAGCACGACCGGAGTCAAATACCCGCGCATCTACGATTACTTCGGGACAAAATACAATTTCTCAAGCTACAACCCGATGGATTACAGCATCATAGACGCCATCTACCTGAAAGACAACTCGTATATGAGGATAAAGTCCATAATTCTGACATACTCCGTCCCGGACAAGGCGGTAAGGAAGATAAAGCTCAGGGGAATAAGCTTCAATGTGGCGCTGAACAATTTCTTCACTTTCACGAAATATGACGGAATGGACCCGGAAATTCCGGGAGCGACCTATCCTACGACAAGAAGTGTATCAGCAGGTATGAATATTGACTTTTGACGCAAAAAGACCATGTACAGAAAGTTCAACATATTGATAATCACTATAATCCTGACAGGCTGCGGAAGATATCTTGACGTTCAGCCCCAGGGAGAGGTCATCCCCAAGACTGACGAGGAGTTCGCTTCCATTCTCCACACGAGACTGCGAGAGATCGAGGGTGGAGGAGACGAGTGCATAATAGGCAATATGGAGGTCATCGCAAGGCTGGAAGGCTGCGCGGACGACCTTGACGCCAACATCAATGCAGGATCGCTCACCCTGTATTCAGGAGAGTGCATCAACACAATGCAACTCTACTACGAGGATATCTGGGAAGTCGTCAGAGACTGCAACATCCTGATTGAGAATCTGTCAGGCCGTGATACAGAGACAGCCGCCAGTTCTCTTTCCGCAGCTTATGCGATAAAGGGAATATGCTATTACAATCTGCTCCGCAATTTCTGCCAGCCCTGGGACGATGACAAGGCGGACGAGCTGCCGGGCATCCCGGTTGTGGACAAGTTCGACATCAACGCCAAGCCGCTCCGCGGCACTGTCCGCCAGACATACGAATACATTGACGGACTCTTCCGCAAGTCTCTGGAGCTTAACCCAAAAGACAAGACATACATTTTCACTGAATGGATAGTCAAAGCCTACAGGGCGAAGCTTGCTTTCTGGTGCTGCGACTGGCCCGGGACACGGGAAATATGCCGTGACATACTGGACAACAGCGGGTTCAAACTGACACCGGCCCCGGAATATGAGGAAATGATCAATTCGAAAAACGATGCCATCGGAGAAGTGCTTGTCCGGTCACATATAAACAACTCCAGCGAACTGGACTGGTATTTCACCTATATGAAAGGCTATCTGTCGTCCAGGCCGGCCTGCGCGTCCCTTATAAAACTGTTCGGTCCGGAACCTGAAAAAGATGTCCGCTATGCGGCCAGTTTCGACAGGAAGCGGTTCAATGTCAAGGTGCCTGAATGCCGTGTCAGATTGTCGGAAATTGTGCTGATGATGGCCGAGGCAGCTTGTCACGAGAATGACAGGGAGGAAGCGCTGAAATGGCTCAACGAATTGAGACGCAACCGTATAGAGGGAGTTGAGATCTTGACGGAAGATAACCTACCGGCAGTCAGGGATGATGACAGGATCAAAGTTGATGTCTATGGAAAACCTTTGACTCCCCTGCTCCAGGCAATATTCGATGAGCGCAGGAAGGAACTTTATATGGAAGGCGACCGGTGGTTCGAACTGAAACGGAACGGGCGTCCGGAATGGTGGATAATCAGCAACGGGTTAAAATACAGCACTTTGGAATATCTGTACACCGCTCCCGTATCTAAACAGGACGTGGACCTCAACCCGGATTTCGAACAGAACCCAGGATATGTTTATTGACAATGAAATATTGAACAGGAATATGAAAAACAGGACAATACGGATAATTATCACTATATTTGCAGTTGTACTTACCTCAACTATTGTCTGCGGATGCGGATTTGAAAAGCTTCCGCCTAAAACAGATGACGCCGCCAGGGAATATATAAAGCCGAAAGGTGTTGTTCCCACAAATGAAGAAAAAGAGATTGTGAATGCGGCAAAAGCAGAATACGAACAGGCCACAGCTGGCCGGAATTGATATTTTATTAAAGAATAAAAACCTATTGTTATGCTGAAAAAAATTTTAACCTTTATCTCAGTCAGCGTAGCGGCATTGTCGTCAATGTCCTGCTCAACTGACGACTCGCCATCAATCGAATTCAATAATATTCTATACACTGTATATGAAAGAGGTTCAGTTGATGTGAAATTGTACATAAGCGAACCTGCGGCCACAGCATTGAACATCCCGCTTACTTTCGGAGGAAACGCCTCAGAAGGAATCGATTATGAGGTTTCATCAAAGTCAGTCAGCATCGCTGCAGGCGAAACTGAAGGATTCATTACTGTAAGCAACATCAGCCTCAGCACGGAGAAACAGCTCAGTCTTTCTTTCTCAGCTCCTGCGGGTTACAAACTCGGCGCAAAGAATGTGGCAGTAGTTGCAGCTGATCCCGCGGAGGCCCTGGTTTACTCTTTTGCTTATGAATCAGCTGACATCCTCGAAGGCTATGTGGCAAGAATCAATGTCACTGGAGCGGTCTCCGGAAAAGATGTCGTGACATCCGAGGATATAGCGATACCTATCTCGGTAAGCGGAGAAGGCGCTGGACATCTTGTTTTCATCCCTGAGGCAAAGAGCCAGCCGACTCTCTCACCTTGCGCAATGCTTTATGCAGGCGAGAGATCAGCTACTGTGCGTTTCAAGGTCGAGGACGGATATTCCGGGGATCTTGCGGCACTGCTCACAGTTAATTCTGAGCAGTCCACAAGGTTCATTCCTGGCGACAACGAGGATATGATCCTGAATGTCAAAGGCCTGCAGACACCTGACAAACTTCTCGGAACCTGGGAATTCAAGGAGATTTTCGATTTTGAGGAGCTGGAGTTTTGGTTTATGGAGATGGAAGACGATCCGGACCTTCTGCCTGCACACAATGAAGGATTCACCCTCACTTTAGCAAAGGAATCCGACGGAAGCATCAGTATTACCCCTTCAGGCAACGGTGATTTCAACAATTTCTTCCGCAAGGCTTCCGTTACTCTCACCGCACCGGTCAATCTTACGGCAAAGGGTTATGCACTAGGTGAGTACACATCCAGCGAGAGCAATATGTTTATGGCAGAGGCAGGCTATCCTGAACAGATCAACACATATTACAAGCTCTCATCCGCCAACAGGGCGTTCAGCGCTGAAAGCGAGAGTCTCGGAGAAGCAACAGTAGTCTTCGCTCTTATGAAAGACGGTCTGCACGTGGAGTTCCACGACTACGACCAGCCACCGTTCGGTGAAATGTGGTGGGATGACAGTAAATTCGACCCTGAAATGTTCGGATTCGCCTCCCTCTTCGTAAAGAAATAAGATTAATGCATCACTTCCTGCGGTTGAAAACATTCGCCGCGATGATGATGCCGAGCACTATGGCAAGAGTTATCTTGACTGCCTGGAGACCGGAAGTGAGTGCAAGCGGAAACTGCTCTGATGCAATGTAATAGGCGCTCCAGAACACTCCGCCTCCCGGAATCATAGGGAATTCACCGCATATGAGGAAGACCGTGCTCGGGCATTTGAGCCTTACGGCGGCGAACCTGGACAGGAAAGCCACCACTGTGGAAGCTATGAAAGTGCTGGCAAAAGCTCCGGCTGAAGTATAGCGGAATATTACAAGAAATGTGAGCCAACCCAGCATTCCGACAATTCCGGCTGTAGCATAATGACGGCGCGGCGCTCCGAAAAGTACTGCGAACGAGGCAGTTCCGATAAATGCGGCTATCATCTGGACAGGGATGGCAGCCGTAATTGTATCCGTCACTGTTCCGGTCAGATGAATGACGCCTCCGGCTATCCAGCTGTGAGCTATGAAAGCGAAACATACACCTATCGCAATGCTGAGGAACATCATCAAGGCGTCCAGCAGTCTGGTGATACCGGCAAGATAATCCTCATTCGCCATATCCCTCAGGCCATTGGTGAAAGCCACTCCAGGAATCAGGAGAATGAGAGTGCCGACAATCATATTGCCCAGACTGTCTCCGAATCCGGCCATCTGGAAAAAGATGCAGATAAGAGTGCCGATGAAACCAGCGCAGATATTGCCCAATGTCTTTGACAGATAGGGAGTTCCTATCTTCATTACGAAGCAGTTCAGAATTACGGCGGCCACAAGGGAGGCACCGCAGTCAAGAAGGCTGCCTCCGAAAATGGCGCAGAATCCCGCGCATCCGAAAGCGGCTCCGAGATACAGCTCCCAAGCCGGTTTCGGTTTTTTGTTACGGATTGCGGCAAGACGCAAGCGGGCCTCGTCCAAGCTCAGGTCCTGCAATGCGATATCTCTTGACAACTGGTTGACTTCCACCACCTTGTCAAGACTCGCTCCCTTTATAGGGATAAATTCGGCATTGGCATATGACTTTCCGGTAGTGAAAATTCCATTGCTGAGCACGAAAAAATTCTCGCCCGACTCACCGTAATGAGTGGCGATTCTCTCCATTGTCTCCTCCACACGGGAGATCTCAGCTCCGTTCTCAAGAAGGACACGTCCGGCCTCCGATGCGAACTTTAGGACCTCTTCACTGCCTGGCTTGACCATCTTCCTCAGTTTTGTGCGCAAATTTAATGAATAATCACAAATAATGAGATACGGGAATGGCAAAAAAACACTTTTCAGTCATCCCCGTATAAGAGTATATATCAGAACTGATTAAAATACAGTCAGTTCACCAGTCTGGGCATCAAGGAAAGTCTTAACTTTTGCAACTTTGTCCCCGGACATCTTCCTGCCCACCTGGAATGTAGACATCTTGGAAATCGCCTCCTCAAGGGTCTCAACACTTCCGTCGTGATAATATGGCCAGGTAAGAGCCACATTCCTCAAGGAAGGAGTCTTGAAACGATAGCGGTCACGCTCCACACCTGTCTGAGCCCAGCGGCCGTTGTCACCATCGGTAAGGCCGGACTTCAGAGTGAGCTCGCGGTCCTCGAAGTAATTGGCCCTCTGGCCCATAAGTTCATATGAAAGGCCTCCCATATTCACTCCTGCGTGGCAGGTGGCGCAATTGTAGTCTTTGAAGATTTCATATCCCTCGATCTGCTCAGGTGTCATAGCGGAGGCATCGCCCTTCAGATAACGGTCGAACGGTGAATTCGGAGTGAGAAGGGTCTTCTCATACTCCGCAATGGCATCCGTGATAGTGCTCTGGTTGAGTCCTTCAGGATAGACAGCGGTGAAACTTTCAGTGAAAGCCTTGTCCTCTGCAATGCGGGCGGCAATCTCATCGAAATCCTTGCTACCCATCTCCACCGGGTTGAGTGGCGGACCTGCCGCCTGTTCTGCAAGGTCAGCGGCGCGGCCATCCCAGAACTGCACGAAATTGAAGCATGCATTGAACGTGGTAGGAGCGTTCACTCCACCAAGCTGTCCTCCGATACCATCGGAATAACGCTCATTGTCCACTCCGGCAGTCTCAATGGCGTGGCAGGATGCGCAGGAGATTGTTCCGTCACCTGAAAGCCTTGTGTCACTGTACAATACTTTTCCGAGAGCTGCCTTTGCAGGGTCATATTCCACCTTGTCAGGAATCGGACGGATGGCCTCGTTGGCGAATTCAGGAGCGGCCAGCGAATTAGGATAGAACCCTGCGCGCACTTTCCTTATGCCCTCGAGCATCGCGGTCTTCTTGGCTGAAGTGACAGACGAGCCCCAATGGATAAGATAGTACTTCGCGAGAGGCATTGTGCCGTCAAGCACTGCTTTCTCAGTCTTCGCAAGGTCCACCTCGTTCGGTGCAGTTCCGTTCTCGAGGGCTTCGACCAACGGGACAATGTCGAATGACTTGTAGCCGTCGTTGATGTCTTTCATTATCAACCCTTTGGCCACAGGGAAATTCGCATAGAACGGAAGGTTCGGATCGGCAGAATGGCAGTCCATACATCCTCCGTCCCTGATCACTTGAAGCATCTGGGCCGTCTCCGGCTGAGCTTTGTCAGGAGCGCAGTTCACAGCGCGGTACACAATGGCGAGTCCCACCACTACGACACCGGCTCCGATCAGAATTTTTGATGATGTTCTCATATAAATACTATTTGAGTTGGTTGTTTTCAATTTTAGTTGCATAAACGTGCTGGCTCCCTCTTGCCGCCGGCAGCAGATTCACTCCCCACCAGCACATCTGAAGGCCTGCAAACCCGGATATAAGTATCGCGCAGAGAAGTTTCCTGCATCTGGCAGAATATTTCACAGACAGACGTATATGTATATAAATCAAATAAATGCACCAGGTAACGGCGGCCCAGGTCTCTTTCGGGTCCCAGTTCCAGTAATTGCCCCAGGCCTGTTTCGCCCACAAAGCGCCGCTCAACATTCCCAATGACAGGAAGGCAATGCCGATATAGACAAGCTGGTCAGCCGGTCCGAAGTATTCATCCGTCTTCCGTATCAGGCCTGCGCAGGCAAGGATGAAAGCGCATCCGAGCACAGAATAGGAGAACATATAGACAGTCACATGAGGGATGAACCACCAGCTCTGGAGTGCCGGCATCAGGGACTCGTCGTGTATCTCAGGCTTGAAAATATTCAGGCAGATGAACACGGAAGCCACGACCAGGGAGAACGCCGGAATCCATTTGTAGCCCCAGCGCATATATGTCAGCAGGGCGGAGAGCATCATAAAGAAGGAGTACCAGAGCCTGGTCTCCCCGCTTGTACGGAGAGGCGGCCTTCCAAGCGTCATCCAGAATCCCGCTATGAACGCGGCGAAGACACAAAGTCCGGCTGCCGTCAGGATAACGGCCAATCTGCGGGATGAACGCAGGGCGAAAACCGATCCGGCAAGCCATAAGGCAAATGATACAGAAGCAAATATCCAGAACAGATTCCAGCTCATACATCCACCTCCTTTTTCCGGGAACCCTTGGCGAACATCAGCACCGCCCCGGCCATCATCATCACCACGCCGGCCCAGATAACATATTTCCACGGCTGCCGCACAATCTCAAGGACACAATACCGTGGTGATTCCGAAGCCCGGTCATAGCTCACAAGATATATATCCTCGAAAATCGTCCTTCTGCAGGGAGAGTTGACCCGAATCCTGGCTTCCTCATTGTCAACGAGAATATCCGCATCGTAATTTCTCACACCTCCGTTCTCGTCTTCCTCGATTGTAAAGTCCAGCATGGACAGCTCATAGCCAAGCATTTGCGACGAACCGTCGGAATTAAAGGCCTCTCTTGACGGAGTGTCCCGATATACGGCAGAGCGAAGTACCTCAGTGTCCGGAGCACCGAAAAAACCTCCCACAAGAGCGAGCAGGATTCCGATGTGGTTCAGACAGAAGCGCAGGTCCTGCCTCCGGGTCAGGATTACCATTGCCAGATTCGCGACAAGGGCGACGGCAATGGCTACGAACCACCAGGTATGAACGATATGTTTCAGGCCAAGGAAACCGGATTCCCCATTGTCCTGCGGAACAATTCCCATTACAAGGCAGGAGACAAACAGTGCAGCAATAAGAAGGATGCTGGTGCTGCCCGACGAAAGCCAGGCTGACAGCCTGCTGCCTGGCGTCTCCCTGTGCAGTACCCATAAGCCTGCAAGTCCCGCGAAAAGGAACGCCGCATTCACCGGAAAGGCAAACGCCGCCACCGGGAAATCCCCGAAAGCAAGTTGTATGGCCGCAGCGCAGATGAGATAGACAGCCAATATCCGTGCACTTTTTCTCATAGTACACAAATATAGCCAAAAAGTGAATATCTGGTATTTAAAAACTATAAAAATTGAATATGTCCTGGTTGCAATTGCGTGAAGGACTACAGTAGGGCCTCAAGGGAACGGCGGATGCGGCGGAACTCCCCTTCGAAATTGGGGGTGAAGACAGACCTTCCGATATTTTCCTCGATTTCCTCCATTGCCCAGTAACGTCCCTCCTCTACCTCCTCAAGATCAGGATGAGGTGTAAAATTGCCCACGGCGGCAAAGACATTCACCATTTCCCTTTCTACGGAACTCTGGAAGACATAGCTGCCCAGATAGACAGGATTGAAATCGTAGAATTTGAGTTCCTCGGCGGCCTCCCTGTGCAGAGCCTCCCCGATATATTCGCCGTAATCCACGTGCCCGCCTACAGCCGTATCCCACATCCCCGGAAGGAGGTCCTTTTTCATCGAACGCTTCTGGAGATACAACTCGTCATTGCGGTTCAGGATATGGAGATGCACCACCGGATGCAGCAGGAACGAGCCTCCGTGGCAATACGCCCTTGAAGCCTGGGCATAGACAATTCCGTTCTCCCGGATAATGGGGAGCATCTCCCCCTCCACAACTATTCTGGAAGAAGGCTGGTCCGCAGTGGGAACAGGAAGCACCGGGGCGTTGTCCGGAGGATAAACCAAATCAAGCACGGCTACAAAGTGAATAAGATTATCAACTGGGCAGCAAGAACCCTCAAAAACATCGACAACGGATAAACCGTAGCATAATTAACTGATGTATAATCAGTTCCGTACGCTTCCTGGGAGAAGGCCAGTACCGGAGGGTTGGTGGTGGAACCGGAAATCAGGCCGCAGAGCTGGTAGAAATTGAGTTTGAAAGCCAGCCTTCCGAGCAGGAAAACGCAGACTATCGGGACAATGGTGATGAGGGCACCGTAAAGTATCCACCAGTATCCCCCGTTCACAATCGAAGCGATGAAATTCTCCCCGGCACCGAGTCCGACGGCTGCAAGAAAGAACGAGATGCCTATCTCGCGGAGCATCATATTTGCACTCGCTGTTGTATAAGTCGTTATCTTCAGTTTCGGTCCGAAATAGCCGAGCAGGATGGACACAATCAACGGTCCGCCGGCAAGACCGAGCTTGACAGGCTGAGGAATGCCGGGGAACCGGATCGGTATTGAGCCGAACAGGATTCCAAGCACAATCCCGAAGAATATCGGGACAAGATTCGGATGGCTGAGCCTTGAGGCCTTGTTGCCGAACAAATGGGCAACCTTGTCGATGCCCTCCTCAGAGCCAACCACCAGCAGGATGTCTCCCATCTGGAGATAGAGATTAGGATTGGCCACAAGTTCTACGCCGGCCCTGATGACACGGGTCACAGTGACGCCATACAGTGAACGGACATTGAGAACACGCAGGTTCTTACCCGTCAGGGACGATTTGGTAATGGTAATTTTCCTTGCGACCGGTGCGCTGTCGGATGCTGTCCATTCGCTGAACGGCATAGATATCTCCTTGCCGAACAATATCTTGACAGATTCCTCGTGTGCCTGCGAAGTGATAGCCAGCACTTTGTCACCTTTCTCCAGAATCGTCGCAGGACCAGGGGTGGCAATTATCCCGCCTTTGGAAATGCGGGAGATGACGAATCTCTCGCCGTCCTCTTTTATCAGTTCACCCACTTTCATCCCGAACACCGCAGGGTTGCAGACCTCGTAGCTCGCACGTATCGCATTTCCTCCTGACGAGTCCTCATTTTCCAGCTCAGCCTTCTCTTTCTCAAGGTCAATCTTGAAAACAGCCTTGAAAAGAATCAGCAGGAGGATGACTCCCAAAACGCCTATCGGATAAGCCACCGCATAAGCCGATGCAATCGATGAAGTGGCAGAAGAGACTTGATACTGAGGAGCTCCGGCCGCTGTCATAGCATCAGAAAGTGTCTGCTGCGCCGCACCAAGGCCCGGAGTGTTGGTCACAGCTCCGGACATCACTCCGGTCATTATCCTCAGGTCTTCTCCGGACACGAGATGTATCACATAAGTCAGGACAACCGCAAGAAGCACCATAGTCAGTGCCAGCATATTCATTGTCAGTCCGCCTTTCTTGAAGGTGTGGAAAAATCCCGGGCCGACCTGCAGTCCTATGGAGAACACGAACAGGATAAGTCCGAAGTCCTTCATAAACGCAAGGATGTGAGGATCTCCCCTCAATCCAAAATGGCTGAACAAAATGCCGACAAACAGAATCCAGGTCGATCCAATGGAAACACTCTTGAATTTGAACCTGCCGAGGTAAATGCCTATGGCAATCACAAGCGCGAAAAGCAGAATCGTGTGCGCCGTGCCAGTTCCGAAAATAAGTTCGTTCATATTAAATGTCTATTTTAACGCAGAACACTGATCTGACGACCGTCTTCCCGTCAATGTAATAAGAGCATCCTTCCCCGTTCTCTACTTTGCACTGTTCAAGAAGTATTGTTTCTCCAGGTCTTGTCTCGTGGTTGAAGTTTATGGTCAGTTCTTTGACTGGTCTTTTAATAAGTTCATCATAATCAATTGTGTCCATCGCCCAGACAACATATTTGGCATTGTTGGTATGGCCCACTAAATCCACATCGGAGTATTTGACTTCCCTTTCTCCGATAGGTTTCGGCCCAACGGATTTCGGCAGGACCACCTTGCCTGCCGGTATCTCAATTGCATCAATCCTGCAGGAGGTCTCGTCTGGAATCATATCCTCAATGCGGCATAGTTTACGAGCCTCTATATCCATCATCACCCAGGAGCTCGTACCGAGCACCAGAACTTCTCCGGAAGGTGAGGTCATTTTGAAATCACGTATGAAGAACGGCCCGCGCGGCCCCTTGTGCCAGGTGGTAAGTTTCACACTCTCACGCCATAACGGCAGACGGAGGAATTTGAGATTCATTCTTGAGAGAACCCAGACTACTCCTTTTTTCTGAAGGTCATCATATCCAAAGCCCATCTCTGTAGCAGCCAGATAGGCTATTTCCTGAGCCATATCCATAAATGAGGCCGGTTTCAGCCTGAACTGGGAATCGACTTCATAGCTAGAGACATCCAGGTTCGCTGAATATTGTCTCTGTTCGTTATACTTTCCGTTCATACGATATAATATTTCTGCGCATATAATTTGCGCCGCAGGACATTACATGACCGACGGCGCAAAATTAGTGATTTTGTCTGAAACCAGCAAAAATCAATATCTGTTCAGGGGTCTTCCGCTGGTCATCATATGCACTTTTCTGCGAACCTCCTCCACAACTGCCTTGTGTTCAGCAAGTTCAGCTTTCTGAGATTCCGTAGGCTCACCCTTGGCTGTCAGAGCGGCGATATGGGCGGAAGCGGAAGAAAGCACAGTGTCAATCAGTTCCACAATGTCCTCCATATCTTTCTCCACGAAACCCCTCGATGTCACGGCAGGTGTCCCGACACGGATGCCCGATGTCTGGAACGGTGTTCGGGAATCGAACGGAACCATATTCTTGTTCACTGTGATGTCAGCTTTCACAAGTTCCGTCTCGGCCACCCTTCCCGTAACCTCCGGGAATCTTGTACGGAGGTCTATCAGCAGAAGATGGTTGTCAGTTCCTCCGGAAACCACCTTATAGCCCTTGGCGAGGAACTTGGCGCACATAGCCTGGGCGTTGCTGATCACCTGCTTCTGATATTCAATGTATTCCGGCTGCATAGCCTCGTAGAAAGCCACAGCTTTCGCAGCAATCACGTGCTCGAGAGGACCTCCCTGCACACCCGGGAAAACGCTTGAGTTGAGAATCTGGGACATCTTCTTGACCTCCCCCTTTGGAGTTGTGCGGCCCTGTGGATCGTCGAAATCCTTGCCCATAAGAATCACGCCGCCTCTCGGGCCGCGGAGGGTCTTGTGGGTGGTGGATGTGACAATGTGGGCGTACTTCACAGGATTGTCGAGAAGGCCTGCAGCGATAAGTCCGGCCGTATGGGCCATATCAATCCATAAAATCGCTCCGACCTCGTCAGCAATCTTTCTCATACGGGCGTAATCCCACTCTCTCGAATATGCTGAAGCCCCGCCGATTATGAGCTTCGGACGGCAGTCCTTGGCAAGGCGCTCCATCTTGTCATAATCCACCCTGCCGGTCTCCGGATCAAGTCCATAAGCCACAGCTTTGTAGAGAATGCCTGAAGCGTTGACTGGGGAGCCGTGGGTCAGATGGCCGCCCTGTGAAAGGTCGAGGCCCATAAATGTGTCTCCCGGACGGAGCACAGCCATTTCCACAGCAAGATTGGCCTGGGCGCCAGAATGAGGCTGCACATTGGCATATTCCGCCCCGTAAATCTCGCAGAGACGGTCTATCGCCAGTTGCTCAATCTGGTCAACGACCTCGCAGCCCCCATAATACCGTTTGCCAGGATAGCCCTCGGCATATTTGTTGGTACAGATGGAGCCCATAGCCTCCATCACCTGGTCTGTGACATAGTTTTCCGATGCGATAAGCTCCAGTCCCTGAGACTGTCTCTCCCGCTCTTTTCTTATAAGATCGAAAATTTGTAGATCCTGTTTCATACCTTTAAGTTTTATCCGGCTCGAATGAATCGGCTTACAAATATAGCACTTTTCGGCAATTTTTGATTTAAATTTGTGTTTTCGTTGATAAAAAAAGATTGACAACCCGTTGAAAATAGATGCTAAATATATGGAACACAGAAAATTACTCAACATAGAGCTGGGGCGCGTCTCAGCTGAGGAATACAAAAAACTTCCTGAATCCGGGATAGTTGTCGTGCTGGACAACATCAGGAGCGCCCACAATGTCGGTTCCGTCTTCAGAAGCGCCGACTCTTTCAAGGCTGACAAGATTTATCTCTGCGGAATCTGTGCAACTCCACCTTCCGCAGAACTCCACAAATCTGCCCTCGGTGCTGAATTCAGTGTGGAATGGGAGTATTTCGCAGAGACAATGGAGGCTATAAAAAGGCTCCACGCCGGGGGATATACAATCCTCAGCGTGGAGCAGGCTGTAGATTCCGTGATGCTGGATGATTTCGTCCCGGAGCCCGGGAAGAGGTACGCCCTGGTCTTCGGAAACGAGGTGGACGGAGTCAGCCAGGAAGTGGTGGACACTTCAGATGCAGTTCTTGAGATTCCACAGTTCGGAACCAAACATTCCCTGAACATCTCAGTGGCCGCCGGCATTGTCCTCTGGCATTTCCGCCCACGCCGGTAAGACCTAAAGCGGCCTGATGACGAAAACGAACTCTCTCTCTTCCGGATGAACCCTGTACGCCTCAAGTGGCCAGGTTCCCCAGGAATTGACACCTCCGACACCCATCTGCTTCATCTCGAAGTTGACATAGGTATGTCCTTCCGAACGGTTGTCCTTGTGTGCAAGCGGGAGAAGTTCAAGTGAATGACGATTGATACCGTGCTGTCCGTTCGTAGGATTCGGACGAGGCATTGGGTCTATAAGTGTGCAGTCAAGGTCATCGTGGCTGAATGGCAGGGCCGAGCCGCTGAATCTCACGTCAGATGTCACCTCAACACCCTTTCCGGCAGGGTCAACAACTCTCAGCCACCTGAGACCGGTCTTTGTTCCGGACTCCTGGGTACGAGGATAACCATAATGATACTGGTCATTCACACTCTGCACATATCTTCCCATCAGCGCACCGGAATTCCTGTCACAGTAGTTCTCCCATGGGCCATAGCCGTAGAAATCCAATGTAGCATATTCACCAGGCATAGTGAATTTCATGCCGTATCGGAACATATCGGAAGCTGACTTGAGCTCACCGGCATCGGTCATCTTCTCAGAGCATACGACAGAGCCGTCAGAATATATTCTGTAAGTCATAATGAGGTTGCACACATTGCCGAAAGGCTTGTAAGCCACAGCCACCTCATAATGATCAGAACGGGCCTCAACATTGAATGACAGGGGCTTGAGTTCAGGGTTTCTCCACATCGCGAACTTCTTGTGAAGCTGGGCGCCCATATCGTTCTCCACAAGAGCTCTCCAGAATGACGGAACGAGAGGTTCGGAAAGCATCTCCGCACCGTCGTTCACATAGCTTGTCAGCAGACCTGACTCTTTGTTGAACACCGCTTTCCAGGAACTTATGATATCGCAGGAGGTGCCTGCTGATTTATACTCCGATGAGAATGAAGCGGTTTCCTTTGCGTCAACCCAGGACGGAAGTCCGACTCCCGGAACTGCAGCGGAATTGGCCGCAAATGCGGACGCAGGGGCCTCATATACAGCAATCTGGTCGTAAGCCACCTCGAATCCGGCCGGCAGGATGCCGTCTTTCCTCTTGAGCTCCCACTTGATATTCAGATAAATGTCGGCATCTTCCTGTCCAGGGACAAGCGCCTTTCCGCAAGCGCAGGAGGCAGCTGCAAGCATATCCTTCCTGGTCAGGCCGATACCTACTGAAACAGTCTCTCCCGGAGCGGCCTTGACATTCTCCACAACGCCGCTGAGACATTTCACTCCGGCAGCCTCAAGATCCCAGACCATCCTATATCTTGAGAGGTCAATGAAGAAGTTCTCATTGTGGACTTTGAGACTGTACTCTGAATTGTCGTCCATCAGCCGCTCTTTGGAAACATTGCTGTCCTCTTTCGAAGTGAGAATCGAGCGGTACTGATACCTTATCTCATAGGCGGACGGGTGGAACTGGCGGTCGGCTGTAATGAAGCCGTTGCAGTTGAACGAGCCGTCAGACGGGTCATAGTCATTGAGGTCTCCTCCGAAAATGAAGATATGGTCTGTGCCGTATTTCTCCGGAGAGACTTTGTGATAAACCGCCTGGTCCTCGAAATCCCAGATGAATCCGCCCTGATATGAAGGATATTTGCGGACGAGGTCCCAATACTCTTTGAAATTGCCGACAGAGTTGCCCATGGCGTGCGCGTACTCGCACTGGATAAGCGGTTTTGGAGGATTGTTCTCAAGATATTTCACACACCCGTCAGGAGAACGGTACATCGGACAGAAAATGTCGGTATTGTATTCAAGCTCAGCTCTTTCGTACTGGACAGGACGAGTGGTGTCGTAAGCCTTGATCCAGTCGTAGCAGGCCCTGAAATTGTCTCCGTTGCCGGCCTCGTTGCCAAGGCTCCATACAATGACACTCGGATGGTTGATGTCCCTGAGCACCATCCTCTGGTTGCGTGACAGATGCGCAGCCAGATAATCAGTCCTGTGAGCCAGCGATGCATCACCGTAGCCCATTCCGTGTGACTCCACATTGGCCTCGTCAACTACGTAAATACCGTATTTGTCGCAGAGGGAATACCAAAGCGGGTCATTCGGGTAGTGGCTTGTACGGACAGCATTGACATTCAGCTGTTTCATCACCTCGATATCGCGTATCATCTCAGCCTCCGAAACCACATATCCGTTGTGCGGGCTGAGCTCGTGACGGTCGGTTCCCTTGATGAGCACCGGCTTGCCGTTTACCAGGAGCTGCACATTCTTGATCTCCACTGTCCTGAAGCCGAATTTGACACTTGCGCTCTCCACCATACCTTTCTTGTCCGAGGCACTTGCCTTCAATGTGTAAAGAGATGGAGACTCGGCGCTCCAGAGAAGAGGAGAAGCGACTTTGGTTTCAGCGCGGAGAGCGAGGCATCCGTCCGCCTCCTTCACCGGGGACTTGCCAGCCGCACTGTTGAACTCCGCCACTGTCATTCCCTCAGGATCAATCACTTCATAATTTACAGAGACGATGCCCGGAGTAACTCTGGCCAGAACGGAAAGATTGCCGTGCATATCGGCCTTTACATTCAGGTCCTCAAGTCTCTTTTTCTCCCTTGTATATACATAAACACCTCTTGCGATTCCGGAGAAACGCCAGAAATCCTGATCCTCAAGATAAGTTCCGTCACACCAGCGGAAGATTTCAAGAGCGATGAGGTTCTCGCCTGGCTTTACAAAAGATGTGATATCGAATCTTGCCTCAAGTTTGCTGTCCTCGCTGTAGCCCACTTCTTTTCCGTTCACCCAAACGCGCACGTTGGATGTGGCGGAACCTATGCAGAGGTCTATCTGCTTTCCGGCCCAGTCGGCAGGAATATTGAACGAGCGTCTGTACTGGCCAACAAAGTTCTGGTCTTCAGGAACATACGGAGGATTGTTCTTGTAATGTCCTCTCCAGGCGTAGCCCACATTGAGATAGAGGGCATCGCCATATCCGTTCAGTTCCCACATTCCCGGGACCGGAATGTTTCCCCATTCCGAGTCATTGAAATCCACAGCCTGGAAACCGGTTGCCCTTGATGAAGGATTCTGGCAAAGGTTGAACTGCCAGGTCCCGTTCAGAGACAATGTTTTCTGCTGGTCTGTCGTGAATGTCGCCCTCATGGGGAGACGGTTTCTCTCAAACAAATCCGGATTCTGCCAGTCTTCCATCTGTCCAGTTCTTGGAGCGGCGGATACCGCCAGCGACAAACTCAAAAGAGCCGCTGTAAATGATAATGTCTTAACAAGGTTCATTATTATGTCGGTTTAAATAATTTCAGTGCTTTATTGCAAAATCTGCATCAATGAGACAGTTCCGTCCATAGCAGATGCTAATATAAAACTTTTTCCTTTTTTTGTCAATACCTTGATAGGATTGACAAGGGCGGAAGAGAATTTATGTGCCCAGAGGAACTTTCCGTCAGAAGATCTGAGAGCCACAATATTGCCCTTGTCGGTAGGGATATAGAGGACACCGTCTTTCTCCACGAGCGCCGTAGGTGCAATATCATAGCCGGTGCTGTCCCGGACCTCCCAAGTTTTCAGTCCATCAGGCAGCTGACCGCCGCCAGACGGCGACTTGACATCAGCCGGAAAAGCGTAAGCCCTGCCGAACATCACTTTGGAGAAAACGGTGGAGCCATCTTCACTGAGGCCTATGGCGTCACGTCCCCCGTCAACCCTGAAAAGTTCTTTGCCGTCAGCCGCGTCCAGAACATAGACTTTCCTGTCCGGCACGGCGACGAATATCCTGCCGGATGAACATAACGGGACACAGGATGCCGGTGAGAACATACGGGAAGGCCGTTTAACGTGCCAAACCCATTGTTCCCTGCCTGTCCGCGGGTCAAGCGAATACAGACTTCTGCCCCAGCTTCCGAACACGACACGGCTGTCATCGCCATACGGGGTGGAGACAATGTGTCCCTCGACTCCGGTATATGTCCATACCGCTTTTCCATCTTTCAGATTGAGTGCCCGGAAAGCCCCGTCAGAGCCTCCAATATACACCAAATCATTCATTATCAATGGAGAACCAAGAACAGACTTACCAGTCTTGTAAGTCCATTTCACCTTCCCGTCCGAAGTGGCGAGAGCGTAAACATTTCCGTCAGAGCAGCCGAAGACAAGAAGGTTGCCGGAGACGGCCGGCGTGGAATATATTTTCCCCGGGAAAGTGGCACTCCATATCTCGTGTCCGTCTTCGATTGACACGGCTTTCATCTCCCCGGAAGCTAAAGGAAAGTACGCAACATTATTCTTCACCGCAAATCCGGCGGCTATATTGGCATCAAAGACTTTCTTCCACACCTCCCTGACTTGAGGATAACGGGCGTTGATGCTGTATCTCATCCAAGGATAGTCATCCGGAAGTCCGTCTTCATCATAGACAACACTGTCCTCCACCCGTTTGAGGGTCCTGGAGCACCAGGGTTCGAATTCAACGGCAGTGTCTCCGTAAAGTCTTCTTTCTGAGAAAGATATATGGTCACCTTCAAGCCTGACCACTGTGTAGCCGGGCACAGAGCCTGCAGAAAGGGATGACCGGCACAGAACGGCAGGGATTCCCTGGTAGTTTTTCTTCACATCCCTGTGCCAGTGTCCACCTATCGCAAACCTGACATCCAGACGCTTCAGTTCTTTTGTAACATCGAAATAATTCAATACTGATGAGTCCATAGGATAGTGGTTGATGAAGATGCTTTTCTCATCCTCTTCAAGGCTCTCCAGCCATTTCATAGTCTCTCGGGGAACAAGTCCGGGAGCCATCCGCATATCAGGCCCGCTGTTGCATCCGATGAACCTCCAGCCTCCAGCCTTGAATGTGAACCGCTCATATCCGAACTCATTCTTGAAAGTATTGCAGCCGCTCTCGGACCAGTTCGCATCGTGATTGCCCTGCACCACATAGTACGGGACACGTAGCGAATCCATCATGGTCCTGGCCATCTTAATCTCCCTGTCAGTACCGAAATCAGTGATGTCACCTCCGAAAATGACGAAATCCAGTTCCTTGTAGCCGTTCACATCGGCAAGACATCTCCGGAAATCATCAACTGCCGGGCTGTCCACAGACAGGTGGGTGTCAGTGATGAAGGCGAAACGGACTGAAGTGCCAGCAGGCTCGGAGGCGAACGCAAATGTCCGCGCCATAGATACACACACGGCAGCGGACACAGCTGATATTAGTTTGATATTCATTAGATTATCTCAATGTCTTTCTCATTTATCCATCCCTGCCTACCATCGGAAAGCGATATTTTGTACCATTTTCCCACAGAGTCCAGGACATTGACCTTGGTGCCTTCGTGCAATACGAACAGGTCTTTTGACGATTCTGCGGACGGGGAACTCTTGACCGATGATACAGGACGCATAACTATAGCGTAATCAGCTTTCAGATAAATGTTTCTCTGCCAGCGGGCAGACCCGTAGCTTCCGGCCGAGAGCAACAGGGCCAATATTGCCGAATAAAAACCGGCACGCCTTGCCGCAGGTGTCCTTCCAAGGAGGAAAAGCAGGACGAGGCCGAGGAAAGCGGCCAGCAGAAGGAGTGAAAGCAAGGCCCAGGTGTCAGACTTCATCAAATAGCAGATTTTCCTTGCCCAGCTTTTCAGTATGAATTCCGGCACGATTTCTATTTTGTCCTGGTTCATTGACTCGGCGAATTCCAGATTGAATCTTGCGTCAGAGAATGAAGGATCAAGTTTCAGCGCCCGTTCATAGTAAAGCACCGCATGGGCATTGTCAGAGGTCTTGAAATAGGCATTGCCGAGATTATAATAGAGTTCAGCGCTCTCTACACCTGCGTTCTCCACTGATTTCCAGGCATCTACACTCTCCTGGAACTGTCCTGCGGTATAGGCATCCACACCTCTGCGCCACAATGAATCCAGATACTCTGTTCCCTCCGCGTCCGCCGCATACGGCATAGCCATAAGGGCGGCAATGAGAAGGGCTGCCCCTGAAGCGGCAGGTGCTTTCCTGTGAGACTTCATAATTGAATCGATAGATGATATCACTTTGACAGCCTGATTGTAGTGAACACTCATAGCCTCGTTTCCGGATTCAGGAGAATAGCGGGCGAACTCGCAGGCATCAAGAAGCCCTACAAACTCCTCCACAAGCGTTTGGTCAACGCCTCCGTCGGAAAGACGGGAAGCGATATTGTCCTTGTTCAGTTCCTCCGCTCCGATATTCAACTTGTCAGAAATAAAACCGAGCAACGCCTTATGAAGTTCTTCATAGAAAGCCGAATAGAGATTCTGGGACAGGTATCCGCCAGCGGTCTTCAGCCTTCCGAGAGCCATCTTTGTGGCGCGACGGTTCCTTGTTCCGGCCACGTCAGCCCTGCGGGCGGCAAGCCCCCTGAACACATACCATACAATCAAGGCGAGCAGCACGAGGAGAGCGGCAGCCATCCAGAAATACCACCTGTCAACCAGGAAGACTTTCTTGAACGCGTATTCAGGAGCATCTCCAGAAATGAAGCGGATATCCTCACCAAGATTGCGGACTCCTTTCCTGTCCGGAGCAGCCACTACAGGCGAATCAATCGACGCACTGCCGGAAGAAGCACCTTTCTCCACATTGAAGTCTATTGTTCCTGCGCTGACAGTCACATATTTGCCGGCATTCACATCATAATAGGAATAGTTCACCGGGCCGATGGTGAAATCACCGTGACTCCTCGGAATGAACGGATACTCGAAGACCTTGCTTCCTGTCGTGCCGCCGGTGCTTTTGTCCACATTTTCAGTGACTTTGGTATCATAAACTTCCAAATCCGGAGGAAATGAAATCTTCGGGGCCTCAAGCAGGGATACATTGCCCCTTCCGGACAAGGTCACTATGAGGGAAGTGGCCTCGTGGGTCTTCAGCTGGTCTTTGGAAAGCCTTGCGGAAATCTTGAAGCTGCCCACGCCACCGCCGAAATCGGCCGGCGCACCTGATGGAAGAGGCCGGACATCCACCTTGACAGATGGTGATGTAATCCGCTTTCTCACAGTGGTGTAGCCATCGTCAAAAAAGCTGTCGAAAATACTGTTGGAGGTCCTGTTGGAAGTCCTCACATTCACAAGGCATATAAGTTCGGCAGGATCAATCGTGAGAGTGCCGGCCTGCTGGGGAATGATGACATATCTGCGGAGAAGGGCCGAATTGTAAATCTTTCCTCCTACATCCTCCCGCTGGAACTCGATATTGGAAGGAGCTGCCGTCTCCTGGCTCCAGAAGCCGTTGAAAGACGGAAATCTCGCGCCTTCGAATCCTGCTATGTCAACTCTCTGATACAGTTTGAGTTCCGCTGTCACAGGCTCACCTATAACCACATTGGAGCGGCTCAGTGAAAGTTTCAGATAGAGATCCTCTGCGGAAATATTGCCTGAGCTGTTTCTCGACTGCGAGCCGGAGCCCTGCTGCGAAGACTGGGAACCTGAAGAAGAACCGGAAGCCAGCACGTCCACCGTCACCGCCCTGGAACTTATCTCGCTGTTCTTTATCCTGGCAACGGCCGGAGGAATCGTGCACTTTCCCGTCCTGACCGGTTTCAGTATATAGATATAAGTGAACTGGGAAGTCTTGGTGCGCTTCCCGTTGACTATCTGCACACTGGTGGAAGAGCCCTGCTGTGGACCCCAGACAAGGGTGAAATCATCCCCGTGATCCCAGCTGAATGAACTTGGCCTGTCTTCTCCGTCAATGATGAAAGTGACATTGAACTGTTCGTCAGACCCCACGATATTCGGAGCATCCACTTTGATGGAGGTCTGGGCCCCCGCTTTCATGCCAAGCAATAAAGCGAAGGCAAGCACAACTGCCCCTCTTCCCTGTCTTGACGCAATTCCAAATACTCTTCTGAAAAATCTCATCATTGTGTTCATATTACCAGTTCTTCTCTTTCTGCCTTGATTTCAGGCTTTCCGCCTTTTCCTTGTTCACTTTCTCCTGGGTGGCCTTTTCCTTTGCCTGTATGGCCTTCAGCATCTGCTGCGCCTGCTGCGGGGAAATGTTCACTTCCTGCTGTCCAGCCTGGCCGTTCTGGGGATTCTGCTGATTCTGGCCGCCCTGGTCCTGATTGTCATTCTGCTCATTCTGGTCATTCTGACCGTCCTGATTGTCCTGGCCTCCCTGGTTATCCTGATCATTCTGATCCTGTTTGTCATTCTGCTGGTCCTGGCCGCCTCCACCGCCGTTCTGCTGCTGGTCTTCAAGCATCTTCCTGGCATAGATGTAGTTCTCCTTGGCCTGAAGGTCCCCGGGATTTAGCAGCAATGATTTCTTGAATGCCTCCACAGCAGCAGCATAATCTTTCAGGGCCAATGCGTTGTCTCCCTCATTGAAATAACAGTCAGACCCTCTCGGATGCGCCGCAGCGCTCTGGCTGACTGCACCCATCATTTTCTTCGCCTCATCGTAATGCTCCTGCCTGTACAGAGTATTGGCCAGATTGTAGTTGGCCGCGACGGACAGAGAGTCCTTCACGAGAGCCCGGCGGTAAGCAATCTCCGCCTCCTTGAAATTGTCCTTGCGGAACAGACGGTTGCCAGTCCGCACCTCTTTCCTGTCTGTCTGGGCGGAGGCCGCCGTAGTCAGGAACAGGGCCAGAACTATATATAAAAATCTTCTCATCATCGTATCATCATAATGCGGAAAGCCGCGTTTCCTTATCTATCTTCCTGACGGTCAAACAGATGCCTGAACATTTTCCGTTCTCCCACAAGCATCTGGATTACAAGCAGAACCAGAGCTATCGCAAAGAAATACATATATTGCTCGTCGTATTCCTCGAAGACCACGGAATTGAACTGCTCGTCCTCAAGCTTGCGTATGCTCGCTATAACAGGATTCAGGCCGAATTCCTCGTTTCCGGCCCGGACATAGGCTCCACCTCCCGCCTCGGCAATTTCACGAAGGGTAGCTTCGTCCAACTTGGTCACGACTATATTGCCCTTCGAATCTTTCAGAAGTTCGCCGTTCATAGGAATCGGCTGTCCCTCAGCCGAACCGACACCGATTGTATAAACCTGGATTCCCATCTCGGCGGCCTGCTTCGCGGCATCAACCGGATTGTCCTCGTGATTCTCGCCGTCCGTAATCACGATAATTGCACGGCTTTTCTCGCTCTGTGCGCTGAAGCTTCTGATACAGGTATTTATGGCATCTCCAATCGCAGTGCCCTGAACCGGTATCGATGACGTCGAAATACTGTTCAGGAACATTTTGGCAGAGACGTAGTCTGTGGTGATAGGCAGCTGGACGAATGACGTTCCGGCGAAAAGCACCAGGCCGATCCTGTCCCCGTCGAGTTTGTCCACAATTCTGGAAATAGCCAGCTTGGCACGGTCCAGCCTGTTCGGAGAATAATCCTTTGCAAGCATGGAGTTGGAAACATCCAGAGCAATCATCACTTCCGCCCCTTTCGTCTGGTGTTCCTTAAGTTTAGCCCCTATCTGGGGCCTGGACATTCCGATGATGAAGAAGAAAAACGCCAGAGAGAACAAAACTGCCCTCACCCATCCCTTGGTGCGCGAATAAGACGGCATCAGCAGGGAAACTAACGCTGCGTCACCGAACTTCAGTATCCTTTTCTTCCTCAAATAACGCATCAATCCATAAAGCGCCAAAAAGACCGGCACTAAAATCAAAAGTACAAGATATTGAGCCTGAGCAAAATAAATCATAGTCTCCTCCTTTTTCTACGGCAGTTTCCTCAGGAAAAGCAAGCTGAACAGGGCCTCAAGAAGAAGGCATAACAGCGCCACGACTCCGTATTTCGGGAACAATTCTTTGTACACCGGAAAACTGTCTATGGTTGTCCTGGCTTTCTCCATCTTGTTGATTTCGCTGTAAATCTCGGAGAGTTTGGTGTTGTCCACGGCCCTGAAATACCTGCCTCCGGTCGTTTCGGCGATGCTCTTGAGAAGGTCCTCGTCAATTTCAACCTTGACGTTCTGCATTTCAACCCCCCAAGGAGTGATAACCGGATACGGAGCTGTCCCGTTGGCTCCCACACCAATTGTATAAACCCTTACCCCATAAGTCTTTGCAATGTCAGCCGCATTCTGGGGAGTAATCTCTCCGCTGTTGTTCACACCATCAGTGAGCAGAATGACCACACGGCTTTTCGCATCCGAGCCCTGCATTCTTGCGACAGCGGTGGCCAGACCGTTTCCTATTGCGGTTCCGTCATCAATGAGGCCAGTCTCAATCTCTTTCATCAGATTGATAAGCGTCGCCCGGTCTGTGGTCAAAGGACACTGGGTATAACTTTCCCCCGCGAACACCACAATACCGATCCTGTCAGAAGGCCTTTGCGAGACGAATTCAATAGCTATGTCCTTGGCGGCACTGATCCGGTCCGGAGTGAAGTCTCTAGCAAGCATACTGGTGGATACGTCCATGGCGAGCACTATGTCAATACCTTCAGTATCAATCTTGTCCATCTGTTTTGATGACCTCGGCCTGGCGATGGCTATGATTATCATCACCAGTGCGACAGTCCTCAGGACCATCGGAAAATGCCTCAGCACTCCAAGAATTGAACTGCCGCCCGCTTTCCAGGGGCCTATGCCGGAAACACGGAGATGAGGCCTGCGCCCTGCCAGCTCAATATAAATATAATGGGCAACGAGCAGGACGGGAATGACCAGCAGCCAAAGCAGCTTAGGATATTCAAAGAACATTTCCGCCCTCCTTTTCTTCTTCGGCCTTCCAGGTGGCTGTCACGAAGCGTACAGCCGAAGGCACAGCTTTAACATTGTCCTCGTCGGAAACAGTCATCTTGGCGAACTTCACGAGGTCGGACATCAGGAAAAGTTCCCTGGCCTCCTCCATCAATTCAGGAGCTATTTCCTTGTCCTTCAATCCCTCGAAAATCTCGGCAGTTGTCATTTCCATAGCGCCGACACCGAAACGGGCGGCAATATATTCCCTGAGCACGTCAGTCACGCCGCTGTAGAAGAACTTCTGCTTGTCCGGTGCCCAGTACTTGTTGCCGCGGAATTTGTCCAACTGTCTCAGGGCCACGATATACGGCGGGTCCTTGACCGCTCCGCCGGTCTCCGCTCCGTGCTTCTTGCGGGAAACAGCAAGCGCCCATATCAGCACAGCTAATGCCGCAAGCAGCTGGAATGCCAAAATGTATGGAAGTATTTCCTTGAAAGTCAATGGATAACGAATCTGTCCACGGATATCGTGAGGTTTGAAGACAGCCGTGTCCACCGGCATTGTCCTGACATCCAGCTCCTGACCTTTGAAAATCAGCGTATCAGCCTGGCCATCAGGCATAATCCTCAGAACCTGAATATCCGGAAGCGCATATGTCCCTTCATCAAATGAGGTTATCAGCACACTGCCGGAAATATCGGCGGTACCAGTCTTTTTAGCGAGTTTAAGTGTATCCAGCCTCCACGCAGTGAGCACGCTGACACTGTCAATGAAACCTTCACGATAATCCGGAAGCATCAGTTTCGTGCCAGCCGCGACATTATCCATCCGGAATCCGTACTCCAGCTGGTCGGCTATGAGCACAGAATCGCGTTTCTGCATCTGCCGCAGGAAAGTTTTCCCGGCGTCAATTCTTCCAGCCTCCGCACCGCCGGCAAGGCAGAAAGCGAAGACAAGAGCCAGAGGCAGAACTGTTTTAACCATTCCCTTCATATTCACCTTTTATCAAAAAAAGCCATCAGACCTTTCACATAGTCTGAACCTGTGGCAATCTCAACATTGTCAATCTGATATCTGAGCATCAGCTTGTTGGCCGCCATATCCGATGCCTTGACCGACTCGGCGAAAGCCCGGCGGACTTTCTTGCTGGAAGTGTTCACCCAGGCCGTGCGGCCGGTCTCGGAATCTTTCACATTTACAAGACCGACATCAGGAATTGAACGCTCCTTGCTGTCGTAAACCTTTATTACAGAAATATCGTGGCGGTTCACAGCAACTTTCAGGGCATCCTCGTAACGGGGATATCCTTCCTCATTGAGGTCCATCATATCTGACAGCAGGAAAGCCGTGCATTTCTGCTTGATGGCATTGGTCAGAAAACGCAGGGCGCCGCTGATGTCAGTGCCTGAAGACTTCGGCTGAAGTTCTATAATCTCCCTGATAATATGAAGAAGGTGGCTGCGTCCTTTACGCGGCGGGATGAATTCCTCCACCCTGTCGCTGAAAAACAGGGCCCCCACCTTGTCATTGTTGATAATAGCGGAGAAGGACAGGACTGCCGCAAGCTCTGCTATCAGGTCTCTCTTGGTACTGCCGCCGGTTCCGAAAAGACCGGACCGGCTGATGTCGATAAGCAGCATCACGGTCATCTCGCGCTCTTCCTCAAACACCTTCACATATGGTGCCCGAAGGCGGGCCGTGACATTCCAGTCCATATTGCGGACATCGTCACCGTATTGATATTCACGAACTTCGCTGAAAGCCATACCCCTGCCTTTGAACGCAGAATGGTACTCGCCCGCAAATATCTGATGGGAGAGAGCCTTGGTCTTGATTTCAATTTTACGGACCTTCTTCAGGAGGTCCGCTGCACTGGTGTTCGTATCCATAGCTACGGAGTGTTAAAGACCGGAACCCTACGGAACAATCACTGCATTGAGCACCTGGGATATGATGTTTTCCGTGGTAACATTCTCCGCTTCGGCCTCGTATGTGAGTCCGATACGGTGGCGGAGCACCTCATTGCATACGGCGCGAACGTCCTCAGGAATCACATAGCCTCTTCTCTTGATGAACGCATACGCTTTCGCAGCCATTGACAGGGAGATACTTGCTCGTGGCGAGGCGCCGTAAGAAATCAGGCCGGCTATCGGCTTCAGATTGTAATCCTCCGGTGTCCTGGTCGCATAGACAATGTCCACGATGTAACGCTCGATCTTCTCGTCCATATAAACTTCCCTGACCACATTGCGGGCACGGACAATATCTTCCGGGCTCACGACAGGCTGCGCCTTTGGGAATTCGCCAGTATTGTTCATCCGGATAATCTGCCGCTCCTCCTCTTTCTTCGGATAGGAAACCACAACTTTGAGCATAAAACGGTCAACCTGCGCCTCCGGAAGCGGATAAGTTCCTTCCTGCTCAATCGGGTTCTGGGTTGCCATCACCAGGAACGGGTCAGGCAACTTGAATGTCTCCTCCCCGATTGTGACCTGACGCTCCTGCATCGCCTCCAGCAGCGCGGACTGCACTTTCGCAGGAGACCTGTTGATCTCGTCCGCCAGCACGAAATTGGCGAAGACAGGGCCCTTGTGGACCTCGAACGACTCGTTTTTCTGAGAGTAGATCAATGTACCGAGGACATCGGCAGGAAGAAGATCAGGAGTGAACTGGATTCTGCTGAATTTGGCATTGACAGCCTGTGCCAATGTATTAATAGCCAATGTTTTCGCCAATCCAGGAACACCTTCAAGAAGAATATGTCCGTTTGCGAGAAGGCCTATCATGAGGTTCTCCACAAGCTGTTTCTGCCCGACAATTACCTTGCCCATCTCCAGCGAAAGAAGATCAACAAATGAACTTTCTTTCTGAATGCGTTCATTGAGCTCTTTAATATTCACACTATCCATTATAATATATTTTAATTTCAATTTCACTATCTTTGCGGACAAACCAAACCCGCATTCCGATGAGATACCTCATACGTCTTTCATACAACGGCGGCGCATTCTGCGGATGGCAGGCGCAACCCAACGCCCCCTCTGTCCAGGAATGCCTCCAGAACGCCATTTCCACCCTCCTGAAAGAGGAAATTCTGATTACAGGAGCCGGCAGGACGGACACTGGAGTAAATGCCGTGAACTACGTGGCACATTTTGATGCCCGGCCGCTCACGGACACTGAAACGGCCTTTATTTGCTACAAATTAAATGCCATCTTGCCTGCCGGAATCGTCATTCACGAGGTGTCCCCTGCAGATGACGGATTCCACTCAAGATTCGATGCCTCGAAACGTGAATATAAATATTTTATACATAGAAAAAAAGATCCATTTGTCGCATCGAGATCCTGCCTTTACACATTTCCCCTTGACCTGGAAGCAATGAACAAGGCCTGCGGTCATCTTCTTGGCACTCACGACTTCAGCTGCTTCGAGAAGACCGGAGGCAACAACAAAACTTCCATCTGCACAGTATTCAAAGCCGTATGGGAGGAATACGAGCCCGACCACGTGAAGATGATGGGCTATCCTGCGGAAAAAGGTGATTATCTTGTATTTACAATATGCGCTGACAGGTTTCTGAGGAATATGGTCAGGGCCATTGTGGGCACAATGCTGGAGATAGGCCGGGGGAAGCGCCCGCCGGAATGGACGGAGGAACTGATACGTCTCGGCTCGAGATCCGCTGCAGGACAGTCAGTGCCGGGTTATCCTCTTTATTTAGAAAGGATAGATTTTTTTCAAAAGTCGTAAATTTTGACTAAATTTGCAGATTGCAATTATAATATTATTGAATTACTATGTTGTTCTATCTTTTACAGGCTGGACTTGACTCTGCGGACATCGTGTCCCAGACGGCCGCGGTGGTTCCTCACGAGGAGAAAATGAGACTGTTGGATATGGCTTTCAAAGGAGGCTGGCTGATGCTGGTGCTCCTCGCCCTTTCAATTCTGGCCATCTATATTTTCGGAAAGAAATGGTGGATGATCCATCAGGCCGGCAGCATTGATGACAATTTCATGAGGGACATACGTGACTATATCCACGAAGGCAAACTGAAATCGGCCGTGAGTCTCTGCGAGAGGTATGACTCGCCTGTAGCCAGACTTGTCGAGAAGGGAATCTCGAGAATCGGACGTCCTCTTTCTGACATACAGACCGCCATCGAGAACACAGGAAACACAGAAGTGGCGAGACTTGAGAAAGGTCTTCCTATTCTTGCGACCATCGCCGGCGGCGCACCTATGATCGGATTCCTCGGAACCGTGATAGGTATGGTGCAGGCATTCTTCAATATGGCCCAGGCCGGAAACAACATTGACATCACCTTGCTGTCCAGCGGTATTTACACAGCCATGATCACCACCGTCGGCGGTCTTATCGTCGGCATTCTCGCGTATTTCGGGTACAACTATCTGACGTCCAACATCTCTGACCTGGTGTTCAAGATGGAGAGCGCCACAATTGACTTTATGGACCTCCTCCACGAGCCTGCGGACGGAGACTCAGTGTCAGCGGAATAAGAATTCAGGAGCATCAGATATGGCATATAAAAGATCAACCAAAGTGCTGTCCGACACCGCGATGTCGTCCATGACCGACCTCGTGTTCCTGCTGCTCATCTTCTTCCTCATCACATCGACTCTGGTGAATCCAAACGCACTGAAACTCCTCCTGCCTAAAAGCACAGGACAGGTTTCCGCAAAAGCCACAGTCAGCGTGTCAATCAAGGACTGGAACGACGGGACATATTCGTACCATATCAATGGGGACGAGACAGCCATTCCATTCGGAGAAGTCGAGGACGAACTGGTATATCTGCTTCAGGCACAAGAAGATCCTACTTTCTCGATATACGCTGATGAGAGCGTGCCGGTGAAAGAGGTGGTCGCAGTGATGAACATCGCCAAAAGGAATCATTACAAAGTGATACTGGCCACACAGCCGGAATAGCATAAAAATATGAAGAAGTTCCAGGAAATACGCCGTAAAACTGAAAAAACGGCCACAGTCATAGCGCTGACCATCACTGTGGGACTGCACGTGGCCGTGGCGGTCTACGGACGTTTTTCCGGACTTGTATATATTTATCCTCCTCCGGAGGAGCAGAGTTTCCTTGTGGACTTCTCTCAGGAGGAAGAGAAAACCGCTGTAGTCCAGCAGCTTAAAGGCAGAAGACCGCAGGCTGAGGATCCGGACAGGACCAGACAGGTGGAACTCGTCCAGCATTCCGAGGCCCAGGAGACAGGGACGAAGGCGAATGAAGCTCCGGAAGCCACAGTGGATGACTTTGGAGATGTGGAGAAATACGAGCCTCCGCGTGAGAAAGAGATAAACAAGAAGGCGCTTTTCCACGCAGCAAACAACAAGACTGACAAGGACACTCTCGCCGCACAAACCGCAAAAAAGGTCAGCGAGTCATTGAAAGAAGGACACGCACAGGGCAACACGACCACCGGGAAGACCACAGGAGAACCTAATGCCGTAGTCAAGGGAAGAAGCGTTGTCGGAGCGATAGCCAAACCGGCATACACAGTCCAGGAAGCAGGTATTGTCGTGGTGACTATATGGGTTGACCAGTATGGAAACGTGACCAAGGCCCAGCCGGGAGCTCCGGGCACGACAGTCAATAACGCCACATTGTGGGCAGCTGCAAGGACGGCGGCGATGAACACCCATTTCAACGTTGACGGAAATGCCAAAGCGATTGTGGAAGGTAGTATAACATACCATTTTGAACTAAAACAATAGACTGATAATAAAACAGTTAACTGTATAAATAAAGTAAAATGGCGTGAGCCAGACATTAATTAATTAAATCGCCCGACGGGCAAAATCCAAAATGGAAGAAAACAACAAAAGCGGTTACACCGCAGAAGGAAGGAAACTCAGACCGAGAAGGCCGAGAATTTCCGGGAAGGTTTACTCATCATCAGAAGGACCTTCAGAAAGAGAAAGGAGGAGTTACGGAGCATCTGAGGGCCGTGGACGCGGTTCTTCAGAAAGCAGGAATTATGGTGACTCCGGAAGAAGAACTTACGGCCACTCAGAGGGCCGCGGCAGCTATGGAAACTCCGAAGGAAGAAGTTACGGTCAGAACAGACGTCCGTCATACGGCAATTCCGACAGAAGGAGCAGCTATGGCGGCGGAGAGAGAAGGAGCTTTGGCGGCTCCGAAAGCAGAAACTATGGAAACGAGCAGCCTGCAAGGAGGCCTTACGGAGGAAAACCGGAGGGAAGGAACTTCGGTCCATCCGGCAGACGCGCTTTCGGCAACGGGGAAAGGCGTCCTTCAGCGCAACAAGAAGGAGGAAGAGGATTCGCAGGCCAGGACAGGAAGCCGGCAGGCAGGAACTTCGGACCATCCGGCAGACGCGCTTTCAACGGACCCAAGCCGGCTGGAAAAAGCGGTTTTGCAGGCAAGGGAGGATTCCCGGGCAAACAGGCACGTCCTGCTGCAAAGAAACCGAATCCTTACAGATTCAATGAGAATGACGAGCAGAACATCAATATGATGCTGAGCCGCAAACCTCAGCTCGACCAGATTCAGCTTTCGGACAATGACACAGTGGAGACACCTATCAAGGAGGTTATTCGTCTGAACAAGTTCATTGCCAACTCCGGAATCTGCTCCAGGAGGGAAGCTGACCAGTATATTCAGGCAGGTGTTGTCACCGTGAACGGAGAGGTTGTCACCGAGCTTGGAAGCAAGGTGAATGTCTTCAATGACGAGATCCGGTTCAACGGAGAGAGAATCCGCGGCGAGGAGAAAGTCTATATCGTGATGAACAAGCCGAAAGGATTTGTCACCACAGCAAGCGACCCGCACGCAGAGAAGACTGTTATGGACCTCCTCAAGAAATGCTCTGCAAGAGTTTTCCCTGTAGGCAGGCTTGACAAGAACACTACCGGCGTGCTGATGTTCACCAACGATGGTGAGATAGCGGAAAGGCTCACTCATCCATCCTATGACAAGAAGAAGATTTACCAGGTAATCCTGGACAAACCACTTTCCCAGGAAGACTATGACCACATCGTGGCAGGCGTGGCCCTGAGCGACGGCGAGATCAAGTCCGATGAGCTGGAATACATTGACCCTGAGGACCACAGGAAGCTCGGCATCGAGATTCACTCAGGCAAGAACCGTATTGTCAGAAGGATTTTCGAATCCCTCGGATATGATGTCAAAGCGCTTGACAGAGTGTATTTCGCAGGTCTCACCAAAAAGGGCCTGAAGAAGGGTGAATGGCGTTATCTTTCTGAGGGTGAAGTGAATATCCTCAAGATGGGAGCTTATGTATAATACCATACAGGAACCTAAAGAGCACAGAGCCGGATTTGTCAACATTATAGGAAACCCTAATGTTGGCAAATCCACTCTTATGAACGCCCTTGTGGGCGAGAAACTATCCATAGTCACTGCAAAGGCGCAGACCACAAGGCACAGGATAAGGGGAATTGTCAACGGGGAGAACTACCAGATAGTGTATTCCGACACTCCTGGCATCCTGAAGCCGAACTACCGCCTTCAGGAGAATATGATGGATTATGTGGACACTGCCATCGGGGACGCGGACATCATTCTGTACGTGACCGATGTGGTGGAGAAGGCCGACAAGAACGCTGATTACGTAAACCGGCTCAAGGATCTTGAATGTCCTGTGATAATTGTGGTGAACAAGATTGACATAAGCGACCAGCAGAAAGTGGTAAGCTTGATGGCCGAATGGCAGGAAAGGGTGCCACAGGCACTTGTAATACCGGTGTCGGCGCAGGAGAAATTCAACATTGAGAGTGTTCTCAATGCTGTTATCTCCAGGCTGCCGGTATCTCCGGCCTGGTTTGACAAAGACGCTTTCACAGACAAGAACCTCAGGTTCTTCGCATCGGAAATCATCCGTGAGAAGATTTTGGAAAACTACTCCCAGGAGATTCCTTACTGCTGCGAGGTCGCGATAGAGGCGTTCAAGGAAGAGGAGGAACGCTATGAGATCAGCGCTGTCATCTATGTAATGAGGGATTCCCAGAAAGGAATACTCATAGGCAAAGGAGGAGCTGCCCTGAAAAAGACGGGAACTGACGCAAGAATCGAGATGGAGGACTTTTTCCAGAAGAAAGTTTTCCTGCATATGTTCGTTAAAGTGGACGAGAACTGGAGAGAGAACCGCAGGGAGCTCAGGAAGTTCGGATACGAGGAATAATCAATAAAAACTGACAAGCGATGAGCAACGACGAATGGGAAGATATGTCTCCGGACGAACTGGAGAACGATGATAATATCAACGAGGAGCCGATAGATGACTCTACGGCATCCCCGTCGGATAAATATGAGAAGCTGCTAGGCGAAGACAGCAAGAAATTCAAACTGTCAGGGATGTTCAAGGACTGGTTCCTTGACTATTCGTCGTATGTGATTCTGCAAAGGGCCGTCCCGAATATCGTGGACGGACTCAAACCGGTGCAGCGCAGAGTGCTTCACGCAATGTACAGAATGGACGACGGAAGCTACACCAAGGTGGCGAACATCGTCGGGCAGGCTATGCAGTACCACCCGCACGGAGACCAGTCAATATTGGGAGCTCTTGTGCAGATCGGTCAGAAAGGACTTGCGGTGGACTGCCAGGGAAACTGGGGTAACATCCTCACAGGTGACCCTAACGCTGCTGCTCGTTATATCGAGGCGCGCCTGAGCAAATTCGCCAAAGAAGTCATCTTCGACCCGAAGATAACGAACTGGATGACCTCATACGACGGCAGGAACCAGGAGCCTGTTGAACTGCCTGTAAGATTTCCCCTTCTGCTCGCCCAGGGCACCGAGGGTATTGCCGTAGGTATGGCGTCCAAAATTCTGCCGCACAATTTCAACGAACTCATAGACGCTTCCATAGCATATCTTAAAGGAGAGCCGTTCGAACTGCTTCCGGACTTCCCTACCGGCGGTCTGGCTGACTGCTCAAAGTATATGAAAGGACAGAGAGGCGGCGTGGTGAAGGTCAGGGCAAAAATCGAGAAAATTGACAAGAATACCCTGTCAATCAAGGAGATACCATTCGGCAAGACAACGCATGCTTTGGTGGATTCCATTCTGAAAGCCAAAGGCAAGGGAAAGATAAAGATAAAGAAAATCGAGGATATGACCACCGCAACAGCGGATCTGGTAATCCACCTTCCCAACGATGTGTCCCCCGACAAGACAATTGACGCACTCTACGCATTCACAGACTGCGAAACCACAATAGCTCCGAACGCCTGCGTCATCAAGGACAACAAGCCACAGTTCCTCAGCGTGGAGGATATCCTTGTCTATGACACCGAGCACACGAAAGAGCTTCTCGGCCGCCAGCTGCAGATCAGGCTGAACGAACTTGAGGAGAGCTGGCATTACACCTCCCTTGAGAAGATTTTCTTCGAGAACAGGGTTTACAAGATTCTGGAGGAAGACCAGAAGACCTGGGACGCCCAGATCAAGGATGTCCTGAACAAGATGAAAGAATACGAGAGCTCCCTGACGAGAAAAATCACGATGGACGACATCCTGAAACTCGTCGAGAAGCCAGTCCGGAAGATTTCCAAATTCGACACCAAGGTCATTGATGAGAAGATACGGGAAATAGAGAAAGAGATGGGCAAAGTGAGAAATGACCTTGATCACCTTACGGAGTTCACCATCAAGTTCTTCAAGAATATAAAGGACAAATACGGAAAAGATTTCCCTCGCAGGACAGAAATCACTGGTTTCGAGACGATTGCAGCCACCAAAGTAGTCAGCAACAATGCGAAGCTCTATGCCAATATGGCCGAGGGATTTGTGGGAATCGGCCTGAAAAAAGACGACAACGGACAGTTCATCTGCGACTGCTCGGACATCGCCGAGATCATCGTCATAGGCAATGACGGTAAATACAGCATCACGAAAGTGACAGACAAGGCGTTCTTCGGAAAAAATCTGCTATATGTGGGCATCTTCAACCGTGGGGACACAAGGACAATATACAATGTCATATACAGGGACGGAAAAGCGAGTGTGTACTATGCGAAGAGGTTTGCGGTGACGAGTGTGACAAGGGACAAGGAATACGATATCACCCAGGGAGTCCCTGGCTCTAAAATCGTATGGTTCTCCGTGAACCACAACGGAGAGGCGGAGACTGTCAAGATGTATTTCCGTCCGCGTCCGAAGCTGAAGAAGCTGAATGCAGAATACGATTTCTCAGAGCTTGGCATCAAAGGCAAGACTTCGAGAGGAAATCTTGTGACCAAGAATGCCATCCAGCGCATAGTCCTCAAATCCAAAGGAATATCGACTATCGGAGGCAAGGATATCTGGTTTGACACCGATGTCCAGAGACTCAACGAGGATGGTCGTGGAGAATATCTCGGACAGTTCAGCGGAAATGACAAGATATTGGCTGTATTCAAGAACGGCACTTATTACACGACCTCATACGATATGAGCAACCGTTACCAGGGTGAACTGCTCAGAATCGAAAAATACGACGAGAACAGGACTTATGCCGCCCTGTATTTTGACGGCGCATCCAAACAATTCTACATCAAGAGGTTCTCATTCCCTGTAAGCGACAATTCCCCGGCCCAGTACATACCGGAGGGGAAAGGCAATTACCTGGTGGATTTCAGTGCTGACAAGCATCCGCAGTTTATGGTGACATTCACCGGACGGCAGGAGCACAGGGAGCCGGAGAAGTTCGACGCCGAGGAGTTCATCGCAAAGAAAGGTATCGCGGCCAAAGGCAACAGGTGCCACAGATACGATGTGCTCAAGGTGGAGTTCATTGAGCCGCTTGTAAAGCCGGAGGATGAGGAGGAGAACGATGGTTCAACCGGTGAGATAGTTGATTTCGAGCCGATTGACATACCTGATATTGAGTCATTCAATCCTGAATCGCTGTATAGGCCGGCGGAGCCTGGCGAGGAAATCTCCGGTGATGCGATTACAGGAGATGGAGAAGAATCCTCTGACGATGAGCCGAATCTTTTTGATATAAAGTAGTATGATAATATCGCTGACCGGTTTTATGGGCTGCGGAAAGAGCAGCATAGGCCGTCTGATGTGCGAAATGACCGGAAGCCGGTTTCTCGATCTGGATGACTGGATTGAGGACCGGCAGGGTCGTAAGATAAAGGAGATTTTCGCAAGTGACGGAGAAGCGACATTCCGGAAAATGGAGGTCGGGGCACTGAAAGTTATTCTTGCAGATGACGGCCATGCGGACACTGTCCTGTCTCTTGGAGGCGGTACTCTTACGAGTCCGGAAGCGGTGTCTCTTGTCCGCGAAAAAACTCTTTGCATATATCTGAGGGCCGGTACCGAAACTCTTGTGGACAATCTTTACACCTATCCCGGAGAACGTCCTATGCTTGGAGACAGCCAGAGTGACCGGCAGGCTCTCCGTCAGCGGATCGAATCGCTGATGTCGCAGCGCAAAGCCATTTACGAGAATACGGCACACCGTATTGTCGACATTGACGGAAAAGCATACGCAGAAATAGTAACGGAACTGAAAAGGATTTCTGATACTGGCAAGCATTAGTCTATGCAGCCTGGCCGCTTAGGCTCTACAAATGCAAATCAATACCTCAGAGGGTCGGGGACGGCTTTATATGAAAAAGAGACCCGGAATGTTTTCCGAGTCTCTTCAGTGGGAGCAGAGGGAGTCGAACCCCCGACCCTCTGCTTGTAAGGCAGACGCTCTGAACCAACTGAGCTATGCTCCCGAACAAGCCTGCTTTATTCAAACAGGATTGCAAATATACGGACTTTTTTCCAATAAACAAATTTTTGAAGAATATTTTATCTCTCCGATGTCACCTTTCCGTAAAATGCGGAATTGGCACGGTAATGCGGAGCATAAAGCGACTCGACAGTCAACACTGGTGCGGAGAAAATACCCGACTGTGTCACGAACAGTTCTTCCTCAATCACAGTATTCTCCTCCGGATATGAATCGAAATAATACTCAGTCACCGCAGCCTTGACATTGCGGTAACCCTGAGGCAGGAAAGAATACCATCCCGACACTCTCAAAGGACTGATGCCCAATCCATAAGGACCGGAAAGCTGCTGAACCGGGCGGAAAGCCGCCTCGCGGGGAACAGACACCTTGACAAAACTCCTGTTCTCGTCATTGTGGATCTCGCAGCGGACAATCACCTTGTCACCAATGTGCAGCACCTCTCCCGGAGCTATCTCCTTCAGCTCCTTGACCTCTTGATCCTTGATACCTGTCATGGAGCCGTCCACGGTGACAGAAACCTCCTTGAAGAACCGCCTCCTGACCGTGAAGCCGTTGCCGGAAGCCTTAACCGCGTCCAGCGGCTTCTCGAAACGCTTGGTCATCACAAGCACCGATGTTGATTTGACTCCGGCATCACCTGCCATAACTGAATTGACAGCATCAACAAACGCAGGATCCGAATCCCAATGCTGAGTCTCCTTCTGAAGCATAAGCCAGATGCGGATTCCGTCTGCGATACGACCGGTCTCCGTATTATCCTTATGTCCAGCACTATATCCTGACATCAAATCGCACAACATTGAATGGGCGTAAGCCTCGCTCTCAAGCAGACCCCTGAAAGGCATCACAAGATTAGGATAATAGACCCCGCCGTCCCGATGATCAACCGCATATTCGGTCAATGACAGGATATCTGCATCCAGAGAAGCAGAAATACGGTTCCCTGCATTGAAGGACAAACCCCATGATTTTGCAAGAGCAATCCCTTCCCGGCAAGCGAGCAGATTGCGCAACGTGCTCACCCTGCGGACCTTGCCCATCAGATAAGCATTCAGTCCACGCTTCTGTTTAGGCACCAGGTACTCTTTCGCATCCTTGCAGAATTCCTCGAAACGTTTCTGTACACTGCGGTCGGAAGAGGACGGCTTCGTAAAAGCGACCTCCGGATATAGCGACCTCACGAACATATACTGGGCATCATCCAGACCGCCGCACCAATAAGGCATCAACGAACGTCCCGAGAACTGGGCATCGTCAAGATATTTGACCGATGATGACAAGTCAATGTCCAACAGACCGGCGGAGCGCATTTTTCCGAAACGCTCCAGAATCACAGCCGTGATGACAGGGGACGACTTCATCCCTTCAAACCAGGAGAATCCCCCGTCAGCATTGCGGCAAGCCATCACCTTGTCGAGCAAATCATTGTCTTCAGCAATGTCCATCTTCATTCCGAGACTCCCGGCCACTTTTCTCACATAGAAAGCCTCCGAAAGCGACAGGACATCGTTCCCCGACGGCTCAACCTTCTCCGGCAGAGTCTCTTTCAGCATTTCAATTAAGGAAATCTCCTTATACTCAGCACCATAGCTGGAGCCATTGACGAAAGATGAGCGCAATGTCTCCAAGACTTTCTCCTTGTCCATACCGTCAAGGAGCACAGCCGAATGGGCCTCCGTAACAGTCTGCAAAGCCGGCAGGACAGGGACTGTAACAAAAATACCGTCCGAGAATTTTCCGCCATCAGCATCCGCAATGAACACCACCCTGAATCCGAGAACTCCGTCTTCAGCCTCAGGCAAAGAGTCAATATCAAACACTTCAGCGACAGACTTCCCGGCAGGCACTTCCAGATGCTTCACATATTCTTTGACCGGAGTTTTGCCTTGATAATCATCCGAATCATATACATAAACCTTCAAATTTCCGCTCACAGGAACATCGGCATTGGAAGAAAGAGAAACCGACAGATTCATCAAGTCACCAGCATACAGGCAGGCCGGAGGAATTACAGCAACCTTGACCGGAATTGTCACGACCATCTCGCGCCGGAGTGCGGCATTCTTCATTTCCTTCGTATGGGCGAACACAGAAACATAATAAGTGGACAATTTGCCGGAAGAAATGAAGTCAAATGAAAGGGTGCCATCCTCCGAAGAACGCAGGAAAGGAATAAATGCCAACGATGTGGCGAAATTATCCCTGACAGGAATATCTTCTTCAACCGACTCCTCTGACTCCACAGCGCCAACCGCATCATCCATCGCAACAGACTCCATAGCCATCGGAGCGTTCATACGAACCGATTTGGTACGCGCTCCATATCCGACAACAATATTTCCTGAATACAAGTCACTCTGCAAAAAGGCAATCTCATTCTCCCCGACAGCCCCGCACACTGAATTGACGTAAATCTCCGGTATATGGAAGCCATTGGTCCTGAACTCATTCCACCTGTTGGAAGCAATCGCCTCCGTACTCTTGTCGAATACAGCCACCACAGCCTCCACGCCCGGCAGCGTCTTCAATGAGACTTCGCAACGGCCTCCAGGGACAGAACGGTCAACAAACGAACTCCACTCCAGCGGCAGGTCAAGAGACTTTGCGGCACGGCGGTATTCGTTGCTGAAAGTCACCTCGCCACCGTCACGGAAATAGAACACTTGAAGACGTACCGCATCCGGATATTCTTTCTTGTAACTGAATTCCAGGCACTTGAGCGTACCTGCTTCCGCACGTATGCCGTCCAGATGCACAAGCTGCCTGTCAAGCAGGTCACCAGCAATGCCGAAGACCTCGGCCACGGCCCAGACAGGATGTCCGTCCGCATTGCCCATCAGCAACTCCATATTGTCCCTGACCTCGGATTCAGGCACTTTGAAGAAATCTTTCACCGGAGCATCAAGGACAGTGTCGCCGTCTTTTATATAAAGCAGGTCAAGAGACGTCGTATCCTTATATTCCTTGCCGGCAGCACTATTTGCAGAGCACTCCGCTACAAATCTGTAAAGGCCTGATTTATATTTGGAAAAATCAATTTTCACTTCAGAGCCGGACTGCGCAGAAGAGGAAAGAATCCTCTTCCCGGCCTCATCCTTGAGAATATAGCCGATATTGACCGGAACAATTCCGCCATCCGGATTCGATACTTTCAGGCTTATAACGGCATTGTCGCCGTCCACGATACTGAATCCGCGTTCAATTCCGAAACGGTATCTGTTTTTGGAAGACGGTCGATTCTGCCCGGCAACACTTCCCTGCCCGACTGCTGGATTACCGTGGTTGACGTCAACATTGAAAGTACCTGCAGTCCACAGCATTCTGGAAAATTCACGGGTCTCCCCAGTGCCGTCAGTGACCTTTACAGTCACAACGTAAGACCTCCATCCCGAGGACTCTTCCGATGCGAAACCAATCTCAAACCTCCCGTCACCGTCAATATCCAATTTGCCGGAATCCACCACGCGTCCCCAGCTTTCCACTGAATATTCAGCAGTGATCCCTGCCAGGCTGTGACCCGAATAGCTCTCCAACTGACCTCTTACTGAAAGCGGGTCTCCCGGAAGATTCAGCCGGTCACTCTTGTCGAAATGCAAGTCGAAAGTAGGCAAGATGAATTCGTCAACCCTTACAGAACGGGATGCAAGAACTCTCTCTCCCGCAGAAGCGGCTGACCTGTCCATAAACACATTCACAGTGAACCAGCCATTCCTTCTGCCAACCGGAAGGGCGAAGCTTCCGGCTACAGAGCCGAATTCATTGGTTTCCAATTTCATTGACCCTGCCTCATTGCCCTCGGAATCATTTAGCACGACCACCACCGGAGTGCCGGCGGCAACTGTCCCGGCAAAGTCCACATAATCCGTCCTGTACAGCACAGCCTTGAATTTCAATGTATCTCCCGGGTTGTAAGCGCCCTGGTCAGTGAACACACTTGCCGTAGCGGAAATAGGCTCATTCTCATTGCTGTCTATAGTACGGCCGTAGAAATACAACTGTTCGGAACTCCAGGTCAGCCCGTCATCTCCTTTGACAGAGCACTTGACAGTATATGAGCTCCTTGCGCCTATCTTGCCGGCAATTGATTCTGGCAGATGGGTGAAGCCGTCGAAAGCGAAATCCTTGGCCTCGGCGACAATGCTGCCGTTTTTCAACAGAGCCAGGTCCGCCTTCCGCAGAGGCTCACCGGATTTCCAGTCGGCCGCATAGATGCTGTATCCCCTGCTGTCCCGCCTGACAGCCAACGAGATATGATAATTCTGATATGAAGTCGAAGCTTCAGTCTTGCCGGATGTCACGGTCGCCCTGTAAGTTCCGTCTGACAAAGCAGGCAGGTCAAACGACAGGGTGTCATATACATAAAAACTGCGTTTCTCATTATTCAATACCTTGTCAACCAATGCCTTGTCGGAATTTCCCGGCTGTCCCACGGCATAAAGGCGAAGCCTCACATCAGCAGCGTTTCTCACAAGCACTGAAGCCTTTCCTCCTGACACGCTCACAGCCAAAGACTTTCCTATCAATTCATCAATCAGGCCTTTCACCTGGTCAAGTTCTTCAACGACATACTTCTCCCTGCCGGTGAACGAACTTCTCCGTTTTTCGAATTCTTTACATTCCGCATAAAGTTCCTTATAGGCATTCTCGCCGGACCTGTTCCGGTTGAGGCTGTCAAATGCATTTGAAATCAAATCTTTGTCAGCCCACAAAGCTATGGCCTTGCCGGAGTGCTTGACAGAAAACGCATTCAGCGCGGCCGAACGGTCATCCCGGGATTTCACTGAAGATGCGGCCAGATAGTCTAAAAACGCACCTAACGGATTATTGCCTTTCTCATAATCCGCAAGTTCCTTATATACTGCACTTTCCGTCATCGTTGAAGACGGAGCGGATGTCAGGAGTGTCCACAAGGCATACTCATAGTCATTCTCATAGAACCTGCTGCGGAAATTTCCGGGGATATACGTTCTTCCGTTTATCTGTTTTCCTGAATAGAATCCCCTGTTGGCCGAGGACTTCAGACCGGACTCGTTTTCTTTAAGATACTCATAGAGTTTCGAAACCTGGAAAGTGCCGGCTTCATATCTGGAAAGGAACACAGCCAAAGGGTCGCCATAAGATTCGACCTCTTTACGGGAAGTCCTGTTCAGGGAATCACGGAGTTTCCAGTTGCGGGAAGCTCCGACCTGGACATATTTCTCTGCCGCATCGTAAAAATCCCAGGTATAATGCCTGGAGCTTGCGTCTTTCTTTATCTTCTCAAGAATGTCAAGTTGTTTCTGCGGCCTGTCAGAGCGCAGGGCCGCATTGTATTCGGACCAGAGAGACACTAACTGATGTCCTTCATTGTCAGTATTTTGTCCGGAACCGGAATTGGATAAAAATGCCTTCATAGTGATTGCTGAAAGTGCTGTCACGGCCGCGGAGGCCAGGACAGCCAATGTGGTCTTACTCATTTTCAAAACAAAATAGTTCTTCATATACGGCAGAATGGCAAAAAGTATTCCATTCTTCTTATGTCAGCATTCTGGCAGGTATCTACCTTGCAAAAAGCGGAGTTGCCCCGGAGACCACAAACGTGGAGCCGCCAATATAGACAAGAGGACGGCCACCGTATTCAGACGCTACCCTCATCGCCATCGAAACAGCATCCCTTACATTATCGCAGACATAGAGACGGGGATTTTTCCTGCCGTTTTGCCCGCACCAGTCCGAATACCTTTCGCGGATTTCCCGGGCGGGAAGCGCCCGGCGGGTGGAAGGAGTTGTGAATATCCAAGTGGCACGCTCTGGGAACAATGGCAGGATGTCATCCAGGTTCTTGTCGGCCATCACGCCATAAACAATTATCAATGAAGAATATTCGTCATTGTCGAGACAGCTGTTCAACTGGGCGAAATTGTTGGTCAGGGCGGCCGCATTGTGTCCGATGTCGCAAATCACATCCGGGTCGGAAGACAGCCTTTCCCATCTGCCGTGGAATCCTGTTCTCGATGCTGTATGAATCAATGAATCTACTATTCCGTCATCATTGAACGGGATTTCAGGGTGGGTGTCCCGTAAAATGTCAACTGCGGACAGGGCTGTGCGGAGATTGTATTTCTGATACTTGCCACGAAGGTCCATTTCCTTGATAATCAAGTCACTGCATTTCCATAATGACGGGTCTGCCGATTCTGAGAAATGAAGTCCGGCCCCGACTGTTTCCGCTTTGCGGGAAAAGACGGGGGCTGTCTCCGGAAGCGCCTGGCCAACGAGAGCGGGCACGCCCGGTTTGAATATTCCTGCCTTCTCTCCGGCAATTTTCTCCAGTTTGTCTCCTAAAAGGTCGCAATGGTCCAGGCCGATGCTTGTCACGATGCTGAGTCCCGGGATGATGACATTGGTGCTGTCAAGACGTCCCCCAAGACCAACTTCTACAACTGCCCAGTCCACTTCTATGTCTGCGAACCATTTGAATGCCAATGCGGTGGTTATCTCAAAGAAAGACAGTTCAAGCCCGTCGAATTCGTTCTCCCACCGGGTCAGGAATTCGAAAACGTACTCTTCGGAGACCAGCCGGGCTGACTCGGAATCTTTCCCTGCGACACGCATCCGCTCCCTGAAGTCCAGAATATGGGGAGATGTATAGAGGCCTGTCCTGAGTCCGGCTCCGGCAAGGACGGAAGTAAGCATATTGGCCACGGAGCCCTTTCCGTTGGTTCCGGCAATATGGATGCTCTTGAACTTCCTGTGGGGATTTCCCAGAAGGCCGAGGAACTCCACCATCCTCTCCAGACCGGGCTTGTAGGCCTCCCCAAACGTGGATGTCTGAACTGACGGAAATCGTTGGAAAATACTCTGTACCAACGAATCATATCTCTCCTTTGAATAGATCTCCATATTGCTTTTCTTTGCTGTTCACTCAAAAGCCCCGATTAATTCATGTTTACGGCGGCCGCTGTCACTGATGTAATGCCTGCGCAGCATCTGCCTGTAAGGACAAAATGCTTAATCAAACAGACAGCAAAGATAAACTATTGCGAACAATAATCCGCAGAATTTTCATCGAAAGTTCGATACCGCATCCGACTCCGGAGGCTTATGCCCCGGGCTATATCCTGAGAATGACGGCTTACATATTCCAAAATAATTATTACTTTTGTAATTTGTATGAAAAGATTGCAGTCAATATTGTCAAAGATATGGTTTCCGGCCGTGCTGGTCGGAGTGATGGCGGTGCAGACCTTCGGAATGGACATCGCCAGGAACGGAATAGTGGAGCTGCCGTGGGCCATCATCACAGAGGAGGCCGTGTATGAGGCGGACACTGTGATATACGAGAACAGGATATTCACCAAATTCAGAGACCAGTACGAGAAACTGACCATCAGCGACACCCTTGGACTGGACAGCCTCGGAGCGGACAGCACCCAAGTGTTCATATCAGCCAGAGACACAATGAAAGTGCCTGATTCATTGAAATATACAGACCCCTTCAGATACAAGTACTACGTTGCCATCAAGGACTCCCTGACACACGTCATAGTCCGCGACTCCCTCAAGAATGCCGGAGACTCCCTCGACTGGCCGAAACTGGACTCCCTGTACAGGCTCGACTCCATCGAAACCGCCATCAGGAAATTCAACGCCTGGTATGCATCCCTCGACAAGGCGGAGAGAAAGAAATACGACTTTGAACAGAAGATGAAAGCCCGCCAGGCATATATGGACAGCGTGCTGGATGCGAAAGACAGCCTGCTGGCAATACGTGACAGCATCCGGGAGAACACTCCGCGAATCCTTGAGACTTTCGCGGTGCCGGATTCAATGTTCTACAAGCGCATCATCACCTGGAACAAGGGCAGGAGTTTCAACGATGTGAGACTCCACGACCTCGACACATCGTACAACTATTATTTCAACGACTATCCTTTTATGCGGAACAATGTGAATGTCAGCTATCTGGGCATATCCGGCTCAGCAGTGCAGCCATTCGATTTCGCAAACAGGACAAGTGACGAGGGCGTGTCATTCTACACTCCGTATGAATGTTACACCTACAGCCCGTACACCCTTCCGTTCTACAACACGAAGACCCCGTACACCGAACTGGCATACTGGGGAACATTGTTCGCCAATGCGGAGAGGGCCGAGAACGAGCTGCACATAATGACCACCCAGAACATCCTGCCGTCCTGGAATTTCGCATTGGAATACGACAGGTACGGAGCCAATGGAATGCTTGAGAATGAGGACGTTGACAACAGGACCTGCGTCATCAGCACCAACTATATGGGCAAGCGATACCTGATGCACGCCGGCTATATCTACAACAAAATGTCCAAGGGCGAGAACGGAGGCATCATTGACAACTTCTGGATAAGGGACACCACGGTGGGTTCCAGGGAGATTGACGTAAGGCTTAAAGACGCCTCGACATTGATAAAGAAAAACACTCTGTTCCTCGACCAGACATACAGGATTCCTTTCAATTTCATCAACAACATCAAGGAGAAGAAGGTCCTGAAGAAAGAATATGCATACAGGGACAGCATCCTTGCCACAGGAGACAGCCTGGCAATCAACGAGATGGAGGAGCTTCTCCAGACAAGGGCGGAAGAGAGGGCCGAGGCTGCGAAGATCGACACCCTGAACACCGACATCACTACCGCCTTCATCGGCCATACAAGCGAATATTCAGTTTACAGGAAAATCTACGAGGACAAGATAGAGCTGTCCGACACCAACGCCAGAAAGCTCTACAACAACAATTTCTACCTCAATCCGACCTCCACCTATGACTCGCTCAGGGTGATGAAGTTTGAGAACAAAGTCTTCATCAAGCTCCAGCCGTGGTCAAGCGACGCCATTGTCTCGGCAATCAATGTCGGAATAGGCGACAGGCTGATGAACTACTATATGTTCCCGAAGAACGGCTATCTGTTCAACAGGAAAGGGAACACGGTTTGGAACTCCGCCTATATATACGGTGGGGCGAAAGGCCAGTACAAGAAATATTTCAACTGGGATGCGGAAGGTTATTACACATTCCTCGGAAAGGAAGTGAACGATGTGGGCATCAGTGCGAACGCATCATTCAGCCTGTATCCGTTCAGGCGTCACAGGAAGAGCCCGATGACGCTCAGCGCACATTTTGAGACCAGTCTTGACGAGCCTGAATACTACCAGCAGCACTATTATTCGAACCACTATGCCTGGGACAATGACTTCGACAAAATTTCAAAGACACAGGTGGTAGGAATGTTCGATGTGCCTCACTGGAAACTTAACCTGACCGCAGGATGGACATTGATGAAGAACTATGTCTATTATGACGGCAACGCGATTCCTCAGCAGGAGAAGAGCGCCGTAAGTGTGCTCAAGTTCGCACTGAACAAGAATTTCAAACTGGCGGGAATACATCTCGACAACCAGATTCTGTTCCAGATTTCGTCGGACGAGGATGTGATTCCGGTTCCTCCGCTGGCCATAAACTCCAGGCTCTACTGGCAGTTCAACGTGGTGAAGAACGTGATGCAGGTACAGTTGGGAGCACACGTGACATACAACACCAAGTGGTACGCCCCGGGATACAGTCCGGCCCTCGGAATGTTCTACAACCAGAAAGAGGAAAAGTACGGAAACTGCCCGTATTTCGATGTTTTCGCAAACGTCCAGTGGAAGAGGGCGTGCATTTTCGTGAAATTCCTCAATGCCGGAATGGGATGGCCGATGGACAAGGCTGACTATTTCAGCGCGCACGGATATATCAGGCCGCAGAGAGGTCTCAAACTCGGAGTCTTCTGGCCGTTCTATATGCAGCCGGCCCGCAACAAGAGCGTGGGAGGAGCAGCAGGGAGCGCAGGAGGTAGCGGAGGACGTTCCGGATCAGGCGGTGGACTTGGGGGTGCCATGAGCGGATTCGGCGGTTCAGGAGGAATGTCCAGCGGCGGAGGGTTCAGAGGAATGTAATTAATTCTCAGGTACTTATGAAACGGCACAGGAAAAGAAGAATTGTAATGAAATATGTACTGCCGTCACTGGCAGTGATATTGATTGTGCCGATGCTCCAGAGAACCGTGCTCAAGCCTTCAGCATTCGGGAAAGAGTCCCTGAGGTTCGTAATCGCGATTGACGGACAACAGAACAGGATGCGATATGCCACAGGCTACAATTATGAAACGCTGAAAAAATTCTCCGCACATCTCGGAAAAGAAACGGAGATTTTCCTCGGAGGTCCGGAATATATTGACTCCCTGAAAAACGGCATGGTGGACATTGTCGTCCTGCCGTATGCGGATTCCCTGGTTATGATGGCAGACTATATGTCGTCAATCCCTTTGGCTGACAGTTCGTCCTGGATTATGGACGGCGGGAAACTGGAGGAAATAAGGACTATAAACACCTGGCTTTCACATTATTTCACCACCAAGGAGCACTCTGATGCCGTCAACAGGTTCTCATTGTCATACGACCCTTACCGCAGGGCTTCCAGCGGTTGGAGGTATTCCACGCTCAGCCCTTACGACGAGATTATATCAAGATACGCCCCACAGGCAGGTTGGGACAAATTTATGCTCACAGCCCTCGTATGGCAGGAGTCGAAGTTCCACATAGAAGTACGCTCAAAACGGGGAGCCCTCGGACTGATGCAGATAATGCCGCACACAGCCAGCCATTTCGAGGCAAGCGACCTGCTTGACCCGGAAGAGAATATCAGCACTGCTGTTAAACTCATATCCAGGCTGCAGCGGATGTTCAGAGATGATGCGGAAAACGCCGAGGAACTTATGAAGTTCACTCTCGCAGCATACAACGCAGGAGAAGGCAGGATTAAAGACTGCATAGCTTTCGCCGCCTCGACGGGTGAGCCGCACCGGAGATGGGAGGATCTCGTAGCGGTTATCCCGAAGATGCGTTCGGATTCATTGGCGCAGTCCGACTCCTTGAAAATAAGGAAGTTCCAAGGTTACGAGACTATAAGCTACGTGGAGAGTATGATGAGGCTCCAGAAAGCCTTCCGTTCTATTGCGCTCGGACCGTCTTCGCCGGGTCAACCCGTGATACAAAAAGACACGGCAGCAACAAAAGAACCATTATCAGGAGATACGAAACCAGATCAGCAGCAAGAACCTCGGGAAGACTGATATGCACAGGCACCGAGGAAACGAAATAATTCTCCGGGTTGAGCCTAAGAAGATGCGTCCGGCCCTGGACAAAACAGAAAAGGAAGGCGAGAAGATTGCCCGCTGCCATTCCCTTGAGCACGACGGATGACGCCACCTTGAGGAAGACGGAGGAAATGTCCCGGTCGGTCATTCCGACAGACTTGAGTGTTCCTATCATCGATATATTCCTGAACAGCATTATCAGGAGCGAGGATATCATATTGAACCCGGCAACTATCACCATCAGAATCAGGATGAAAAGGACATTGAAATCTATCAGGTCAAGCCAGGTGAAAATCTGCGGATAGCGCCTGACCGCCGATGTGGCAATGACTGTGTCCTCGTCCTCCGGCGTATTGAACAATATGCGGGCTCCGATCTCATCGGACACTTCGGACATTTTCTGTGTACCGCGCCACTTGTCTTTCAGGACAATCTCCAGGGCGGAAACCTCGTCCTCAGCCCATCCGTTTACCCTCTGGAGATCAGACATTCCGGCATAAACGACGAGATTGTCATCCGAGCCGAGGATATCATCATAGAAGCCCTTTATTCTGAACTGGCGGACTTTCACCTTGGAGCCGATGAAATAGGTCAGCATCCTGTCCCCTTCCGACAGGCCGAGAATCGCTCCGAGACGCCTCGGGACAGTCACATACAGGCTGTCTCCTCCGTCCGGCGTGCCTTTCAGGATAACTCCGTGGATATTCTCCCCGGCCTTCACAACTCCGGCCCTGTAAACGACCGGCCTCACTGACTCGACACATTCCATCGAGTCGAGAGCAGGAAGGAAAGAAGGAGTTCTGGAAACCGGATTGTCCTCACCTATCAGATTCATATACGGGGAGGTTAGCTGGATGTCTCCTGAAATGCCGGCGATTCCGTTCCTGAGCTCATAGCGGAAACCAGATGAGACCGCTACAGCTATAATAATGATAAAGGAAGCGATAGCGATGGTGAACACCGCTATCCTTCCCTGAAACCTTAGTTTTCTGGATATGAATGCCGGAGCGCCCACTACCAGATATGCACTCTTTCGCTTTCCGGACGGAACATCCTGTCCCCTTCCTTGATGCCGAACGCATCGAAGAATGTCTGGAAATTGCGCAGTGACACATTGACCCTGTTGACGGCGAGAGAGTGTACATCGAGCTTTGTCAGACGGGCTTTCTCTTCATCACGGATATTCTGGGCCCAGATGGCCGCATAGGAGAGATAGAATCTCTGCTCCGGGGTGAAACCGTCAACAGGCTCCGGACGATGTCCTGCGATCGCATTCTCCATAGCGGAATATGCGATGCTGAGGCCGCCGTGGTCGCCGATGTTCTCGCCAAGAGTGAGCCTTCCGTTGCAGTTGAGTCCAGGCATAATTTCAACCTCATCGAACTGTTTCACAAGCACTTCTGATTTCTCCTTGAACTTGTCGGAATCTTCCTCTGTCCACCAGTTGGTCATATTGCCGTTCTTGTCGAAGAGCCGTCCCTGGTCATCGAAACCGTGTGACATCTCGTGTCCGATAACCACTCCTATAGCTCCGTAGTTCACAACATCGTCAGCATCCGGATTGAAGAACGGAGGCTGGAGAATGGCTGCAGGGAAGCATATCTCATTGGTGGTAGGATTGTAATATGCATTCACAGTCTGGGGAGACATACCCCATTCCGTCTTGTCGGTCGGCTTGCCCATCCTGGACATATTGTCGGCGACATACCACCTGCTGGCCTCGCGGAGATTCTCATAATAAGACTTCTCCGGGTCAATCTCAAGTGATGAATAATCTTTCCACTTGTCCGGATAACCCACTTTCACTGTAAAATTGTCAAGTTTCTCGTGAGCCTTGGCCTTGGTGCTGTCGCTCATCCAGTCGAGTCCGTCGATATGCTCGCCGAGGGCTTTCTGGAGATTTGACACGAGAGTTATCATCTTCTTCTTGGAAGAAACAGGGAAATACCTGTCCACATACATCTTGCCGACAGCCTCGCTCAAAATGCTGTTAGGCACATTCATAGCTCTCTTCCAGCGAGGTTTCTGCTCGGTGACTCCGGACATCTGCCTACTGAAGAAATCGAAATATGTATTGTAGAAGTCATCGCTCAAAGCTCCGCACGCTCCCTGAACCAACTGTCCTGCAACGTAATCTTTGAGCACATCAAGGTCAGCCTCAGCGAAATAGCGGCTGAAGCCCTCGAAGAATGAAGGCTCGTCAACGTTCAGCACTTTCTGGTCCTCAATGCCTCTTGACTCGAAATAGGTCTTGAAGGCGAAACCGGGATAAGCAGCCACAAGCTCAGCCGTGGTCATCGGATTGCAGAGTTTCTCCATATCCCTCTCCTGGACGCTGGTCCAGGAATGCACAGCGAGGGTATCCTCTACGAGAAGGGCATTGTCGGCAGCCTTCCCGGCGTCCTCCACTCCTGCAAGGCTGAGGACTTTTGCAAGGAAATTCCTGTATCCTTCCTTGATGGCGGCATTTTCAGGCTCGGTGTAATAATCCCTGTCCCCTATGCCAAGTCCAGCCTGGCCGAGATAGAGAATCTGGCTGTCGCTGTCACGGAGATCAGACATAACGAATGTACCGAAGAACGGGTTCTCGCCATAATTGTGGAGTTCGGCAATGAGACGCACCAGTGCATCCTTGTCCTGAACGGCGTAAATGCTTTCAACATATTGCTTTATCGGAGCAGCACCCTCAGCATTCAGCCTGAGGGAGTCGAGACCCATCTTGTAGATGTCCGAAATCTTCTGTTCCACAGAGCCTTTTTTGGAAACCATTCCCGACATCTCGGAGAAGAGGTCATTGAGACGTTTCTCATTGTTCTCGCGAAGTTTGTCGAAAGAACCGAAACGGGCGTATTCAGCCTTGAGCGGATTGGCCGCCTGCCATCCGCCGGTGGCATATCTGTAGAAGTCCTCTCCCGGGGTCACTGTGGTGTCAAACCAGGAGAGATCCAGTGCCGGAACGCGCTCCTGCTGTCTTGAAGAGCAGCCTGAAGCTATCAGAGCGGCTGTCATAACAATTGAAAATTTAGTCAAAAACTGCATATCTGAATCTATAAAACATTTTTCAAACAGAAATGCGAAGTTAAGAATTTTTTCACGATATTTGTCACCTTTCCGGCCAAGGAATATGAAACAATATTATAGATGAATCGAATTATGACAGATAAATTCAAATCCACGGCGGCACGTTATTCGGTGGGCACACTCGGACTTTTCCTCGTGTCGGTCGGAGTCGCGCTCTCGATAAAGTCAGACCTTGGGACATCCCCGATTTCATGCCCTCCATACGTTGCTTCCCTGATTGGCAGTTTCTCAATTTTCGGGTTCAAAATAGGGACAGTAGGACAGTACACAATCCTTATGCATCTGATTTTCATACTGATACAGATAGCGTTACTGAGGAGCCGGTTCAAGTTGGAAAGCCTGATGCAGATACCGGCGGCTTTTGTCTTCGGTATCCTGACCGACCTGTCAATATGGGCTCTGGACTGGATTTCCCCGGAATGCTACGGGATGAGACTGGTGCTCATGGCCCTTGCAATCATCGTCACAGCCCTCGGAGTAAGCCTTGAAGTAATCGGAAACGCCTGGATGCTTGCCGGCGAGATGACCAATGCTGCCGTGGCCGACTTCCTTGGAGTGAAATTCAGGAACACCAAGATAGGTTTCGACATAACTCTGGTGATAATAGCCGCGGCTATATCCTGGTTCTGTTTCGGGAATTTTCTCGGTGACGGACAGGAGAACGTCATCCGGGAGGGCACGATAATGTCAGCCCTTTTCACAGGGCTTTGCATGAAAGTCACCGACAGGCTCGCCGGAAAGATGTTCGGAGGGATTATTTCTTCCCGTTAAGGAAATCCAGTCTTGCCTTGGCTGAAAGTTTCTCCGCCTCGTCCTGGCTGTACTTCATCATCATCGGAAGATATTTTTTCTCAAGTTTCTCGTTCTTGTCATTTCTGGCAAGAATGATGACATTCTTGATTGCCGTCATATCGTCCGGCTTGATTTTCAATACTTTATTGTAATATTTCAATGCGGTCTTGCTGTCTTTTGCTACGACGAGACTGTAAGAGCCGAGATTGTCGAGGAAGAGCACGTTGGAAGGCTCATATACGAGCATTTTCTCCGAAAGGGACTTGAACGCCTCAAATGAAGCCGGTGTCCCGTAACGGAAGAAAAGATAGCAGTATTCCTGGATTGCGGAGCTGAAGAAATCGTCATCCACCTTGTCCTCGCCAGGATATGTCCAGACCGGATGTCTCGTGCCATTGTAGTCCACAAGCGATTTCAGGTCGGACAGGGCCATGTCCGGACTCTCTTTTTCATAACCTATGAGCGAGGCGACCTTGATGAACCTGAGGTCAAGCCTGTCAGGCTCGGCCTGTATTGCTTTGTCAAGGGCTTTCTGGGCAGTTCCGAAGAGTTCGTCATCATAATTCACCTCCTGGAAATAATTCACTGTGCGTCCCGTGCTGTCTTTCAGCGAGAGGACAGGTTTTTCACCGAGATATTTCTCAGTTTCTTTCTCCACAATCGTGTTGCTCTGGGATTTGGTGAAACAATAATAGAACCTGCCGAGAAGCATATCCAGATCATCCGGATAAGCCGCCTCCCATTTGTCAAGGAGGGTCTCGACTCCAACGCCGGCTGCGCCCACCCTAGCCACGATATTGTCATATCTGGACTTGAATTCTTTGGCATCAGGAGTCTGCTGGGCAAATGACGGCAACACAGACAGAAAGAGTGCGGATGACACCAATACTGCAAATAATCTATTCATAATCAAACACTTTTATTCAAATATCCATTCTGATGCGGCGATGCTGGGGATGCAGGCTGTTGCACCGGCTGCCCAGATTTTTGACAAAGCCGAGAGGGTGTCCGAGATAAGTCACACAAACTATCCCCTTCGGAGCGTCCGGAAGCATTACAACATCCCTGTGCAGGAAAGCCCTCGCCTCCTGCAGAGACAGTTCCGCCTTCGGGAAAGCATTCTCCGCAAGAATTATGCTCAACGCAAGGTCTGCATCCGGAACCATGTCACGTCCTTTCAACTGTCCGATTGCAGTTCCCCTCATCATAGGTCTCAGACTTTCAATGTCAGGAAGATGACGGTACAGGAACTCAGGCACAGCGAGAAGCATCCCGTTTTTTTCAAGCAGCTCGACATCCCTGTCAAACAGGCCGGACAGTCTGTTCTTCAATTCTTTGGAAATACCGCCGGAGGAACGGACGGAATCCGGTTTATGGTTTCTGCTACACTGGTTCCTTTCCGGACTCCTGCCGTTTGACGAGACGGTCTTCCTGAGCAGGGCGCAGTATTGTCCCTCACCTTTTACAAGTCCCGGAATGAGCACCTTTCCATATTCTGACGACATTATTCCGGCAGACTGGAAGTCTATCCCAACCACTTCAGCACCAAGATTTTCCATTATCCATCTGACATTGTCATCATTTTCTTTATTGTTGAAAGTGCAGGTGGAATAAACCAGGAAACCTCCTTCTGCAAGAGCCGGCCATACATCGGCCACAATCCGCCTCTGGCGCGCCTGGCACAGTTCCACATTGACCACAGACCACTGGGCTGCCGCTTCCCCGTCTTTCCGGAACATTCCCTCACCCGAGCAGGGAACATCAGCCACAATAATGTCAAAGAATCCTGCAAGTCCCGCAAATGCCGCTGGATCAGCCGATGTAACGGCCATTGACGGCTCGCCCCATATACCTGCATTGTCCGCGAGCACAGCGGCCCGCTGCTTCATTATCTCATTGGAGACCAACAGGAAATCATCTCCGCACAATGCTCTTAGCGATGTCGCTATGTCTGTTGTTTTTCCGCCCGGGGCTGCACACTGGTCGAGAGCGCGGATTCCGGAAGACGGATTCTCACTTAACAGCGTCCTGACGGCGGACCTGAAGACAAACCCGGGAAACATCGCCGAAGAATCCTGGACATAATATACACCGGCGTGCATCAATGGATCCAGGGTGAACTGTGGTCTTTCCGGAAGAAAGAGAGCGTATTCATTCCAGGGAACCTCCTCCCCTTTCCCTCCGAACAGGCCGCCGGCCTCATCAGGACGGAGCTTGAAAGGATTCAGCCTGACAGACACGGACGCCGGCTCCGACAATGCGGAAATGACCGCAGGGACATTGGACTCCCCCGCGGCCGCTTTCAGATAATCCAGGAATGCCGGATCAAAATTCATCGTTTTCCGAGACTTGAAGGGTCGAATCCTTCCGGAAACATAGAAGGATCAATTCCTTCCGGCATCTTGCCCTCCGCCAGGTCAGCCACTGTGTCAACCATCTTGTCCACAGCGCCCTGAAGTTTGGAGCCGAGCATCATTTTCATCATGAAATTCAGATCGGCGTCCACATTTATATGGAAATCAGTGCTGTCCGGATTCCCGCCATCGGCGTCGAAACATAAATCCACATTGAAGGCGAACGGAGCGCCGTCATCTTTGAAAGAGATTCTCGAATAAGGAACCCTGTCGTTTATACGGACTCCGACATTGAATCCCTGAACGACAGCGTGAAGTGTGTCATAATCTGCTGACACTCCCTGTTTTTTGTCTTCGGGAAGCATATTGACGAAGTTCCTCATATCGGCAAAAGGCATATACAGCATATAAGGAGCCCTCGCCACAATCCTGTGTTTGCTCTTGATTTCCATATCAGTCAATTTTTGGGAATTATCTGCCCCAGGTGTCAGGGCTGCGTCTCCATTCGTGGAGAAGGGCGCTGTCCTCAGGTGAAATATAGCCTGTCTGGGAGGCGACTTCTACAAGAGCCGCATAATTCGAAAGTGTGTCGAGTCGAACTCCTGCTTCCATGAAACGCTCAGCTGCAAGGTCGAATCCATAAGTGAACACAGCCACCATACCGAGGACTTCCGCTCCGGCTTTCCTGAGGGCGTCAACAGCTGCGAGACTGCTCATACCTGTAGATATAAGATCTTCTATCACAACGACTTTAGTCCCAGGAAGAAGTTCGCCTTCAATCTGCGAGCCCGTTCCGTGGTCTTTCGGTTTCGGACGGACATAAACGAATGCCTTTCCCATACGGTCAGCGGCAAGGACTCCGTGCGCAATGGCGCCCGTGGCAACTCCAGCCACCACCTGCGCCTCCGGATACAGCCCGTTCGCCTTCGATGCGAGCCATTCCGCCACGTTGGCACGAAGCTCAGGATGAGAAAGAATCCTGCGGTTGTCACAATAAATAGGAGAATGCCACCCGGATGCCCATGTGAACGGCTCCTGAGGGCGGAGCAGCACGGCTTTGATATCCAGCAGTGATTTGGCCAGAATTTTATCGACTGTCATAATTATCATTTTTTACAATAGTTACAAAAATAAGGATTTTTTGACAATATTTTAGAAGCTTCTAATAATTATCATTACTTTTGGAGCAAATTTATGATGAGGCAATGCACAAAATATATTTTGACAAAAGATCAATAGTCATCTGCCGGCCTGAAGAGGCGGCTCTTTCCGACCCGAACGCCGTTGAACTGCATCCGGGAGAGCGATCGGATATCGCACCGGTTGTAGAAATGTTCGAGTTGTCAGACACTCCGGAAAGAATCTACATTCCTTCTGAGGAGCCTGACATGACATATAAATATATATGCGGACAGTTCAAAGAGGTCAATGCCGCAGGTGGACTTGTGTCAAACCGCAGGGGCGACTATCTGCTGATACGCAGGGACGGCATCTGGGATCTTCCGAAGGGCCATCAGGAAAAAGGCGAGGACATTTCAGTGACAGCGGTCAGGGAGGTGCAGGAAGAGACCGGCGTGGACAATCTCCGGCTCGGCCAGCTCATCTGCGTAACTGACCATTGCTACAGGAGGGACGGGATCTGGCATCTGAAGCACACCTGGTGGTTCCATATGGAGTATAACGCTCCGGTGGACCTTGCGCCCCAGACCGAGGAGGACATCACCAAGGCGGCCTGGGTGGCCAAGTCCAGCCTTCCCCCGTTCCTGAAGAACACCTATCCTTCCATCAAAGAGGTTTTTACGGAGGCAAAAGTCTGATTTCATTCTTTTTGCCGGTTTATTGACCAAGTGATGAAACAAATCGTGATTTCTTCCGTATATATATTAGTTTGACTATTACTTTTAAACTCGTATATAGAATGAAATTATCACAGTTTCAGTTTCCTATTTCGTTGAAGAATGACATCGCCCACGAGCCGACAGGCAAGTGGAGAGACGAGAGCAAGATGATGGTCCTGCACAAGGACACAGGAGAAATCGAGCACAGAATTTTCAAGAATATCGTTGATTATTTCGGAAAAGGCGACACTTTCGTGCTGAACGACACCAAGGTTTTCCCTGCGAGACTATTGGGCAAGAAAGAGAAAACCGGGGCGGACATCGAAGTGTTCCTCCTCCGGGAGCTCAACAGGGAGCAGAGACTTTGGGACGTGATTGTCGAGCCTGCCAGGAAAATCCGTATCGGGAACAAGCTTTATTTCGGAGATGACAGCCTTGTGGCCGAGGTGATTGACAACACCACTTCCCGCGGAAGGACTCTCAGGTTCCTGTACGACGGACCTTATGACGAATTCAAGAAAACCCTGTTCAGCCTGGGAGAGATACCTATTCCAAAATGGGTCAGAGAGAAGACAGTCCCGGATGACAAAGTGAATTTCCAGACTATTTTCGCCGCCAATGAAGGTGCTGTTTCAGCCCCGGCGGCAGGTCTGCATTTCAGTAGGGAGCTTTTCAACATGATGATTCTCAAGGACATCAATAAAGCTTTCATCACCGAGCATATGGGCATCGGGTATTTCCGCAAAGTGGATGTTGAGGATCTTTCCAAGCACAAAATGGATTCCGAGAGGCTTATCATTACGGAAGAAGCCGCAGAAACTATCAACAAGACCAAGCGCGGCGGACACAAGGTTCTCGCTGTCGGTGTCACAGTGATGAGAGGACTTGAAACATACGTCACCACCAATGACGAAGTCCAGGCCTATGACGGATGGACCAACAAGTTCATATTCCCGCCATACAGGTTCGCAGTGCCGGATGCGATTGTCTCCAACTTCCATCTTCCGGGATCAACTATGCTTATGGCTGTCGCTGCTTTCGGAGGCTACGACCTCGTGAAGAAAGCTTACGAGACCGCCCTGGAGCAGAAATACAAATTCGGCCCATACGGGGATGCCCTGCTGATCATCTGATCAAGGGTTTCAGGGGATTTGTGAAGAAATTAAAATTTTCCCGAAAATTTAAAATTCATAAAAAAGTGGTGTCTTCCGGACGGAAGACACCACTTTCAGTTTGTTTTCGTGTATGCAATATATAACTTAGCCTGGACCAAAAACCAATTGCCTATGCGATATGAGACAACAGAACAGATTGCGCCGTGGTGCGCTTTGAACAGGATATTCGGATTCGCCCCCAAGACAGGGCTGTCGGTCATCCGGCACTTCGGGAGTCCTGAGGCGGTATTCAGGGCCGGGACGGAGGCCCTGGAGTCATTGCTCGGGAATGCGGCCGGCTACATTTCCCGGATCACAAAGGACACGCTCGAAAGGGAGAAAGAGGAAGTGGACCGGCTGTCGGAAGAGGGAATACAGTTCCTGTGTATTGACGACGAGAGATATCCTGCACTTCTTGCAGAATGTGACGACCCTCCCCTGCTCCTGTATATGAAATCAGATTCCACTCCGGAAGAGGTATTCTGCGGGAAGCCGGCAGTAGCCGTCGTGGGGACCAGGGACATAACCTCATACGGAAAGGAATGGTGCACGAGAATAGTCACAGCAATGGGTTCCGCAGAAGTCAAGCCACTGATAGTAAGCGGCCTGGCTATCGGCACGGATATCACGGCGCATATCTCCGCCCTGGATGCCGGCCTTCCCACAATAGCGGTGATGGCCACCGGCATTGATGCTATTTATCCGTTCCGCCACGGCTGGCATGCGGACAGAATAGCTTCATCGCCCGGCAGCGCTCTCGTGACGGACTACCCTCCTGGCACCGTTCCGAAAGCGATAAACTTCCTCCGCAGGAACAGAATCATAGCAGGACTTTCTGAAGCCGTGATTCTGGCCGAGTCCCGCAGAAAAGGAGGAGGAATGATGACCTGTCATCTCGCATCCTCATACAACAGAGATGTTTACGCTCTTCCCGGACGTATTGACGATGTCTGCTCTGGAGGCTGCAACATACTTATCGGGCAACGGACAGCCGATGCCATCTACAGTGTGAATGAGCTCCTCGATTCCCTCGGGCTTGGCCCTAGATGCAGGAAAGACGGTATCAGCCTGAAAACCAAAGTATATCAATATTACAAGGAAAAAGAGGATACGGATTTCGCTGCGGCCGCATCTGAAATAGCGGACATTGTCAGGCAGAACCGGGACATCAGCATTGAGGATATCGCCGCACTGGCAAAACTCAGCTGCCGTGACACCGCGTCCCTGACCGGAATTCTGGAATGTGACGGGATAATTGTCACAGACCTTCTGAGAAGATGCTCGATTAACCCGAATTTTATGTAATTTTGCATCCGGATTTTTGAGATGTCGGATTATGACCGGAAACCGCAGATTTATTGACACACATTCCCACATTTATGACAGGGCTTTCTCCGGAGAGGAGGAAGAAGTTGTCCGGAGGGCCGTCGGGGCCGGAGTCGGGCTCATTCTGCAGCCGGACGTTGACAGTTCCGAGCGGCAGGCTATGGTGAATCTGTACAAAAGATTCCCTGACGTGTTCAGGAATATGGCCGGGCTGTATCCTGGCTCTGTCGGGGACGACTGGGAAAAAGAGCTGGAGGCAGTGGAGGAATTCGCTCATTCCGAAGGCATTGTGGCCATTGGAGAAATCGGGCTGGATTATCATTATTCAGCAGACACGGCGGAATTGCAAAAAGCCGCGTTCAAGGCCCAGCTGGAACTTGCCGCAAGTCTTGACCTGCCGGTGAACATACATCTCAGGGAAGCAACTGAGGATTTTTTCAAAGTGCTTGACGAATGCCGGGGACTGGACATCAGGGGAAGCCTTCACGCCTTCAGCGGAAGTGTGGAGACATTCCGGAGAGTTCAGAAGTACGGGGAATGGTATGTGGGTATAGGAGGAGTGCTGACATTCAAAAACGCAGGCGTGGCGGAGGCCATCAGGCATATTCCGATTGAAAATATCCTGCTTGAGACCGACTCGCCGTATCTTACACCTGTGCCGTTCAGAGGGAAGAGAAACGAGAGTTCATACATTCCTTTGATTGCTGCGAAGATTGCGGAGATCAAGCAGACAGACCCGGATGAGGTAACTGCCGTGACCACCTCAAACGCTGAAAGACTTTTCAATATTAAACTGTAGATAAATGAGAAGAAAGGACGTAACCACCAAATCGGCGATACTGCTCATCTACACCGGCGGAACAATCGGAATGAAGCAGGACGTTGACGACCTTACACTGAAGCCTTTCGACTTCAGCCAGATTCTGGAGGAAGTGCCGGAAATAGGCAAATTCGCCTGCAAGATAGACTGTCACTCTTTTGACCCTCCGATTGATTCCTCGGACGTGGAGCCGTCGCTCTGGCAGGAACTTGCCCGCCTGATAAAGGAGCGTTACGATGATTATGACGGGTTCATAATACTGCACGGAACAGACACGATGTCCTATTCCGCTTCAGCCTTGAGCTTTATGCTGGACGGGCTGACCAAACCGGTAGTCTTCACCGGCAGCCAGCTGCCTGTCGGGGTGCCGAGAACTGACGGCAAGGAGAATCTCATCTCCGCGGTGGAGATAGCTTCCGCAAAAGACAACGAGGGACACTCCGAAGTGCCGGAAGTGTGCGTATATTTCGATTCTCTGCTGATGAGGGGGAACAGGACAACCAAGATCAACGCCGAGGTGTTCAGGGCGTTTTCGTCCCCGAATTTTCCTTCTCTTGCGGAGGCGGGAATCAATATCCGTTACAACCGGGAGTTCATACGCAAGCCTAACGACTGGTACCAGAGCTTGAGCATCAATACAGAACTGGACACCCGGGTGTCAATTCTAAAACTCCACCCGGGCATCACGCCGCAGGTGGCTAGAAACGTGATTTGCGGGCCGGAGACGAGAGCTGTCATAATGGAAACTTACGGCGCCGGCAACGCCCCGTCAAAGAAGTGGTTCCTGGATATACTCGGGGAAGCCGCCGCGATGGACAAGATAATAGTGAATGTGACTCAATGCATTGCGGGCACTGTCAATATGGACATTTACGCCAACGGAAAAACGCTTGAGGACGCCGGAGTCATTGACGGATACGACAGTACGACCGAAAGCGCCCTGGCGAAACTGTTTTACCTGATGGGCAAAAGCGACAATAATGAATGGGTGAGGGTTATGATGGGCCGGAATCTTAAAGGAGAAATATCCAAATAAATATTGCCAAATGAAAATTATTTGCTAAATTGCAACGGATTTCGGAGACTGTGCCCAGTAGCCGGACCTTTAATGTGAATTTATTAAACATTAATACATTAATTATTTCAAACACACAAAAACAATTATGAAAAAGTTTTTCATGTTTTTGGCAGTTGCCGGCATAATGGCCGTTTCTGCAAATTACGCATCCGCTCAGGACGAAACAGCTTCCAGCGCCGCTGCCACTGAGGCAGTTGCTCCTGTCAACGACCTCGCGGCTCTTACAGCAGCAGCTCCTGAAGTTCCACTTCACCAGGCTCTCAAGACCAAATTCATCGAAGGTGGCGCAGGCTTTATGTCCCTGATCATCATCTGCCTTATCATCGGTCTTGCTCTTTCTATCGAGAGAATTCTCTACCTGACATTCTCCAAGACCAACACCAAGAAGCTTCTTGAGGCTATCGAGGCAGCTCTTGAGGAAGGCGGAATTGAGAAAGCAAAAGAAGTTTGCCGCAATACCCGCGGACCTGTAGCAAGCATTTTCTATCAGGGTCTCCTCCGTTACGACCAGGGTGTGGATGTGGTTGAGAAAACAATCGTTTCCTACGGTTCAGTTCAGATGAGCCTTATGGAGAACGGCCTTTCCTGGATCTCCCTCTTCATCGCCATCGCTCCGTCTCTCGGATTCCTTGGTACTGTGATCGGTATGATCGAGGCATTCGACGCTATCCAGGCAGCTGGTGACATCTCCCCTAACGTTGTCGCAGGTGGTATGAAAGTCGCCCTCATCACAACTGTCGGCGGTCTTATTGTAGCTATGATCCTTCAGGTATTCTATAATTACATCCTCGCGAAGATTGACACCCTCACCATTGACATGGAGGATTCTTCAATCTCCCTGATTGATGTTCTTACAAAATACAAGGCAAAGTAGTCTAAATAAGGAATTTTTACAATGAAAAATCTCAATAAAATATTCACTTGGCTGATGGTAGCTCTTATCGTCGTCAGCGTCGGCCTTCTGGTTTGGGGCTTTGTGGCTGGTTATCCGTCAGCTCCAGGTCAGCCGGACGCCACTGTCGAGGCTTTGCTCTACTGGGCTTATGTGATGGTGGGACTGGCTCTGTTCTGTGTCATCGTCATCGGCCTTGGAGTATCCATCGTCAACAATCCGAAGAGCCTCGTAAAGCTCGGTATCGGAATAGCAGTGGTTGCGGTAATCTGCGTAGTGGCATACCTGCTCGCACCTGGTTCTCCAGCAGTCGGACTTACTACTCCACAGCCTGCATTTGCAGAGCTTAAACAAACGGATACGGTTTTGAACCTCACATACTTCACCGGCGCGCTTGCAATTGTCGCCATTATCTTCGGAGAAATCTGGGGAGCAATCCGTACTAAATAACAATTTGGGATATGGCTAGTAAAAAGACACCAGCAATCAACAGCAGCTCTACGGCAGACATCGCGTTCCTGCTTCTGTGCTACTTCCTTATGACTACCACAATGGGATCACAGACAGGTCTTCAGCGTCGTCTTCCGCCTATGCCTGACAAAAACCAGAAAGTCGAGGACCAGAAAGTCAACAAACGTAATATCATTATCGTTAAAATCAACTCTCAGGACAGACTTATCGCAGGTAATGAACTATTGGATGTCAGCCAGCTCAAAGACAAGATCAAACAGTTCCTTACAAACCCTGCCGAGGATCCTACCCTTCCAGAGAAGGAAATGAAGGACATCGAGGGCTTCGGCCAGTACGCAGTCTCAAAAGGTGTGATTTCACTCCAGAACGACCGCGGTACCAGCTACAGAGCCTACATCGCAGTTCAGAACGAGCTTGTAAAAGCTATCAATGAACTTCGTGACGAGTTCTCAAGGGCAAACTACGGCAAAGGTTTCGAAAGCCTTGACGAGGAAAAGCAGGACATCGTGAAAAAATGCATCCCGCAGAATATTTCCGAGGCTGAACCTAAGAACGTTTCTAACAAATAAACAAGGAGGAATAGAATATGCCAAAATTTTCAAGAGGCGATAAAAAAGAAATGCCGGGAATCAGTTCAGGTTCCCTCTCCGATATCGTCTTCATGCTTCTGTTCTTCTTTATGGTGACCACCCAGCTGAGAAGCACAGAGGATATGGTCACTGTGAAACTTCCAGAAGCTTCAGAAGTAATCAAACTCGAGAGAAAAGATCTTGCCTCATACATCAATGTCGGACCTCCAGTAAAACATCTGCAGTCCAAATACGGTACTGAATCTCGTATTCAGCTGAATGACTCTTTCAAGACAGTCAGCGACATCCGTGACTTCATCGCCGCAGAGCGTGACGCGATGTCAGAGGGTGACCGCCAGTTCATGACAACTGTCATCAAGGCCGACCAGGATGTACGTATGGGTATTATCACTGATATCAAGCAGGAACTCAGACGTTGCTCAGCACTGAAGATAATGTATCAGTCAAGAAGGGCGTCAGAGGATTAATTCCGGCGTGACTCAATATTTGAAGAGGATGGGCAGAATTGCTCATCCTCTTCATTTGTATTTGTACTGTAATACTGTTCGGACATACAAGGATTTTTATTATATTTGTACGATAAAAACACTTAATCGCAATGGACACTGTTGTCAGGACAAAAATCAAGGACCTGCTCAAAGAGGAGCCGGGCAAAGAAGTTCTCGCCAAAGGCTGGGTGAGAAGCAAAAGAGGAAACAAACAGGTAAAATTCATAGCACTCAATGACGGTTCCACAATCAGGAATATCCAGGTTGTGGCCGAGACTGAGTATTTCGATGAGGAACTTATCAAGCGGATAACAACAGGTGCAAGCATCTATGTAAAAGGAACGCTCGTCGAGTCAATCGGCAGCGGACAGAGCGTGGAGATAAAAGCAGGTGAGATAGGAGTATATGGAGACTGCGACCCAGTCAGATACCCGCTCCAGAAGAAAGACACATCCCTTGAGTATCTCAGGACAGTTGCACATATGCGTTTGAGAACCAACACATTCGGAGCAGTGCTGAGAATCCGCAACGCTATGGCTTATGCCATCCATACATTCTTCCAGAACAAGGGATTCGTATATCTGCACACCCCGCTTATCACAGAGTCTGACTGCGAGGGCGCCGGACAGATGTTCCAGGTGACAACCCTTGACCTCACCAAACCGCTACCAAAGACCAAAAAAGGTGATATTGACTACAACGAGGATTTCTTCGGAAAACAGACAAGCCTTACAGTGAGCGGACAGCTTGAGGGAGAACTCGGAGCAACAGCTGTCGGCGAGATATACACTTTCGGCCCTACATTCCGCGCGGAGAACTCGAACACACCGAGACATCTCGCCGAATTCTGGATGATCGAACCGGAAATGGCTTTCTACGACATCAAGGACAATATGGACCTTGCCGAAGAATTCATCAAATATCTGGTGAAATATGCTCTCGACAACTGCTATGACGATGTCAAATTCCTGAATGACAAATACGACAACGAGCTTATCGAGAGGCTTCAGGGAGTTACAGAAACTGATTTTGTAAGACTTGAATACACTGAAGGTATCAAGATTCTCGAAGAAGCGATGAAAGAAGGAGTAACATTCGAATATCCGGTTTACTGGGGCGTTGACCTCCAAAGCGAACACGAGAGGTATCTTGTGGAGAAACACTTCAAGAAGCCGGTTATCCTCACCGGCTATCCGAAAGAAATCAAGGCCTTCTATATGAAACAGGATGAGAACGGCAAGACCGTCAGGGCTATGGACGTGCTCTTCCCGAAGATAGGAGAGATTATCGGAGGATCTGAAAGAGAGTGGTCCCTTGAGAAACTGGAAGGCAGGATAAATGAACTCGGAATGAGCAGGAAAAACCTTGAATGGTATATTGACACCCGCAGATTCGGTTCAGTTCCTCACAGCGGATTCGGGCTCGGATTCGAGAGACTCCTGCTGTTTGTGACAGGCATGAGCAATATCAGGGACGTCATTCCTTTCCCGAGAACTCCAAGGAACGCCGATTTTTAATAACTTATAACACACTGCCCGTAAAATGTTGGTCATAGGAATAGCAGGTGGTTCAGGCTCAGGCAAAACCACAGTGGTCAGAGCAATCACAGAGCAGCTCAGGGAGAGAGTCGTGGTTATACCGCAGGACTCCTACTACAAGGATTCAGGCCATCTTCCAATCGAGGAGAGACAGCAGATCAATTTTGACCACCCGGACTCAATAGATTTCAGCCTCCTCTGCAGACAGCTGAAGGAACTGAAAGAAGGAAAGAGCATTGAGCAGCCAGTCTATTCATACCTTACCTGCACAAGGTCGGCCACGGAGACTGTGACAGTTGAGCCGGCCGAGGTCATCATCATAGAGGGAATCCTGGTGTTCACCTGCAAAGAGCTGAGAGAACAGATGGACATCAAGATCTTCGTTGACGCAGACGATGACGACAGACTGATGAGAGTGATGGCAAGAGACATCATTGAACGGGGCAAGACAGTGGAGAAAGTCATTGAGAGATACACGAAAACAGTGAAGCCGATGTACCTCCAGTTCATCGAGCCGAGCAAGAGATACGCCGACATCATCATCCCGCAGGGAGGCCACAACAAGGTTGCAATCGACGTCATCTCAGCCACAATAGAAAAGTCATTGAACGCTGAAAATGCTGAATCGGGAAGATAAAGCAGGATTGTACATTACAATAATTTTCCACCTCGTTGTGGTCATAATCCTGCTCATAGCGCAGATAGGGTTCTCTCTTCAAAGGGAGAACTCATTTGTCATTGACTTTTCTAAGCAGGAAGAGCTCCGTAGAATTGAGGAGAAGAAATCCTTTGACCAGGACATTGACAAACGGATTGAGGAAATGATTGCCGGGAGCTCCGGAATCGAATTCAGGAACGTCACGGCATCACGCAATAAAGCCACTCTGAAAGACGACAGGAACACAGATGCCGACCAGCTCTACAAAGATGCGGAAAAGCTTGCAAAAGACCTTAAAAACGGCCAGAATGCCGAAAAGGACGAGGATTATGTCGAAGAGCCGGCCAAGATAAAAAAAGAGAACAAGGCCCAGGACAAGACTTACAGCGGACCGTCCGTCCTCTCCTGGCATCTGGAAGGCCGCAAGGCAAGCCACCTCCCTATTCCGGCATACAAGTGTATGGGCGGAGGCATGGTGACTGTTCTCATTACAGTTGACAATTCAGGAAGGGTTATTGACGTCAAGATTCAGGAAGAGACGTCTTCAGATGACAGATGCCTGAGAGAGTTCGCAAGACGGGCTGCGAGAATGTCAAGGTTCTCCGCAAAACAAGACGCCCCGGCCAGACAGACCGGGGACATCGTATATCAGTTCATCGCCCAGTGAACCGCCCATCCGGACAGAGTCACATTGCCGCTTTCACCACTTCATCAATGTCAAGATACATCTTGTAGAACGCATTGTCGCCGAGTTTGGAGTATCTGCCTACCAGAGCGCGGAGCTGAGGCATCATATAAGCTTTTGATTCCTCCCACTCACCCGGTGCCGGTACGATATTGTCCACTTCACGTGCATACTTGAGGAACTTGCCCGGGATGTCTATCCCGTCGATGAAATTTTCCAGTTCCGGATATGTCTCAATGGCTGAAAGCTGTTTCTTGTAACGGTCGAACATAAATGAGGAGAACCTCATCTGGGTGGCTTTCTTATTGCATTTAATGAAGAACCGTGTCGCCTTAGTTGTGTCCATAGGCACGAAAACATCAGGGATAATGCCACCACCGCCATATACAGTCCGGCCACCGGCAGTATGGTACACCTCATTCCTGTCAACCTTCATACTGTCCTTCTCGAACATCTCCCCGTCCGCATAACGCTTGTATATATCATATTGATAATCTTTGTCATACGGTTTCTGGATGCATCTGCCGGAAGGAGTGTAGAAACGGGCTACAGTAAGCCTGATTCCGGATTTGTCGGTGAAATATATCGGTTCCTGGACAAGCCCCTTGCCATATGAGCGGCGACCTACTATCTGCCCCCTGTCATTGTCCTGGATTGCACCTGCGAAAATCTCGCTGGATGAGGCGGAGTTCTCATTTATCAGCACGGATAGCGACACGTCCTGAAGAATGCCCTTGCCGTCAGCATTGTAATCCTCGCGCTTCCTGTGGAGTCCCTCAAGGTAAACAATCAGGTCGCCCTTCTTCAGAAACATATCGGAAAGAAGGAGCGCCTGGTCGAAATAGCCTCCGGTATTGTCCCTGAGATCAAAGACAAGATGTGTCATTCCCTCGTCAAGAAGAGACTTGGCTGCCTGGGAAACCTCCATATAAGTAGTTCTGGAGAACTTGGACAGACGGATATAGCCTGTTGTGTCATTTATCATAAACGACGCATCAACGCAGTGCACAGGAATCTTTCCCCTGGTTATGTCAAATGGAATAGTCTCGTCATCACGTTTGACCAGGATGCGGACCTCCGTACCGGCCCTGCCTTTCATTCGGCGGACCATACTGTCCTGGGGAAACCGGACTCCGGCGATATTGCAGCTGTCAACCTTGAGAATCCTGTCCCCTGGCTGGAGCCCGACCTTCTCGGAAGGCCCTCCCGGAATGACCTCAAGCACAATGGCAGTGTCGTTGGGAACATTGAACTGGATACCTATGCCGTCGAAATTGCCGGCAAGCTCCGTCTCCGACTGCTCCAGCTCAACTGGCGGGAGATATACGGAATGCGGGTCAAGGGTCGCGAGTGACGCAACCACAGCGGCATCAGTGACCTTTTTGACATCCACAGTGTCAACATAGTTCTTCTGGACCTGCTCAAGTATGAGATTCAGTTTCCGCCACTGGGAATAATTACCGTCAAGCTTGGAATGCTTTCCACCTATCGAAAAAACAAGGCAAGTGCCCAGCACTCCAAGGAGGATGCCGAGCACAGCTGCCAAAGAACTGCTCCTGTCTCTGTCTGTCATCTAATAATCAAGAAAATAACCATTCAACAATCAACCTGTTCGACCTCAATGCCGGCTTTTCTCAAGAGATCCGGCCCATCCTGAAGACGGTACTCGTCCCTGTAAACAACCCGTTTGATTCCGGCCTGGATAATCAGTTTCGAGCATTCTATGCACGGGGAAGCTGTTACATACAATGTGGCGCCCTCGCTGCTGTTGCCGGACTTCGCCACTTTGGTTATAGCATTAGCCTCAGCGTGAAGCACATAGGGCTTTGTAGCCCCGGACTCGTCCTCGCAAACATTCTCAAACCCGGACGGAGTGCCATTGTACCCGTCCGAGATAATCATATTGTTCTTGACGATGAGGGCTCCGACCTTGCGCCTTTTGCAATAGGAATTCTCCGCCCATATTTCGGCCATCCTGAGATAGCTCTGGTCAAACTTCTGCATAATTGCAAATATAGTTAATTTCTCTGATAGAGATACCTCTTTATGCTTCTCTTCGGAGTTCTTTCAAAATCTTCCGGAAGGAACTCAATCTTTGAGAGCTTGGCATAATTAGGAAGCTGCTTGTTGATTTCCGGCAATGTGGCGAGAATCTTCTCCTCAAGCTGCTCCTTGGAAAGTCCGTCGAGCTCAGCCTGATGATAATCAGGGTAAATAATGGAAACCAGTGCTCCGTGATCTTCAATCACAAGTGAATCAACGACATAAGTAACATTGTTCACTACGGCCTCAAGTTCCTCCGGATAGATGTTCTGGCCGGAAGGTCCGAGAATCATGCACTTGGAACGCCCCCTGATATAGAGGAAACCGTCCTTGTCGATAACACCCATATCGCCGGTGCGGAACCAGCCGTCTTCCGTGAAGACATCGGCAGTGACCTGCTCATTTTTGTAATATCCGAGGAAGACATTCGGGCCCTTGACCTGGATTTCGCCTGGCACATTCTCAGGGTCATCTGAATCCACCCTCACTTCCATATTCATAACACCACGGCCACAGGATGTAAGGCGTGCATCTTTCCAGTCCGCATACCCGATGATAGGAGCGCACTCCGTCATACCGTAACCGACTGTCAGAGGGAAACCAATCTTCTTGAAGAAGGCCTCAACCTCAGGATTGAACGCCGCGCCTCCAATGATGACCTCATAGAAATTCCCACCGAAAGCGGCGGTAAGTTCCTTGAGAATCTTCTTCTGGATCACCTTGTCTATGATAGGAAGGCTCATTATCATCTTGTTGCGGTCAATAATAGGCTTTAGTTTGGACTTGTAAACTTTCTCGATAATAAGCGGAACCGCGATAATTACGTGAGGCTTGATGTCCGCGAATGCCTGCATAATGACCTTAGGGCTCGGAACTCTTGTAAGGAAATGCACGTGGGCGCCAACTGACATTTCGAACAGGAACTCGAACATCAGTCCGTACATATGGGCGGACGGAAGCATCGACACCACATCTGATTCGTTGCCGAGCTCAGGCATAGCCTGCACGTGGGCGAACTCCATATTGGAATAAATTGCCCTGTAAGGAATCATAACTCCTTTCGAGAAGCCAGAAGTACCTGAAGTATAATTGATTATGGCGAGCTCATCCGCGCTGTCCTCATAATAATTGAGATCCTCCGGGCCGAAATTGTTCGGATATCTGTGTCCGAAGCTCTCATTCAGATGTTCGCGCACATAAGCCATCTCCGGAGTCTTGGAATAAAGAAAGCTGAGATTGTTGATCTGCACGACCACATAGAGGCCAGGCATTTCGTTTTCTGACAGATTCTCCCATATCACATCGTCCACGAAGAGGACCTTGGCCTCGGAATGGTTCACAAGATGATGGATATTGTCCGGCTTGAACTCGTGCAGAATCGGAACCGGCACAGCGCCGTATGTGAGCGCAGCGAGGAAGCAGACTCCCCAGTTCGCCTGGTTCTTCGAGCAGATGGCTACCTTGTCGCCTTTTGCCAGGCCGCACTGCTCGAATGCGATATGAAGCTTGGCAACGCGTCTCGCCACATCCCTGTAGGCGAGATCCTGGCCTTTGTAATTTGAAAGTGCAGGACGGTCCCAGTTTTTTCTGAAACTCTGTTCTAGGATTTTGTTGACTGAATGAAATTCCATATTCTTTAAATTTATTTTCCTATCTTGATAGTTCTTTCTTTTCCGTCGATGCAAACAGCTGACAGAGTGCCGTCCTCCTTGACAGTTATCCTGCTGTCCGCCTTGATGCGTTTCGCCCCATCAACAGCAGAGACAGGAGCGCCTCCTCCGAACCCGACAAGGTATGCGGCCTGGGATGTCCTTACAATCCAGTAACTTGCACCTTTTACTGTCAGAAGTTCCGGCAGGGCCTTTATTGTCTCCTTCATAGAGACACCTTTCCAGAAGTCTCTCGCCTTCCCCTGCAGGTCGTAAAATCCTATTGTATTGTCTTTATGAAGGACAACTGCCGTATAGCCTTTAGTACCGGAGAACTCATATACCGACGGGCCGAGAAGTATCTCTTTTCCGACAGAAACCGGGAACGGTTTCACGAAACGGCCGAGGCGGTCAATCAGATAAAGGCTGCTGCCAGATGCGAAAAGAAACTGGATCTTGCCGTTGGCATAATAATCCACCTCCTCGACCGCTCCACGGATTGTGCCGTTGAAAGGTATCGCCCAGATACCCTTCCCGTCTGTCTCCGTGAGAGTTATATAGTTATTGCTCCTCTGCGTGATGAGATTCATTCTCCCGGTACCGCAGTTCTTGACCTTGAACGATCCCTTCGGAACATTCACGACCGTGTCCCGGAGCATTGACATAAGCCCGTCCTCACCGCCTGAAGTCACAGACTGGACTCGTCTGACATCCAGATAAAAGCCTGCCCCGTTCCCCGGCTCGACACTGAAAGCCACAGGACTGAATGTCACTCCGTCCAATGCCTTCGAGGCGGCAGCAGAGATTCCTGAATTGAAGAATTCATACGCCATATCGGCAGTGAATGCGAAATATGACTGGAAAACCGACCCCGGGCGCAGAAGCTTATCCTGACTGCACTCTTTCAAGAATCCGGCAAGGGTCTTGCGTTCTTTGTCAGGGGTGAAAAGTTCGAGCACCTTCCTGTTTCCGATGATCAGCCAGCCTCCGGTGTACAATGCAGTACTGTCTTCCGAAGAGAAAAGGCTGCCGAAGAGCACCTTGGGACATTTGTAATATGAGCATACGCTGATCTTCCCTTCATAATCCTTGATGTCCTGAGACTCCGCTCCTTTGAAAAGAAGAGACGGAACCGGCTTGGACAGTTTGAGCATCACTGCGTTACGTGTTGAATCAGAGCAGGAGAGGGACACCGAGACGACTTCACGCACGCCGATGGTCTCAGCCCAATGGTCCGGGATGACACCAGTGTTTTTTTTCACTGACGCAGCCGAAGCATTGAACTTGTCCAATGAACCTGACGCATCAAGATACTTCTTGTATGCTGTGAAATATGACTTGAAACTGTCGAAAGAAAGGCTTGACATATACCTGGTGCAGTCCGGCAATATCGAGGCCGCAGTGGAGTTCCCGGCTTTGAGAGATGATAGCAGCAGGGCATAATCAGAATCCCCGTCAGACACGACCGATTTTCCCGACATCGACACAGAGCCATTGTCTATATCATTGACTGACATACTGCTCCAGGAGGCATACCGGCTCAGGAACGATGCGTTGCGGGCATAATCCTTTACAATGAAAGAAGATGCCAACCTGTACGAAAAATTATGGTCGAAGAAAATGCAGCAGTCACCGCGCTCCTCTGAAGCGGCGGCAGCAAGTTCGCGGTTGTCAAGTATCGACGCGCACCTTTCAATATGCCGTCCAGCAGACTGCACAAGGGACTCTGACGGTGAGACAATCAGCAGAGTGGAACCGGACAACGGGGAATTGCCCGGAGCGGTCTTGAACCCCGAATGCAATGAAAGTTTGCCTGCCAACAGGCGCAGAATTGATGCGGCATCCGTGGAATCAGCATAATTCCTGCCTGTCCTGGCGATGAAAAGAGGGACGGCGCTTCCGCTGTAATGGATTGATATGCAGACACCTGAGCTCCTCAATGAGCCAAGGGCACCTTTCCTTGAATACTCGGCCGCCTTTTTGATGAACTGTCCGAAAGGAGCGGAATCCCCGGAGAACACCTGGCCATAAACCACGGTCGTATCGCCCAAGAAGTTGAGAGCGCTCCTGAAATTGGAACACGACAACACGAGAGCGGCGTCTGAAGGAACGGCGTTCAGCAGAGGATGTGCCGAAGAAGCCTGGGAACGCACAACCTCCTCTGATCGCGATTCAATCCCTTCCTCTCCGGAATACAAAACCACCACAGCGCCAACTACGATAGTCACAAGAATGCAAAGCGCTGCAATGCAATAAATCATTGCCTTTCTACCCATTATTCACCAAATACTGAATGTGGCAAAAACCCATTATAAGTGGTAAAACCCACATTACGCAAATATACACAATATTTGGCAAAGGTATCAAGAAGAAATGGACAGGAATACCTTTTGGCAATCAAAAAGTAGAATTTATAAGGTCGTTTTCTACCTTTTCGACAATTTTAAATCCAAATCCACCAAGAATATTATCCATTTTGGCTTTTATTCTGTCATTGCATAAATTGCCTATCGATCCGCAATGAGTATGATGAAGTTTTCCGTGAAACGCGAAACTGCCGGAGAGAATCTCAAGCCCGACTTTCTTGTATGCGTCCCTGAACGGGACATTCTCCTCCTCCACAAGGCGGTTCACCTCCTCAACACTGAACGCGGGCTGATATTTCGGATCATCCATTATACCCTTGACAATCTGCATATTCCCAACCGCATAAGCCGTAATGTCAAGGCAGTCGTCCATCTCTTTGAACATAGGTATGAAGATTTCCTTGAGAAGCTGCATATCGCGGAAATAGCCTGACGGAAGATTCCCGGCCAGGAGCCTGATATCATTCGGAACGCCTTGAAGGTGATTGCAATGAGCCCTAACAAGCTCGAAGACGTCAGGATTCTTTTTGTGAGGCATAATGCTTGAGCCCGTGGTCATTGTGTCCGGCAGTTTGATGAAACTGAAATTCTGGCTTGCATACAGGCAGCAGTCCATTGCCAAGCGACCGACTGTCTCAGCCACTGCGGCGTAAGCAAAGGAGACAGCCCGTTCCATCTTGCCGCGTCCCATCTGCGCATATACCGCATTGTAGTCCAAGTCATCGAACCCGAGCAGCCTGGTCGTCATCTCCCTGTCAAGAGGCGCTGAAGAACCATATCCGGCAGCCGAGCCGAGAGGGTTCTGGTTGGCGATGTCCCAGGCGGCTTTCATAAGGCGCATATCATCTGTGAGGCTTTCAGCATACGCCCCGAACCAAAGCCCGAAAGAAGACGGCATAGCCACCTGCAGATGGGTGTAGCCCGGCAACAGGATGTCCCTGCCCTCTTCGCTTCGTTGCTGGAGAATTTCGAAGAGATGCGCTATTTTACTGACTGTCTTCGAGATACGGTCACGTGCAAATAATTTCAAATCAACCAGAACCTGGTCATTGCGGGAACGCCCTGTATGCACTTTCTTTCCGATGTCCCCGAGCTTACGGGTAAGCATCAGCTCCACCTGCGAGTGGACATCCTCCACATCCGGCTCAATGACAAACTTCCCGGACATTGCATCCTCATATAGACTTTTCAGCTCGGGAAGCAGTCTGCGCAAATCATCTTCCGGCAGCAGACCGGTTTTTGCAAGCATCTTGATATGGGCCATCGTGCCCATAATGTCAAACGGGGCGAGGTACAGGTCAAGCTCCCTGTCCCTGCCCACCGTAAACTGGTCAATCAGTTTGTCGTCATCGTATCCTTTATCCCAGAGTTTAGCCATAATTATGATTTTTTCCTGTTATTAAATCGGGCCGAAGGCGCATTTTTCTAAAAGTCAAAACCGTCAAGGAGAGATACATAGATTTCCGTCCCTTCCCGGATTTCGTCAATATATATAAATTCATCAGCCGTATGGGATCTGGCTGAGTCTCCCGGTCCGATCTTCACTGTAGGGAACGGGGACAATGTCTGGTTGCTCGTGGTGGAAGAGCCGAACAGAGGCACGCCAATAGCTACTGCCCTCTTCACAATCGGGTGGCCCTCATCAATATGCGAGCTGCCGAGCCTTGTCGAGCGCTCTTTCACCGAACAGGACACCGAGGATTTGATCAATCCAAGAAGTTCAGGATTGGAGTACATTCCGTTTGATCTCACGTCCACGACAAAGGAGCACCTGTCCGGAACAATATTATGCTGCGTCCCGGCATTTATCTGGGTGACAGTCATTTTGACAGGACCGAGATATGGAGACACTTTCGGAAACCGGTAATTCCTGAACCATTCTATGTCAGGAAGAGCCCTGTAGATGGCATTTATTCCTTCTTCTCTCGCTGCGTGGCCGCTCCTTCCCTCCGATATGCAGTCAAGGACCATCAGGCCTTTCTCCGCAACAGCCATCTCCATTTTAGTAGGCTCGCCGATTATCCCCAGGTCAATCTTGCCCAAAAGCGGGAACACTGCCTCGATTCCGCCACGCCCGCACACTTCCTCTTCAGCTGTCGCGCTCCATATCAGCCTGTATTTCTGAGGTTTGAAACTCAATGTAAGGAATGCTGACAAAGTGGCGGCAAAAGAACCTCCGTCATCATTGGTTCCGAGCCCGTACAACTTCCCGTCAACTGTTTCAGGCTGAAACGGGTCTTTCGTATAGCCGGTAGCCGGCCTTACAGTGTCAATATGGGCATTCAGCAATATCGTCCTGCGGCAGACTCCGCTTCCGTCTTTTGCTTCCGGAGCACTCCCGGGTACCGGTTCCCCTGCAGTGATGTCATCGGAATCAAGCCAGATGTTCGCACCGATGCGGTGCGGCTTCAGCCCGTGAGATTGAAGCCACCTTTCCACTAAATCAGCGACCTGGCCCTCCTCGCGGCTGAATGATGGAATCCGCACCATTCCGGCCAGCAACTCGAGAATGTCGTAAAAATTATGTTTGCCAATGTTCTCCATATATACACATTGACGCTGTCTACAATTTTATTTGCGTCCCGGCTGAACTGCCCAATGCCCCAGCACTTGTTATTACGACCCTGGAGACCCCGGCCCGCAATGCTCCGAATGCATTGTCAAGCTTTGGAATCATACCTCCGTAGATAACTCCATTATCTTTAAGTTCCTGATACAAGGCGCTGTCAATATATGGAATGACGCTGTCATCATTGTCAGGGTCCGACAGGACTCCGGGCTTCTCGAAACAGAATGTCAGGGTTACTTCTTTTCCGCCGTCCTGTACTGCAGCCATCGCTTTGGCCACTTCCATAGCTATGGTGTCAGCATTGGTGTTCAGCAGTCCGCAGTCCGGATCAAAAGACAGAGGGGCGATCACAGGAACAGCACCAGATTCTATAAGCATCGACAGAGCGGATGAATTGACATTGTCAACATCTCCCACAAAGCCGTAATCCACTTCTCCAACAAGGCGTTTATGAGCACTGACGCAACATAAATCCGCACCTGAGAGTCCGATGGCATTCACTCCAAGTGATTGAAGTTCAGCCACGGCATTCTTGTTCACAAGGCCACCGTACACCATAGTGACCACTTCGAGCATCTGTGCGTCAGTTATCCGCCTGCCCTGGGCCATTTTAGTCTCCATTCCAAGCCGCGATGCGACTGATGTAGCAGTCCGCCCGCCACCGTGAACAAGAATCCTGTTCCCAGGCAGTACCGCAAAAGAGCGCAGGAAAGCTGAACGCATCTCCTGACTTTCCAGGACAGCGCCGCCTATCTTTATGACATTCAGGCTCATAGCGACTCAAGCATTCTCTTCATCACAACTTGTGCGGACACCACCCTGTTTGCCGCCTCAGGAATGACAATACTTCTTGGAGAATCTATGACTTCATCTGTCACAATCATATTCCGTCTTACAGGAAGGCAATGCATGAAATAGGCATTGTCGGTCACGTCCATCTGGCGGGCGCTGACTGTCCAGTTCATATCCGTACTGAGAATCCTGCCGTATTCACTGTAGGAAGACCAGTTCTTGGCGTAGATGAAGTCCGCACCCTCGAAAGCTTTCATCTGGTCGTGTTCCACCCTGGCGTTTCCGGCGAACTGCGGAGCGAGCTCATAGCCCGGAGGACAGGTAATGACAAAATCCACGTCAGCGGCGTTCATCCACTCTGCGAATGAGTTCGGAACAGCCTGAGGCAGGGCTCTCGGATGCGGAGCCCAGGTCAGGACGACTTTCGGCCTGGATTTGGTCTTGTATTCGTCAATTGTAATGAGGTCCGCAAACGCCTGGCACGGATGAACCGTGGCGGACTCAAGGCTTATCACCGGCTTACCTGAATACTCAATAAACTGATTGATAATGGTTTCCGCATACTCAGCATCCCTATCTTCGAATTTTGCGAATGAACGCACTCCAATGATGTCACAATAGCTTCCGATGACCGGAATGGCCTCCCTCAGATGCTCGGACTTGTCTCCGTCCATCACTACTCCAAGCTCAGTCTCAAGTTTCCAGCTGTCACCGTTGACATTCAGCACAATAGGGTTCATCCCGAGATTCAGCGCGGCTTTCTGGCTGCTGAGCCTGGTCCTGAGGCTGCTGTTGAAGAAAACGAGTATTATGGTCTTGTTGTGACCGAGATGCTGCCAGGCGAACGGGTTGGCTTTCACTTCACGGGCTTCGGCAAGGGCCTTGCCCAAGTCACCTATATCTTGTACGTGCAAAAAAGATTTCATATCGGGTCTGTATTAAATATCATAAAATCGAGGCCAGGGAAGCTACGAACCTTCCGGCTTCCTCATAGCTGAGCGGAAGCGGGGCAAGGAGACGTATCATATCCGTCCCGGCAACGCCTGTAAATATGTGTTCCTCAAACAGAAGCCGTGACCGGAGCTCTTTCACCGGCTCATTGAACTGAATTCCAAGCATCAGCCCGCGTCCGCGGACCTGCCGTATCCTCGGCGATGCAGGGATATTGGCTTTCAGCCATTCTCCGACATTGAGAGCATTCTGCACAAGGTTCTCTTTCTCAATAATGTCCAGCACAGCAATCGCAGCTGACATTGCAAGATAATTGCCTCCGAATGTGGTTCCCAGCATTCCTTTTACTGCATTGAAATCCGGGGAAATCAGCACGCCTCCTATCGGAAAGCCGTTCGCCATTCCTTTGGCGACCGTGACAAGGTCCGGCACTATGCCAGCCCACTGGTGCGCGAAAAAGCGTCCTGTCCTGCCGTAGCCGCTCTGCACCTCGTCAAGAATGAGCATAACACCATAACGTCTCGTGACTTCCCTGAGGGCCTGCAGGAAAGAGTCTTCAGGAATGTTGATTCCACCGACACCCTGGATTCCCTCGATGATCACTCCGGCCACATCGCCTTTTGCAAGTTCTTCCTCGACTGCTGAGATATCGTCCAGGTCAACGAATGTGACCTTGTGTCCCGCATTGAACGGGGCCCGGATTTTCGGGTTGTCGGTAACTGCCACTGCTCCTGATGTACGCCCGTGGAAACTGTGGCGGAATGCAATAATCCTGTCTTTCCCGGTATGGAAAGATGCCAGTTTCAAAGCATTCTCGTTGGCCTCCGCCCCTGAATTGACTAGAAACAGAGACCAGTCCTCAAGCCCTGATGCCTTGCCTAACTTGGCCGCAAGTTCCTGCTGCATAGGATTCCGCACACTGTTTGAATAGAACCCTATCTTGTTCAGCTGGGCGGTGACTGCCGCGACATAATCAGGATGACAATGTCCCACTGATATCACAGCGTGACCGCCGTAAAGGTCAAGGTACTCATTGCCTTTGTCGTCATATATATGGCATCCTTTCGCTGAAACAGGTACGACATCGAACAGGCTATATACATCGAATAGATTCATTTCTTATTATTGTTACGAATTATTTTGATTCTGATTTCAATAAACAAATCCCGTCATCACTGAACCTGGACTGGATGACAGGAGGAAGTCAGAAACGGTTGCCTTTCAGGTTCAGTCCGGCAGTCTCCGGCAGCCCGAATATCAGGTTCATATTCTCCACCGCCTGGCCGGACGCACCCTTCACGAGATTGTCTATAACACTGACAATATGGAGATTGTCTCCGTATTTCCTGACATTCAGGACACATTTGTTGGTATTTGTGACCATTTTCAGATCCGGAGAGACATCAGCCACCGTCACAAACGGTTCATCGGCATAATACTCTTTGTACAGTGAGACCGCTTCCTGCTCCTGGATGCCGGCCTTCAAATAAGCTGATACAAGAATCCCCCTTGAGAAACATCCTCTTATCGGCACAAAATTCACATTCCCGGTAAATGATGGAGCAAGCCTGTGCAATGTCTCTCCGACCTCGCCGAGATGCTGATGCGTGAACGGCTTATAGACCGAGAGATTGTCGGAACGCAAGCTGAAATGGGTGGTCTCGGATGGCTTCTGCCCGGCGCCTGTTGATCCTGTAATCCCCGTTATGTGTATGTCATCCAGCATATCAGCCTTGGCCATAGGCAGAAGGGCAAGCTGCATCGCAGTGGCGAAACAACCCGGATTGGCAATATGCGAGGCTTTCACAATATCTTTCCTGAACGCTTCAGGCAACCCGTAAACGAAATCCTCCGCATCGGCCGCAAGACGGAAATCATTGCTGAGATCTATTATTTTCCCGGAAAATGAATCCGGCAGGGAATGGACATAAGACTTGGACTTGCCGTGGCCGGAGCAGAGGAAAATGATGTCTGCCTTGTCAAGTTCCGCATCTGCGGAAAACAGCATATCCGTCTCCCCTATCAGGTCCTGGTGCACCTGCCATACAGGGTTGCCTGCATTGCTTCCGCTCTGCGCGAACACGACATCAACAGACGGATGGTTTTTCAGTATGCGCAACAACTCCCCGGCAGTGTATCCCGCGGCTCCGATTATTCCTGCTCTTATCTTATCCATCACAACTCATTTTCAAGCTTTTCCCCCTCTTCCTTGTGGTTTGCGTAATAAACGCGCAGAGGTGTGGAGAGCACTTTGATGAACCCTTTGGCGTCTTCGCTGGTCCATCCTTTCTGCATCTCCCCATATTCCCCGAACTTGGTCTTAACCAAATCATTGACAGAATCAACGCCTACAGTGGAGAAACTGTATGGCCTCAGTTCCATAATGGCAGTGCCTGTGACATTGCGCTGGCTTTCCTCAAGCATAGCCTCGATATCCCGCATCACAGGCTCGAGATACTGGCTCTCGTGAAGAAACATCCCGTACCAATTGGCCACCTGGTCTTTCCAGTACTGCTGCCACTTGCTGAGAGTGTATTTTTCAAGGAATTTGTGCGCGGCTATTATCAGCATTGGAGCGGCAGCCTCAAAGCCGACCCGCCCTTTGATTCCGATAATAGTGTCACCTACGTGCATATCCCGGCCGATACCGTACGGAGATGCGATAGACTCAACTTTCTGTATAGCCTTGACAGGGTCGTCAAAATCCTCTCCATTGACACTGGCAAGTTCTCCTTTTCGGAAGCCGAGACGGATGAGTTCCGAGCCTTCCTTTGTGACCTGTTTGAGATACGCCGTCTCCGGCAGGCCCTGCGCGGAGTCCAGAATCTCGCCGCCACAGATTGAAGTGCCCCATAATCCCACATTGTAAGAATATTTGAGCTTCTTGAAATCAGCATTGAAACCGTGAGAGTTCAGATAGTCCACCTCATACTGGCGGGTCAGGGCCATATCCCTGGTCAGAGTGATAATCTCAACTCCCGGAGCCATCACAAGAAAAGTCATATCGAAACGCACCTGGTCGTTTCCCGCTCCGGTTGATCCGTGCGCTATTGCATCGGCGCCTATCTCTTTGGCATACCTTGCGATTGCCATCGCCTGGAAAATCCTCTCTGACGACACCGAAACCGGATATGTACCGTTCCTGAGCACATTCCCGTATATCATATACCGGATGCTCTTGTCATAATACTCTTTTGTGACATCGAGCGTCACATATTTTTTCGCCCCGAGTTTATATGCTTTCGCCTCATTCTCCATCAGTTGTTCGGCGCTGAATCCTCCTGTATCAGCGCAGGCGGCATAGACCTCATATCCTTTCTCGAGAGTCAGATACATCACGTTGAAAGAGGTATCAAGTCCCCCGCTGAATGCTACTACTACTTTTTTTGACATAATTACGATTTTTGAAGGTTGAGTGTCTTTCACGCCCTGTGGAACAGTCCGGCGAACTTCATCAGCCCACGCAGGAACTTGTCGTGGCTCGGTTTCGGAAGCGGATTCGCCGCCTTCTCCTGCTCCGCCGGATCGTACAACATACCAGTGCACAGGCATCTGGTATAATTGTTCCTCGTGAGCACATCGAAATTGATGCAGCTTGAGCAGCCTTTCCAGAATACGGGGTCAGACGTGAGTTCGGAAAATGTGACAGGTTTGTATCCAAGTTCCGTGTTTATCTTCATCACGGCAAGCCCGGTCGTAAGTCCGAAAAGTTTCGCGTTCGGGAATCTTTTCCTCGACAGTTCGAAAGCCGTCTGCTTTATCTTTTTTGCAAGGCCGAATCCCCTGTACTCAGGTTTGACGATTAATCCGGAATTGGCCACGAATTCCTCGTGGTCCCATGACTCTATATAGCAAAACCCGGCGAAATCGTCTCCCTGCATTGCTATAACCGCCTTGCCTTCAATCATTTTCTGCTTCACATAATCAGGGTTTCTTTTAGCTATTCCCGTGCCCCTGACTTTCGTGGCATCCTCAATTGTCTTGAGAATCTCGTCCACATACTTCAAATGTTTTTCAGTGGCCACTCCCACTGTAAAATCATTGATTGTCATTGTCTATATTCAATTTAAGTTCATTATGGAATACAGTGTATTCCTATATCCTGTGGGAGGAAATCCCCGGCACAGCCGCTTCCAGCGCCGTGACAATGTCCTCCACATCCGAATGTTCCCTCATAACGACAAGCAGGGTGTCGTCGCCCGCGATTGTACCCATAACCTTGTGCCCCAGCACGCTGTCCACAAGCGAACCCACCATATTGGCGTATCCCGGACGCGTCTTTATCACGCACATCTGTCCCGAGAACTCCATACTTCTTACTCCATCAACAGTGTGAAGACCATACGGCTGCAAAGGCTCCTGAAGCAATGTATGCGTAGCAACCCTCATCTCGGGAAGGCGATAATGATATCCGCCTGTCCCGTCCGGCGCTTTTGCCACTTTCAGGGCCTTGAGATCCCTGGAAAGAGTAGCCTGTGTCACAATGCAACCTTCAGCGGACAACAAGGCAAGCAGTTCCTCCTGATTCGACGCCTTGTTCGTTGTTATGATTCTCCTTAGTTTATTCAATCGGTCTTGTTTAGTGTTCATAATATTTGTATATTTATACTTTGACTACGCAAATTTATACAATATTTTCATTCTATCAAATAAAAACGAAAAAAAATGCCATACCAGCTTCTCAAATTGAGATTGCACGGTATGGCAATTTCAGTCAATAATGTTGCTATTCATTCTTAAGATCCTGGAGATCAGAGAGCAGGGATTCCGAGGACCGGATTATTCCACGTCTCAGCCTCAATCCCAATGTAATGCCTATGAGAAGACCAAGTCCGCATCCGAAAATGAAAGGGAGCTTGAAATCTTCCGGGAACGAGTCCCGGATAGCCACTTCGGTGAACATCCACGCAGCCCACGCTAAAAGAACCGGCATTCCCACAGCTATCCAGTCCACATATGCTTTCTTGAACTTTGCAAGAGACTCAGCTGCCGTCACCATATCTGTGTCCATCGATGGAATATTCCTATTGATAAGGACAGTGGCCACTATACATACGAGCAGCATCAATTCGGTCACAATGAAAAAGGCCAATGAGAAGCCTGATTTATAGAAGCTGTACGCCATCACCATTCCCACGATTCCCAGCATTGTGATGCGTGATGACCTGACCCTGAGTGAATGGAGTCCGTTCGTGAGTGACTTCCGCAACATCCTGTCGTTTACAATCTGCTGGTTTTCAAGCTTTTTCTTTAGAGCCTGCATCTGCTCTCTCATTTCGTTGAGTGTATCGTTGTTTTCCATTTTACTGCATTTTTTTAAGTTGTTCCTTGATTCTCACGAGACGCACCGAGACATTTTTGGTGGAAATGCCGACAATCTGCCCGATTTCCTCGTAACTGAGATTCTCCAGCCAGAGCAGGACGATTGCCCGATCGAACGGTCCCAGTTTCGCTATCCTTCCACGCAGAAGTTCCGCCTGGCGGGCTCCTTCGTCCGTGTCTTCAAACAGGTCAATGTCCAGAGACAGGGGCTCGGTGCGGAGTTTGCGTTTTCGGTTTCTGTCAAAAGTAATACAGGTATTCAGGGATACTTTCCATATCCAGCTGTTAAGCGAGGCTTCACCGCGGAATGAGCCCGCTCCTTTCCATAGGTTGATGAGGATTTCCTGGAACAGGTCGGCCACCTCATCCTTGTCGGTTGAGAACATATAGCAGACGGTGTAAATCGTACCGCGATGTTCCCGGATCATTTTTTCAAATTCTTTCTCGGTCATTTCTCGTTGTTTTTGCTTATATGACGCAGATGTTCCCGGAAAACTACACAATTGATGAAAAATTTTGCCGCATCTCCTTCCAGAGATGAGCATTTTCATCGGCTGCAATATAGTGAATTTGCAGGTCCATTCCCCTAAAACGGTTGTCAAACGTACTGCTTGCGTTGTTAGAATGTTGGAAAACATGAGACTGCGACCTATAATATGACTTTGGTAGCACGCCAGGTTGAAAAGAATGGAAATATACTTTCTGAGATAATCTTCACATCGAAGACTAATCCTGACGATTGTCTGTGTAAAATAATTATAAACGCATCTGGAGGCACTTTTGGCACATTCCTGAATCTTTTGGGTGATGGGATGGAAAATACCGGAAAAGCGCTTGGAAAATTCATCTATTCCAAACTAAAATAAACTAGTGCATCATTACCTGAACAAATCCGACATAGTTAGTTGGCATTGGATATCGTCGGAGTATCCTCCGGGTAACATCTTGTATTCGCTGCTAAAATACAAAAAAAGTCCGATAAGTTGTGGAAATGTGTCAAATTTCGATACATTTCCACAACTTATCAGCATATTTTTCTGAAATCTGCTCTCAGAATCCCGTAAAAATTCAGATGAAAAGCAGCATTGCAGCGCAAACTATGAGGGCGGCGGACATAATGACGGAAACCGTTTTCATATGCCCAAGAACCAGAGGTCTCAGAGTGCCACCGGCAAGCAGCCATACAAGGTTGGCCCCGGGCCCGGCAATGAGCAGGAGGGCTGTGACGGGGAGAAGCGAGACGAAACGGTCTGAATACGGCAGGACAAATGCCGAATAGCAGCTGAGGTCGAACAGGATTATCTTCGCATTCGTCAACTGGACAACGAACCCGCTGATGAAAGACGGAGCGGCATCATCTCCTTCCGACACTCCTCCTTTGTACGTCTTATATGCAAGATAGATTATATATGCGGCGGCAATGTACCTGACATAAGGCACGTATTTTCCGAATGCCACACCTATCAGATGCGCCGCTGCAACCGCAATGAGGGCCGCTGTCAGAAACCCGCACAGAAGGCCAAGCCACATCCTGACAGATACCCTCCATCCGTATCGCAGGGAACAGGACATTGCGTAAATATTGGCCGGTCCCGGAGTGTAACCCACAGCCAGTATGGCTATCAGGAGTGCCGGCAACTGCTCTACAGGCATAAGCTTGAACCTTTATACGCTACTTCTTTGAAAAATATTCCCTGACTGTCAGGACTGACTTCTTGGCCCGCCTCTGGATATCGAACAGCCCGGCCGTTGAGTAACCAAGATTCATCTTTCCAGACTGGGCGACACTGTTCCTTGAGTAAGTACGGTTGTCATTCATCTGCCACACCGCAAAGCCGCACACATCCGGATTGCTCCACAATGTCTCGAATACATCTGCCAGATACTCGTCCTGCATCTCTTCCGACGAGACATTGGCGGCGGGATCGTGCAGGCCGTATGTTCCGGCAGTCCCGGATTCTGACACCATAATCGGCTTGTCCGGATACTTCGCACGGAAATTCTTGATAATCCTGGTGAAAGCGGAGCTCACCGTCCGCTTCAAGTCCTCAGGTTCTCCCGGTATCATTGGAATAACCCCCGGATAGGCGTTGAAGGCGATGACGTCAGTGTTTTCATTGCAGATGTCATTGTCACAGCAGTTGCAGGCGAATGTGACCAGGCGGCCGGAGTCCTCAGCTTTGACAGTCCTGACAAGTTCATCCACAAGTGTTTTGCATTCAGGCTTGTAGCTGGCACATTCATTCAAGAAAGCGTAGATTATCACGGATGGGTGATTGAAACTCTCCCTGACCATATCCCGTGTCTGCCTGATCTGCTGCTCCCTGAATTGGGGATCAACCAGTTCAACGGACTCCTTGTCAGTGTAATTCTGGCCGTTGCCCCAGCCCAGCGATTCCTCCCATACGAGTACGCCCATTTCATCGCAAAGATCAAGGAACCGTCCGGCCTGCTGATAGTGGGCTCCGCGTATGAAATTGCCTCCTAAAGCCTTGAGGTTCTGAAGGTCATATACCCATTGGCTTTCCTGCACACAGGCTCCGAAGACCGGAGTCTGGTCGTGTCTGTTGACACCCTTAAGGAACAATTCTTTTCCATTGAGATAAAGCTTTCCGTCACGTGCCTCTATCTGGCGGATACCGAAACGCACCTTGCGGCCTTCCACCTCCAAAGTAGTCATATTCGGTTCGTCAGGACTCCAGAGTTTGAAATCCGGGACATTCTGCCGGTAACGCTTCCCGCCCTCAATCTCAACTTCCACAAGCCCTGTCCTGTAATCCAATGTCCTGACAAATATTTTCGGCTCTTTCTCAACTATCCTGACTTCCCTGTAAAAGCCTCCGAAGAAATAAAAGTCATAATACGGCCGGGCAAGTTTCATTGTACGCCAGTCAAAACGGTTGTCCAGCGCGGCGAATATGGTATGCTCGCCTTTTTTCAGCGGGCCTATGGGAATCTCCAGCTTTGCATAGGGGTATGGATATGTCCCAAGATCTCTACCGTCGATCAAGAACTTGCCCCGCAATCCCATTCCGTCAATTTCAAGGACAGCATTCTTCATATCCTTGTCAACCGTGAAGTTCCTCCTGTACAGGGCTGTGCCCCGCTTGAGATAATAGGCCGGCATCGTATCCCAGCAGCCGGGAACACACATAATGTCGTCCGCGGCGAAACAGGCATCGGCAGACTCTTCAATGGACTGTTTCTCAGCAAGATGGAATTCCCAAGTGCCGGACAGGGATATTGCCGTCAATAAAATGCAGATAAGATTCATATATTCATTATTTTAAAGTGTCCTTTATCAACATCAGGGCATCCACCTGGATATGTCCGTCACTGCCGTCCCCGTGGATATTCACGGTGAATTCCTCGCCTGCCTTCAATTTCATAGAAGTGACTTTGTGCCAGGCCCCGCTGGTCTGCCCCATCACGATGACATCCTTTGAGTTCACAGTGATGCTCTGCCCGTCCGGAAAATCAAAAACGGACACCGGATTCATTTTGTCCGCCTTGAGACACTGGTAGCTGTAAATGTCATAAACTCCGTCAGAAGGGATGGTGGCTGTATATGTCAGATGACCGTCCGAGGCGCTGCCCACATAATACGTCGGGCCATATCCCTTGCTGCCGACTGTTGATTTCCAGTCTCCTTCCACTGAGGCAACACTGTCATCAAGGATGATGTCAGGCTGCCTGCCGTCCATGAACGGGTCAGTTTCAATGATATTGTTTATCTCAGAAGAAGTCACTTCCTGTACTGACGCCAGGGAATTCCTGTTGTAAAGCGCTGAGGCTATACCTGCGCACTGGCCAAGGCACATAAAGACAGGCTCCATACGGATCGAACCGTATGCAATGTGGGAAGCCGACATACAGACAGGTACAAGAAGGTTGGTGCACTGCTCGCGTTTCGGAGTGATGGACCTGTATGAAATAGGATATGGGCCGCCTCCATATTTTTCCACATTACCCTCGTTCTTGACCATATCCATTCCGTCTTTGCGGATCACAATCCGCTGGCAATTATGTGAATCCATATTGTACGCAGCATATGCAATCCCGTCCGGGACATCGGTCCGGCTCTCGCAGTCAGCCTGTGTGGCAACATATTCTCCGACCATCCGCCGGCACTCCCTGATGTACAACTGAGGTGTCCAATGTCCGGTCTCAATATACTCGTCTTTCGGCAGACCCCACCTCCGGACAAATTCCTGCAATGAGGCCGGCACGCGCGGATCAGTCGCAGTGAAATAAAGGAGTCCCAATGTGTAATCCTTATGTTCCCTGATAATCGACTGGCGCTCCTCCCAGCCTGCTTCCGGATAAGAATGATTTGCTCCTATCATATCAGTGGAGAATCCGCCCCTGTTGTTCACATCGGTCTTGCGCCCGGGCATATAGCTCCATATAAAATACTGGTTCACATCTGTTTTGCCCGGCTGGGCGGCGTAAAGCCTGGCAAGCAGTTCGTAACGTGAGGAGTCATAATTCTCAGGTCTCGTGATGGGAATCATATTCTCCAGGCTGTCAGTCAAGCATATTCTGTAATTGTAGGCCTGGACCAGGCTGTCGCCTGTGCCGTCCGGCATAAGAGTGCCATCGCTGATGCCGTAGAGCAGGCCGCTTTCCGGAACGCCGGGCACTACATAAGGGTCAACTCCGTCCGGAAACTGGTGGCCGGTCATCAGCTCAACCCCGTTGAACCTTTCATTGTATTCGGAATTGTCTTCCCTGCCGACCCGGTAGCTCACGCCTGCGAGCGCCATCAGATCGCCTTCGTAAGAGCAGTCAATGAATGAGTTTGCTGAATACGAAACCGTATCGGCATAGTTCTCCCCGCAAGCCACCGCGATGGATTTTATCTCAGTGCCTTCTTTTACTACAGAGCAGATATGCCTGTCCATAACGGTGGTGATGTTCGGATGTGAAAGATATCCCTCCAGAATCTCCTTTGCTACTCCCGGCTCGAATACCCACTGTTCCAGGGAACCGTAATGTGCTCCGGTTTTCCTGTAGAAATCCAGGGCCACGCCCCTGACCACCTGCTTGTTGCCGATGTCGGTATAGCCCAGCCCGCCAGTGGTAAGTCCTCCGATTCTGACGGAAGGCTCCACCAGAAGGACTTTCTGGCCCATGCTGGCCGCCGAGTATGCCGCCACTACACCTGAAGCCGAGCCTCCATAGACGCAGACATCAAAATCCTGATTCCCGCACGATGCCGTCACAACAAGTGAGCACAAAAGCGATAATAAGTTTTTACGCACCGTTTTCATATATTGTTGATTCATTGAGAATTAATATCAAAGATTGATTGGTCTCACACAAAGTTACGCACAAATTATGAAAAACCGAAAGAATTTGCTAAATTAGCATAGAAAGAGAGATTGACCATTTAACCCACACATAATGATAACACAGAACAGTATTTCAATCAAATCCATCACAGTAGCTATTTTATTGAGTCTCGGCGGGATAACTATATCAGCCCAGAGCCCGGACATCATCATCCCCGCGCCTGCGGAAGTAAAGCCTGCCGAGGGCACTTACAAGTTCACCGGAGAGCCACAGGTAAAAATAATAAGGCACGCCAAAGGAATACATCCGGAAGGCTATCAGATCAGGATAACGAAAGGCGGGTTGACAGTGAAAGCCTCAGACGAGGCCGGAGTATTTTATGCTTTGCAGTCCATCGGCCAGATGACCCGTGGAGGCTCAGTCAAAGAGCTGGACTGCTGCGAGATAAACGATTATCCACGTTTCCCTTACAGGGGTCTTCATTTCGATGTGTCCAGACATTTCAGGAGCATTGACTTCCTGAAAAAGCAGATTGACGCGATGGCGCGCTACAAGATGAACAAAATGCACATCCACCTGACCGATGCTGCCGGATGGAGGATGCAGATTGACGCATACCCGAGACTTACTGAATTCGCCGCCTGGAGACCTGAGAAGAGGTGGAAAGACTGGTGGTACGGCAAGCATCTCTACGTAGAAGAAGGGACACCGGGCGCTTACGGAGGATATTATACCAAGGACGAGCTGCGGGACCTCGTGAAATACGCCGCAGAGAGACATATTGACATTGTACCTGAAATAGAGATGCCCGGGCACAGCGAGGAAGTGCTGGCAGCATATCCCGAGCTGAGCTGCAACGGCAAGCCATATTCCGGCAGCGATTTCTGCATAGGAAAGGACAGGACAGTGGAGTTTTTGGAGAAAGTGCTTGACGAGGTGATGGAGGTGTTCCCGTATGAGTATATCCATATCGGAGGTGACGAGGCATCCAAGCGCAACTGGAAAGAATGTCCTGACTGCCAGCGCCGTATGAAAGATGAAGGATTGAAGGATGTGGACGAACTGCAGAGTTGGCTCATCAAGAGGATAGAGAAATATGTCATCTCGAAAGGCAGGAAAATCATCGGCTGGGACGAGATTCTGGAAGGCGGTGTGAGCCCTACGGCCACAGTAATGTCCTGGAGGGGCACGGAAGGCGGAATCCAGGCTATGAAGTACGGCAATGATGTGATAATGACACCGGGCAAATACTGCTATCTTGACCACACCCAGGACGCTCCGTTCAAAGAGCCGGAGTCAATCGGTGGATATCTTCCGCTGGAACTCGTATATAGCTACGAGCCGATAGAGGAATCAATGCCAGCCGGCGGACTGCACCACCTGAAAGGAGTCCAGGGCAATCTGTGGACAGAATATGTTATTGATGACAGCCACGCCGAATATATGTACTGGCCAAGGGCCGCGGCAATCGCGGAAATAGGATGGAGTCCTTACGGCACAAAAGATTATGCAGATTTCAAGAAACGTGTCGTTCTTGACAGTGAAATAATGAAAGCTGAAGGCTACAACATTTTCGACATTGAGAAAGAATACGGGGAAAGAAAAGCCTCAACCCGGCCGATCCACCACAAGGCGGTCGGTGCTCCTATCTCATACATTATACCTTACAGCTCAGCATATACAGCCCAGGGCGACGGGACTCTGACTGACGGAGTGGCCGGCGGATGGACTTACAGCGACAGGCGCTGGCTGGGCTTCATTTCCGACATCGACCTGATTGTGGACCTTGGCAAGACAGAAGAAATCAGATACATAGGCGGAACCTTTATGCAGATAGCCGGCCCGGATGTCTATATGCCTGAGCGTGTGGAGATTTACGTTTCAGAAGACGGAGAGAATTTCACCCTCCTGAATGAATGTTGGAATGATGTTCCGGACACCACGGGGGATCTCCTTTTCAAGAAATTCAGCACAGTTTGCGCCACATCTGCCAGATATGTCCGCTACAAAGCATACCGCAATCCGGTAAAACGGGGCTGGCTGTTCATCGACGAGATTGTGGTGAACTGAGAAGCCGCCTGCGGTACTGTCCGGGAGTCATTCCCATATGACGTTTGAAAAGATTTGTCATAGTGGCCTGGTCAGGGAAATAGCATTCATCCGAGATCACGCCCACCGGATGGTCAGTGTCATCCAGGCGCCGGGCTATTTCCCCGACCAGAGCCGTGCATATCCAGTCGTATGAAGTCTTTCCGGTCAGCATTTTGACAATGCGGTTCAGATACTGGGGAGTTATGCACAGTTTTGTGGCATACCATCCGACCGTGTGCCTTTTATGGACATCGGTATGCAGCAGCCTTATGAAACGCTGGAAAATCTGCATTTTCCTGTCTGCTGCAGTCGCCACATACTCCGTCGAGAATATGTTCCCTATATCCATCAGCATTATCCTCAACGAGCACCCCAGCATCTCGTTCCTGAAAATGTGCTCTTCATTTTCCATAACCAGCAGCACATCACACATTCTTTTCCCGACAAGCATCATATGGCGCACATCCAGATGAATCACAGGTTCCAGCTTTATCCTCGTGATATATGAAGCCTCAAAAGGAGGCGTGTTTTTCAGGAGTTTCATAATGAACGTATCCGACGAGCACAGAATCATGGCGCTGAAACATTCATCAGGATTGAAGAACCTCACTTCCGGAGAATCTATGAAATTGACATAATCCCCGGCGGCAAGGGAAAATACTTTTCCTCCATATTCAGCGAAGATCCTGCCTTTCTGCACAAGGATGTGGCATACAAGATTTTCCGAATCCGAACGGAACACAGCCTGGCCAAAGAACATTCCACAGGCCTGCCACAGGACAAAACCGCCATCATCCGTGGCGAAATGCCTGCCCGTGATATTTTCTGTATCAATTCCCATATCTTTACATTTCTTGGAACACGGCATACATCAGCATTTTAAATGCCAGACTGATTATTATCCGGACATCCGTTTCAAAACAACAAAAAAATGCTTCCGTCCAGCATAAAAACCGAATTCTGTTCCGGCATTCATCATCTACAACAAAAAAATGTACGTTTTGAAAAAAGCGGCCTCTGCATCATCCGGACGATATTTGCATCCAAAATCAAGGAAAAATGAAAAAAACGAACATTATCATCTCATTCGCACTGGCAATTGTGTCGTGCACGGGGAACCGCCCCGAAATGAGGGAACAGACATTGAAGACAATGGTTGTCAGCACGACAGACCGGATGCTGTTCTCAGAATATTCAGCCTCCGTAAAAGGAAGGCAGGACGTGGATATTTATCCGCAAATATCGGGAAAGATAACAGAAATACTGATTGATGAGGGAGCCGTGGTCCGCAAAGGCCAGCCTCTGTTCATCATCGACCAGGTCCCGTACAAGTCAGCCGCTGAAATCGCGAAATCCAATCTGAAAAGCGCCGAGGCCCAATTGGCTACAGAGGAGCTCTCATACGAATCAAAGCAGTCCCTGTATGAAGAAAAAGTCATCTCGGAATATGAACTGCGCCAAGCCGGGAACTCGCTCAATTCCGCCCGTGCAGCACTATCCCAGGCCAGGGCACAACTTGACAAAGCTGAGAATGAGCTGTCTTATACAGTTGTCAAAAGCCCAGTCAATGGTCGTTCAGGTATGATAAACTACCGTACAGGAGCCTATGTTGGACCGAACTCCACAAGTCCGCTGGTCTCCGTCTCGGACAATGAATATATGCATATCTATTTTTCAATGAGCGAGAAACAGATGCTCTCAATAACCGCCGGAAACACACTCGAAGGGATTGGAGTGGAATTGTCCCTGAGCGACGGAAGCGGATACGGACATACAGGAAAGATTGACGCAGTGAGCGGAATAATCGACAGCCGGACAGGAAGTGTCACAATCAGGGCGTCTTTCCCGAATCCTGAAGGCAGGCTAAAAAGCGGAGGCAGCGCCATAATAAGGATTCCGCACAATATGGACAAGTGCATTGTCATACCCAAAGAAGCCACTTTCGAGATACAGGACAAAATATTCATTTACAAGATTGTGGACGGAGTGACCAAGGCATTCGAGATATCTGTATTTCCCGTCTCGTCCGATCAGGAATACATTGTCACAGATGGACTTGAAGCAGGAGACCGCATAGTTTCATCCGGTGCCGGCCTTGTCCGCGAAGGACAACGGGCGGACTCATCAGAAGGGAGGGCAGAAATATGAATCTGAAATTTTTCATAGACCGCCCCATTCTCTCCGGCTGCCTGTCCATAATGATTATGCTGCTTGGACTTATCTGCCTCGCCTCCCTTCCTGTGGAGCAGTATCCTGACATAGCTCCGCCTACTGTAATGGTCCAGGCCACATACACCGGAGCGAGTGCAGAAACCGTCCAAAAAAGTGTGGTAATCCCCCTTGAGGAGGCGATAAACGGAGTTGAAAATATGATGTATATGACATCCTCCGCCACCAATACAGGAAGTGCCACAATCAGCATCTATTTCAAGCAGGGCACTGATCCTGATATGGCTTCCGTGAATGTGCAGAACAAGGTCAGCCGCGCGCAGGGCTCGCTTCCCGCAGAGGTGACCAAAATCGGTGTCACGGCACAGAAAAGGCAGGACAGCCAGCTGAAGATTATCTGCCTGCACAGCCCTGAGGACCGTTATGACCAGAACTTCCTCAGCAATTACGCCAAAATCAACATCGTTCCGAGAATACAGAGGATTTCAGGAGTCGGCCAGGTGCAGGTGCTCGGAAGCGACTATGCAATGAGGATATGGCTGAGGCCTTCGGTCATGGCCCGGTACGGACTTGTTCCGGCCGACATTGTCGGAGTTCTCGGAGAGCAGAACATCGAGGCCCCTACCGGCACTCTCGGAGAAGATTCCGGAAGCACTTTCCAATACACTTTGAAATACCGCGGGCGTTACGAGGAGCCTGTGGATTATGAAAATATGATAGTCAAAGCTTTGCCTGACGGCAATGTGCTCCGCCTCGGAGACATAGCTGACGTGGAACTCGGTTCTTCGTCCTACGGATTCAGCAGCGAGGTTTCAGGCCATCCGGGTGTAAGCTTTATGGTGATGCAGACTGCGGGATCGAATGCGAACGAGATAATCGGGGAGATTGATGCCCTTTCGGAAGAAATCAGAGCTGATCTTCCGGCAGGAATTGTGCTCGAGGATATGATGAGCACCAAAAACTTCCTTGATGAATCTATTTCCAATGTGATCAAAACACTTATCGAAGCAATTCTTCTCGTTATCCTGGTAGTATATGTCTTCCTCCAGAGTTTTCGTTCGACATTCATCCCGCTTGTCTCCATCATTGTCTCCCTCGTAGGAACATTCGCATTTCTCCAGATAGCCGGATTCAGCATCAACCTACTGACACTCTTCGCATTGGTTCTGGTAATTGGCACCGTGGTGGACGACTCCATCGTAGTGGTGGAGGCGGTGCAGGCCAAGTTTGACAGCGGATACACCTCCCCGTACAAAGCAACCGTTGACGCCATAGGGGACATTTCGTCGGCCATCATAACGACCACTCTCGTCTTTATGGCAGTGTTCATTCCTGTATGTTTCATGGGAGGCGTCACCGGCACTTTCTACACTCAGTTCGGAAGCACAATGGCTGCGGCCGTGGCGATATCCACTTTCAACGCACTGACATTCAGCCCGGCCCTGTGTGCTTTGATAATGACGCCCCACGAAAAGGGAGAGGGAGGAAAGATGAGTTTCTCTTCCAGATTCCATTATGCGTTCGACGCAGCATTCGGACGGATTGTTGAAAAATACAAGAGAGGCGTCCAGCGGACATTCAAAAGGAAATGGCTGTGTGTCGCTTCGGTAGTGGCTGCATTGATATGCCTGTTCGCGCTTATCAGGACAACCAAGACCGGCCTCATACCAGACGAAGACACAGGGACCGTATTTGTCTCTGTCACAGCCGCTCCCGGATCCAGTCTCGACCAGACCAACCAGATTCTCTCAGAAGTTGAGAAGCGCCTGGACCGGATACCGCAGATACAGATTTATGCGAAAACCGGCGGTTTCAACATTATGGGCGGCGGACAGAGCAGCGCAGGAGGTACATTCATCGTCAGGCTGAAACCATGGGATGAGAGGAAAGGCAAAGAGAACAGCAAAGATGCTGTGACCCGCCAGATTTTCATGCTGACCTCGGATATACAGAACGCAAACATATTCGCATTCTCTCCGCCTATGATTATGGGCTACGGCGCCAGCAACGGTCTGGAGATATACGTCCAGGACAAGAAAGGAGGCGATATAGAGACATTGTTCTCGCACACCAAGGAGTTCATCTCAGCCCTGAACGCAAGACCTGAAATCCAGAGCGCCGTTACATCTTTCGACACGAAATTCCCGCAATACTCGGTGGAGGTTGATGCGGCGCGGTGCAAGAAAGCCGGCATATCGCCAGCTGATGTGCTTGACGTCATTTCCTGTTATATAGGAGGAAACTACGCATCGAACATCAACCGTTTCTCCAAAATGTACAGGGTTATGATACAGGCCCGGTCTGAAGATCGCATTGACCTCAACTCCCTGGACAACATATATGTGAGAAACTCCTCGGGCGAGATGGCACCAGTATCGCAATATATATCGCTCACGAAGGTTTACGGTCCGGAGATACTCAGCCGGTTCAACCTTTTCGACGCAATTTCCGTGAACGCTTCAGTTGCGGACGGTTACAGTTCCGGAGAAGCCATAGCGGCTGTGAAGGAAGTGGCGGGACAGACCCTCCCTTCCGGATACGGGTATGAGTTCGGGGGAATCTCGCGAGAGGAATCAGGCTCGATGTCATCCACGGTAATTATCTTCATCATAATTATCGTATTCATCTACATCATTTTATGCTCGCTGTACGAGAGCCTGTTCATCCCGATGGCAGTTATGTTGTCAGTACCGTTCGGACTTGCAGGAAGTTTCCTGTTCGCCAGACTGTTCGGAGTGGAGAACAATGTCTATATGCAGACCGGACTGATAATGCTGATAGGGCTTCTTGCCAAGACAGCTATCCTGCTCACTGAATACGCTTCAGAAAGAAGGCGCAGAGGAATGGGTATAGCGGAAGCCGCTCTATCAGCCGCCGGAGTCAGGCTCAGGCCGATTCTGATGACTGCTTTGACAATGATAATCGGACTTCTGCCTCTCGTGTTCTCCACTGGAGCAGGCGCAAATGGAAACATATCTCTGGGCGCTGGAGCCGTGGGAGGAATGCTGATAGGAACTGTCGCCCTTCTGTTCATTGTGCCTGTTATGTTCATCATATTCCAGGCAATCGAGGAGAAAGTGATGCCTGGGAACAGCCGAAAACAATGACAGATTCAACTTTAACAAATTGACAATGAAACATATAATTCATAAAACCATCATTTTGGTCCTTTTCTCATTTTCTATTGCAGGCTGCGGTGTATACAAGAGATACTCCCGGCCGGAATGCACCCCTGCCAGCGATTCTTCTCTTTTCCGGCAGTCAACGGACGGGGGTTCTCTTGCCGCCGCAGTATCTTGGAAAGAATTGTTTACCGATACTGAACTGCAGAACTGGATTGACACAGCACTGGCACTCAATGCGGATCTTGTCACAGCCAGGCTGAAAGTAGATGAAGCCAAAGCGACATTGAAAGCGGCTCGACTGTCATTTCTGCCGTCTGCAGGCATATCCGCTTCCACCGGGGTTGACGGCGCAGCAGACGGAAACACAGAATCAGTATGGTCGTATTCAGCCACCGCATCAGCAGAACTTGAAATCGATGCGGCAGGCAGAAACACAAACAGGAAAAGGAAGGCAGCGGCGTCACTATGGAAGGCTGAAGCGGCCAGGAACTCTGTCCAGAGCCAGCTTATTGCAACTATAGCCGACACATACTATTCATTGCTGATGCTTGACAGGCAGAAAGAAATAACAGCCGCCACCATAAAGAACTGGGAGGAGAACCTGATAGTGATGGAAGCATTGAAAGCCGCAGGAGGAACCGATGAGGCGGCTGTTTCCCAGACCAGAGCGAGTCTTCTTGATGCAAGAGCATCCCTGCTGGAACTGGAGAGGCAGATATTGTCACTGGAGAATTCGTTTTCCGTCCTCATCGGAATAACGCCCCGGCAAATCTCAAGAGGCAGGCTGGAAGAGCAGACATTCCCTGATATATTGGCCACCGGCCTGCCGATTGAGATTCTTGACCGCCGTCCTGACATCGCCAAGGCTGAAGCGGCTATGGCTGAATGTTTCTACGGTGTGAACTATGCACGTTCAGAACTGTACCCTAAAATCACCCTGAACGGCACTTTCGGATGGACGGACAAGTCCGGCAGTTCAATATCGAATCCTTCCCAATGGATTTTCAACGCCCTGGGGAGCATTGTCCAGAGCCTGTTTGAAAGAGGGAGCAGGAAGGCCGCTTTGGAGATTGCCGAGGCTCAGTTTGAGGAGGCTTTGGTAAACTGGAGGCAGACAATTCTGCAGGCCGGAGCCGAAGTGAACAATGCTGTCTCCCAATGCCAGACAGCATCGGCCAAAATCGAACTTGACAAGGAAAAAATACTGGCTCTGGAAATGGCAGTCAGAAGCACAGGACTGAAAATGAAGCATTCTTCGACAAACTATCTGGAAGTGCTGGCCGCCAACCAGACCCTGCTGAGTGCCAGGCTCGGGGAAGCGGAGGACATTTACTCCGGCATCCAGGGAATCATTAATCTGTACTATGCTCTTGGAGGAGGCGCTGAGTGAGTGTTTACGATTTCACCCCGGTCATCCTTTCCCAGAGACATTGAGGTACGAGACTCCATAAAAAAGCCAGGACTGCGAAACGCCAGTCAATGACAGCACGTCTGCGATGGCGTTTCAAGGCCCTGAATATCAGTTCCGAAGCATATTCAACCGTCATAAGCATAGGGTATTTCTTGTCCTTGGAAAGGATGTCTGTCCGGACGAATCCCGGCCGTATGTCGGTGAAGTCCATTGGAATACCCTTCATTCTCGCAAGCTGGGCAAGGGCATCCAGATATGTGCTCTGCATCTTCTTGGTGGATGAATAAGCCGGCGCTGTGCCCATTCCCCTGGTGCCGGCGACTGACGACACTATGGCCAGATGCCCCCTGAACGCAGGGTCGGCCTCGGTTCTGGAGCGAAAATATGAGAATGCCGTGTCAGCCATTCTGATGAAGCCGAGAACATTGACTTTTACGGTATTGAGCTCAATATCCGGGTCAAGGTCACGGTTCTGCTTGCCAGTGCCGGAGACAATGAAGATGAGGTCCGCACCTCCGGTCCTGCCGATAAGTTCAAGCAGGCGCCCAGGAGAATCATCCGCGCATATATCAAATGACGAAACATATATGTCCGCATCCGGATGCTCATTCCTGAATGAATCAAGGAGTTCAGCCCTGCGGCCCGTGATTCCCACAGTCCATCCTTCCTTGACCATCAGTTCAGCCGTTTGACGGCCTATGCCGGAAGTGGCGCCGATAACTATCGCTTTCATATTCCGTATATTAATTTCTCAACAAACTTCTCCGCCGCTGCCAGAGAGTCAGGTTTTCCGGCATCAATCAAAGTAACACCGTCCGCCTGCACACCGTATATCGGCCGGTCCGAGGCGGTCCGGAGATAGAAGTCCATTATCGGAAAACGTTCTCCCAATGCATTCTGCGAGCCGGAAATCACATTTCCGCAAACATCATACAGAGGATATTTCCACGGTTCGGCATCGACAGCATCAAACACATCGAATATCTCCGGAGAAACCAGATGAACTCCCCCGAAAGCGAGTTTGACGCAATGGCCGACATCTAGGCCCCTGAAAGGAGTCCTGACCTCGCCCGTGGATATGTTGGTCCAGCCGACCAGCCTCATATCTTCTTCATTGAAAAGCAGATACCTCTTTGTGTCCCGTCTGCTGACAAGAAGCGAGGCCAAAGCCCCGGAAGGACACTGTGACTCGAACCACTTTATATCCAGATCTGACACGATATCCACATTATGGACAAGGAACGGACTGTCTCCACCAAGCAGACCGGAAGCGAAACGCACTCCCCCGCCAGTCTCAAGCAGACTGTCCCTTTCATCCGAAATCCGTATATCCAGAGACGCAAGTTCCGGAGTATCAGATATATATGAAATAATGACATCCGGAAAATGATGAACATTGACAATGAAGCTGTCCACCCCAGCGGATTTCAGACGCATTATCACATTGTAAAGCAGTGTCCAGCCGGCAAGCGGGGCAAGGGCTTTCGGCAGGCTGTCAGTCAGCGGCTTGAGCCTTGTTCCAAGCCCTGCCGCGAAAATCATCGCTTTCATCTCTAAAACGACTTTTCAATGTTCTGCTCCCTGTGGACGACTGTCACCCTGATGTCGAAACGGCTGACAAGATGGGCGGCAAGATGCTCGGCGCAATATACAGAGCGGTGCTGGCCGCCGGTGCAGCCGAAACATACCTGGAGATTGGTGAACTTCCGCTCGATAAAGCGCTTGACGTGAGAATCAACCAGGGCGTAAACATTATCAAGGAAGGACACAATCTCCCCGTCATCTTCCAGGAACTTGATGACCTCCGGGTCCATTCCCGTGAACTGACGGTAGTACTCATATTTTCCCGGATTGTTGACAGACCTGCAGTCAAAAACATAGCCTCCCCCATTGCCGGAAGAGTCCGCCGGAATGCCCTTCTTGTAAGCGAAGCTGTAAATCTTCACGTGAAGTCTGCGGTCCTCGGCATTGACATAGAACTGCTGCATCTCGCTCAGGTCGGCAAGTATCCCGGAAAGATAAGGATAACGCTCGAACGGAGTGCGCATCATCCTGCGCAGATTGTCAATCGCATAAGGCACACTGGCGATGAAATGAGGCTTTTTCTCGAAATATCCCCTGAAGCCGTACGCTCCAAGCACCTGGAGAGTTCGGAAAAGGATGAACAGCCGCAGCCGTTCCCTGAATCCGGCTTCATCGACATCCGGCATATAACTGCGCAGCGCACGGAGATAAGTCTCCACAAGCTCGTTCTTCAGGTCTTCAGGATAACGGGACCGGGCCTGCCAGATGAACGATGCCACGTCATAATATATCGGTCCGCGGCGGCCTCCCTGGAAGTCAATGAAATAAGGCTCACCGTCCTTGAACATAACGTTCCTCGCCTGGAAATCCCTGTACATAAACGTATTGGAATTCTCACAGAGCAGGTCATCCCTCAACGCCTCGAAATCGTCCTGGAGCCTGACCTCGTCGAATTCCAGTCCGGTTGCCTTCAGAAAACAATATTTGAAATAATTCAGGTCGAACATCACCATCCGGGCATTGAACTCCGGCTCCGGAAAGCAGATGCTGTAATCCAGGCCCTCCGCCCCCTTGAACTGGAGTTTCGGCAGCATCTCGATTGTGTGGCGGAGCATTGCCCGCTCATACGAAGAATATTCCCCGTTTTCCCGGCCGTGGGAGACCATATTGTAAAGAATGTCATCCCCCAGGTCCTCCTGGATGTATGACATCCCGTCCGCGCTCACTGCCAGGACTTTAGGAACTTTTATGCCCTTTTCAAGAAAATGTCTTGCAAGTCCGCAGAACGCCTGGTTCTCTTTCAGGTTCAGGCCGATAACACCGATAAGCGAAGTGCCGTCCCCTCCAGTAAGCCTGAAATACCGCCTGTTGCTGCCCGAGGAGTTGAGTTCAACCGACGTCCTCGCCTCCTGCCCCGTATATGATTTGAATAATTGTTTCAGTGTCTCCAGCATCTGTGTCTTCTTAAAATTACATTTTGCTAATATAGCAATTTTATACGATATTCACATTTTGCTTCCGATATTCGGATAATTTGAGTAAGTTTGCCAGCCGATAATGACAATATTTTCTCACAATATGGAATTCAAAGAGTTCGCCTACTGTTCAGACAAGTACCAATACACTATGGGAAAGTCTTTTATGGAATGTGGAAATGCGGAGAAACCCGCTGTGTTCAACCTGTTTTACCGCAAAGCCCCGGAAAACAACAACTGGGCGGTGGTCAGCGGCACGGATGAGGTGATTGAGATGATTGGCAATCTTGGTTCGATGCCGGAGAGCTTCTTCGAGAAATTCCTTCCGGGCGATGAATATGCGGAATTCAGGCACTATCTCGCCGGAATGAAATTCACCGGAAATGTATATGCGATGAAAGAAGGGGAAATAGCTTTCCCGAACCAGCCCATAATCATAGTGGAAGCCCCGCTCGTACAGGCTCAGGTGCTCGAGACTCCGATGCTCTGCATTATGAACCACCAGATGGCCGTGGCCACGAAAGCATCCAGGGTATGCAGGGCCACTGACAGACCGGTAAGCGAATTCGGCTCCAGAAGGGCACACGGACCCTGGGCAGCCACATACGGAGCGAAAGCCGCCATCATCGCAGGCTGCGCCAGCACGTCCAACATCCTCACCGGAGTTATGAACGGAGTTCCGTCCACAGGCACTATGGCCCACAGCTATGTAACCTCATACGGCAGCACAGTGGAAGGAGAGCACAAGGCTTTCTGCGACTATATTCGCACTCACCGCGGAGAGAACCTGATTCTCCTCATTGACACATACGACACGCTCAAGTGCGGCGTACTCAATGCGATAAGAGCTTTCAAAGAGAACGGGATTGACAATTCCTATCCTTACGGATACGGCATCCGGCTCGACAGCGGAGACCTCGCCTACCTTTCGGTGGAGGTCAGGAAAATTCTTGACGCACACGGACTTACAGGCTGCAAGATTTTCGCGACAAACTCTCTGGACGAATACCTTATCACAGACCTTGAGCGCCAGGGGGCGAAAATAGACTCTTACGGAGTGGGCGACGCCATCGCAACAAGCAAGGCCGCCCCTTGTTTCGGCAATGTTTACAAGCTCGTGCAGATCGACGGGGAACCGGTCCTGAAAAAATCAGAGGACAGGATAAAGCTCATCAATCCCGGATTCCAGATTACTTACCGGATTACCAAGAAAGACGAGGATGGATGCGAGATTTACAAGGCGGACGTAACCTGCCTGCGCGGGGACAAGCTGTCCGGAGACATCGAGGCAGGAAGGACATTCACCGTGACGGACGAATACGACAGGTACAAATACAAGACATTCGAAGCCGGGACATACACCTGGAGGGCGCTTCAGGAGACCGTCATCAAAGACGGTGAACGCATCGCTCCGGTAAGGACACTGATGGAGAAAAAAGCGTTCCACAAAGACACGCTGCACCATTTCAGTCCGTCGGAGAGAAGGCTCATAAACCCTCATTATTACAAGGTGGACATCTCTGACGACCTCTACAACCTGAAGAACGGGATTCTGTCCAAACTGGTCGAGGAAATAGGAAAATTCAAGATATGATAAACGATTCCATCTTAATCGTCGTGGACATGCTCCACGACTTCATTGACGGCAGCCTGGCCTGCGCCAATGCGGACAAAGCCGTTGACAATACATTGGAGTTCATAAAGAAAACAAGAAAGGACGACCTGCCTGTTTTCTTCATCAGGGACCATCATCCGGCCGACCATTCGTCGTTCAAGGAACACGGCGGAATATGGCCTTCACATTGCGTCGCCGGAACACGGGGCGGAGAGATTGACGAAAAGCTCCAGCCTTATGTAGATGAGGATCTGGTATTCGACAAGGGATGCGACAAAACTGTGGAGCAGTACTCCGGATTTGACGGAAGAAATTCAGCAGGACAGTCTTTGGCAGAAGTGACAGGTATGCTTGAGCCTAAAGATGTCTATGTCTGCGGAATAGCCACAGAGTATTGTGTAAGAAACACTTGCGAAGACCTGATGAAAGCCGGTTTCAATGTAGTGCTTCTTGGCGACTGCCTCGCATACGTTGATGAGAAAGGCCACAGGGAGGCTCTTGAGGCTATGCGTTCCGAAGGAATCACCGTCAGGTAACTCCGGCAATCCGGCTTTCACGGCACCAGCGAGGTCGCCTTGTTCCAGGACAGGGTCTTGTAAAAATTGTCAATGGCCTGGCTGCCATTGGCCGGAAGATACATACTGAGTCCGCAGAAAGTCTTTATCTCTATAGAAATGAATGTCGGTGTGGATGCCTTGTACATAATGCAGTCATCGAGAGCTGCACGGAAATCTGCAAGCTGGCCGGAAGGAACTCCTGCCTTGACGAGAATGTCCTCCATATCGTAGAACCAGTGCTTGTTGAAACGGAAATATCCCTGCACATCAGACGGATTCACAGATGACAGCAAAGTTCTGTTGTCATTGAAAATCCCGCGGCAGACCCCGGCAAGTCCGTCAAGGGCGGAGCAGTCCACCATTGACAGTGTCAGATACGGCTCGCTGAAACCGGGAGCTGAATAATGATTGTACGAGTCCTCGCAAAGTCCCTGAAGATCCGGCTGGGGGCCCTCAAGAAGACGCTTTCCGAGAGAAGTATAGTCGCACAGTCCGTCAGCCATCACTTCAGCCTGTGAGAACACCAGTTTCCCGCACTTGTCCTTCAATGCGTAGGCGGTCTCGATGCCGCCCATCAGGCAGGCGTCCATAATTATGTAATCCAGTTTTTCAGGTATCGCGGAAGCGAGATCTTCTATCTCCATCTCGTAAGCGGATGAATTGGAGGCATTGTCCATTCCTATGCTCTTGACCATCGGCTCCCCGGGAGCATATTCCGGCTCAATGTAAGGAACAGGCATTTCAGGAGCGGCAGCGGCACGTCTGGCAATTGAATATGACGGCACGACTCCGGTCGAGTAGAACCCTTTGGGCAGCCATCCAGACGCGTGGGAGGAGAAAATCATTCCTATCCTGGCTTTCGGATAAATGCTGTTGATATATGTGAGGACTTCTCTCATTGTAGTTGCGGATGCGGCTACCGTACCTGCCGGCCAGGTACGCAGGGTGTCGGAAATCACGGTCCCGTCCGTCCCGGAATACAGCCTGACAAGATGGGCCGGAGACGGATTGGAATAGCTGTTGCCCGACACTCTCCTTGAGAACACGAGCAGGATGGAATGGCTTCCGGGCCTTGGTATATATCCGCTCTTGAGATCATTCACATCATCTTCCAAGGCGGAACTGAGATTGTTGAAACCTGCGGAATACAGAAGCAGGACATTCCTGCTTGACACAGTGACCTCACGAACAGGCATTCCGGTTCCTTCCGAAGAACCGTAGAATCTTCCAGACGAGGTCCCGTAAAAATCATTGAAGACATCACCGGCGCAGGCCGATACAAGCGCGGCGGTCAAAACGCACTGCGCTGCTGTCTTTATATATTTCAAAACTCCTGTCATATCCTGCAAATATAGCTATCTTTTATTAAATTTGCAGATAGTGAAACACTCAATATTCTTCAGACAATATTATGAACAGATTAACGAAAATGCTTTTGACATTGGTTACAGCCGCCGCGGCCACATCCTGCGGGCAGTGCGGCAGCAAGGCCGGAGACGGCGGGAAAGACTTCAAATACCTGGTTGACCAGTTTGCGGACATCAAGATTATGAGATACCGCATCCCGGGATGGGACGAACTGACACTCAGTCAGAAAGAATATATTTACCATCTCAGCGAAGCCGCTGGCTACGGATGGGACATTTACTGGGACCAGAACTGCAAATACAACCTCCCTGTGAGAAAAGTCCTCCAGAACATTCTCGAGAACTACGAAGGAGACAGGAATTGCAAAGATTTCCAGGACTTTACAGTATATGCAAAAAGAGTGTTCTTCAGCAACGGCATCCATCATCATTATGCCGAGAACAAATTCCTCCCCGGATGCAGCAGGGAGTATTTCAGGACATTGATGGAGGAATCAGGCTGCGCCGACCAGGCGGATGCCATCCTGCCTGTCATCTACGAGCCGGAGATATGCGCAGAAAGGAGGTCGTCGGCTTCAGAGGGGGACATTGTAGCCCTGTCATCAGTCAATTTCTATGAAGGGGTGACCAGGGACGAGGTGGAGAAGTATTACGCCGGCATCATTGATCCGGAGGATAAAGAGCCGGTCTCATACGGACTGAACACCAAAGTGGTGAAAGACGGAGACGGAAACATTGTGGAACTTCCTTGGAAAGTCGGAAGCATATACAGCGCTGCCCTGGAGAAGATATGTGAAGAACTGGAGAAAGCCAAGGCTGTGGCAGAGAACGCCACCCAGGAGAAAGAAATCTCGGAACTCATTGAATATTACCGCTCAGGAGATCTCAAGCTTTGGGACAAGTACAATATCACCTGGGTGATGGACACCCTCGGCACAGTGGATTTCACCAACGGCTTCATCGAAGACTACAATGACCCGCTCGGCCGCAAGGCTTACTGGGAAGCGCTCGTGAACATCAAGGATTTCGCGGCATCAGAACGTACTGAAAAGCTCAGCGCAAATGCACAGTGGTTCGAGGACAACGCCCCGATTGACAGCAGGTTCAAGAAGAAGAGTGTCAAAGGAGTGTCCGCCAAGGTCATCAACGCCGCCTGCCTGGGTGGAGGATGCTACCCTGCAACACCTATCGGAATCAATCTTCCGAACGCTGACTGGATCCGCAAGGAATACGGGTCAAAGTCAGTCACAATCGCCAATATAACAAGCGCTTACGATGCTGCGGCCAATGAAGCTCCTGCTTCTGCACTGGAGGAATTCGCATATTCTGAAGAGGAAAAGGAAATGCAGAAGAAATACGGAGCTTATGACGATGAGATTCACACCGACCTTCACGAATGTCTCGGACACGGATCGGGACAGCTGCTGCCGGGAGTGTCAGCCACCGCGATGGGAGAATATGCGTCAACTCTCGAAGAAGCGAGAGCCGACCTTTTCGGACTTTATTATATAGCCGACCCGAAGCTTGTAGAACTCGGCATCCTGTCTAGCAAAGAAGCTTATAAAGCCCAGTATTCCAGCTACATACGCAATGGTCTGATGGTTCAGCTTAACCGCATTGAACTCGGAAGGAAAGTGACCGAGGCGCATATGCAGAACCGCCAGCTGATTGCCGTCTGGTGCTATGAGAAAGGTCTGGAGAACAACGTCATAGAGAAGAAAGTGCGTGACGGCAAAACCTATTTCACGGTCAATGATTACGAAGCGCTCAGAGGGCTGTTCGGAAAACTGCTCGCAGAGATTCAGAGAATCAAGTCCGAAGGCGACTACGAGGCGGGCAAGGCGCTGGTTCTGAATTACGCTGTCAATATTGACCCGGATCTTCACAAAGAAGTTAAAGAGAGATATGATGCTCTCGGCCTCAAGCCATACGGAGGATTCATCAATCCGGATATAGTCCCTGTCGAGAAGAACGGAAAGATTGTGGACTATGAGCTCCGCTACGGAGATGATTTCCTCGGGCAGCAGCTCGAATACTGCCACAAATACGGAACTCTGTGATATTCAAGACTTCAGAACAGTTCATCAAAGGATACAGGACATACCTCAAGATTGAAAGGGGTATGTCCTTGAACACATATAATGCATATTGCTCCGACATCAGGGAGTTCTTTTCCTTCCTTTCCGGCAAATCCGGAGTTTCCGACATAGATCCAAGGCTCATCCTCAAAGAGGACATATCCGGATATGTAGTGTCCATGCCAGGGCGGGGAGTGTCGAAACGCAGCCAGGCAAGGGTCCTGAGTTCGCTAAGGTCATTCTTCGGATGGCTACTTTTGGAAGGGGAAATCAAGGAGAACCCGTCCGACGGCATCGATTCCCCAAAACCGGGACGCCACCTGCCATCAGTACTGTCCGTCGGGGAGGTGGAAAAGATAATCAACTCCGTTGACACCTCGACCGAATCCGGTATCAGGGACAGGGCGATATTAGAGGTGCTTTACAGCTGCGGGCTGAGGGTGACTGAAACGTCCGGGCTGAGGATATCCTGCATCTACCTCGAAGAAGGGTTTATCCGGGTCATCGGGAAAGGCGACAAAGAAAGGCTTGTGCCTCTCGGGGAACCGGCGAAGGAAGCCATAACTGAATATCTGTCAGTAAGAAGAGAGCCGGCGGACAGGGCCAGCGGGGATGTGCTGTTTCTGAACAAGTCGGGCAGGCGTCTCAGTCGTGTCTCCATTTTCAACATAGTCAAGAAACAGACTGCCGAGGCCGGAATCACCAAAGAGATTTCTCCACACACTTTCCGCCACTCATTCGCGACCCATCTTATCGAAGGCGGAGCCGACCTGCGCGTGGTCCAGGAGATGCTCGGCCACGAGAACATTCTCACCACCGAGATTTACACCCACATCGACAGTTCCAAATGGCAGAAGGACATAATGGAACACCACCCGGAAGCATAGCCCCCGGATGGCGTCCGACATCAATGATATGAATAATTATTGGAGCCTGAGAAATTTAAGTTCCCTGACGGTATAGTCATAGTCCTCCGCATCATCGCGGCAAGGGCGGAACTCATTGTAATCCACCACAAAGCGGAATCTCTGCGTAGCAGTCTTGCGGCTGCGCACGACAACGTTTCCATCATTCATCGAGAATGCCCAGTAGCCCTGCAGCTCACTGTCTGTCAATGCAGACGGGTTCATAAAGAATCCATTGTTCACCGGATAGGTCGCAGCTCCTGGAGCGCAGGCGTAATCGCATTTATTCTCTCCCGCACCTACAAATCTTATTGCGAATGTGTTGTCCTCAACAGTTCCGGGCTCAAGAGCCACAATGAACTTCATCATTTCCTCTGTCCTGTCAATGTTACCTTCCGAATGCTCAACTATCCTGCATTTTAAAGCCTGGGTCACACCGTAAGGCTTTGAGGACACACTGTAAAGATTGTCAGGAGCGGCAAGATAATAGGATGTCTCATCCGAGTCAGCCACGATAAGATAGCGTGAATTCTGGTTCAGCTCTTCCATTGAGCTGACTGGCTTGAACACTGTTCCGGCATTAGGATCAAGAGCTTCGCCCTGGACTTTGGAAAGATCGAGCTCGATTCTGTACAGACTCCTGTCGCTGCGGGTCAGGTCCATTTTGCCGTCCGCGAATGTATATGACAGAGAATCGGTAACCACCTTGACTGTGAATGATGTATAATTTGCGCGCGGAACCACGGCATAGACGTACAGGCCTTTCGTACCCGTTGCCAAAGAATCGTCCGGGCCTTCAAGCCTGACAATTTTCGAAGTTTCTCCTGCTGCAAACTGAAAACCGTCCTCACTTGCCGCCGATGCTGTGAAAACACCCCCGAGAGGCTCATTCGCCGACAGTTCAAGCGACCTTACCGGAATTACTGCCGGACGTCCCTCCGCGCTGACACGGAAGCGGAGCACAGCAGCAGGAAGATCATAAGTCATTGACACGGTGTTAGTTCCTGCCGGAGGCACAGGCACAGACGCAAGCATCGGATAAGTCCTTCCCTCAAACGGTTCTATTACTTTCTGTGTAACTTCCGGAAGAATCGAGGCAGAAAGTTCCTCGAGAGTCTTTCCCTCGTTTTTCCCACAAGGATAAACCACGAACAAACGGTCCGAAGAGGAAGCAGACGAAGGCAGCACAGCCTGGAAAGTATTTGATTTCACCTCGGCGAATTTGACTACGTCCCCGGCACAGGATGTGACATAAGCCACAGTGTCTTTCTCGTTCCACACAAGATGCTACACATCCGAGCCTTCATAATCGACAGTCGTCTTTGTCACCGGACATACCACAGTCAGTGTACGGACATTGTCCGGAACTGTGACAGCCTTGTCACAAGCACCAAGAACAGCAGCCGCAACTGCGGCAACAGCCATTTTATATATAGATATTTTCATTTTCGGTTTCATATTAAAATTTCAATATAAAGTACTGGACTGCGACTATTTCCAAGGGTCAATGTCATCATCTCCCCAGCCGGATTCCACATCGTCGTATGAACCAGGCTTTTTGTAATATATCTTGACGCCTTCATCAACAGAAATCGTATTGTAGTCATTGTCCTCATTTATATACAGCGACGTCATATTCGGGTTCTCCGTGGCGAACAGGAAACTCATTGACAGATTGTTGCTCAAATCCAGGGACTTGATAAGGTTGTTCCTGCAGTCCAGCTGGCGCATTGCTGCGCAGTCGTGAACGCTGAGATATGCCAGCCGGTTGTTGTGAAGATAGAGCTCACTGACTGACACACAGCCGCGGAGATCAATCCTCTCAAGTTCATTGTCAAACAGCTCGCAATAATTCAGATACCCGAGGTCACGGACCTTCACATCCGAAAGTATGTTCTTCGCAGCATACAGTTCCTGCATCGCCGGGTTCTCCGAAAGGTCCAGGGAAGTCAGGCTGTTGCTTTCAAGAGACAGGATAGTAAGTTCCCTGCACCCTGCAGAATTAAACGACTCAAGGCCGTTGGAATCACAGTTTGCCACCCTGACAAGCGGACAGCCGGACAGGTCGAGAGACTTCAGTGAATTGGAATTGAGGCTCAGGACGCCAAGAAGGCCGTTGGTGGAAAGATCAAGTACGGAAATCTGATTGTTGTCAAGATACAGGTCTGTGAGTGAACTGCATCCTTTCACTGAAACAGAAGTCAGATTGTTTGACGAAGCATTGAACTTCAGGAGCCCGCTGCATCTGCTCATATCGAGAGAGCCTATCTGGTTGTAAGATACATTGACATTTGTCAGAAGAGTGTTCTCTGTCAGGTCAAGCGAGGCAATCTGGTTTAGAGCCACGTCGAGGACAGTCAGTTTCTTGTTCGGCTTGAGGTCAAGAGCGGTCAGTTTGTTTCCGTACAGGTCAAGCTCCTCCAAAGCAGTATTGGAAGAGAAATCCACTTTTGAGAATTTGCTGTTGTCTGCCCTGACATATCTCAGGACAGAACATCCAGTTGTATTGAGTTCCTGATACCCGGTCTCGTAGCTCTCAAGATATTCAAGATCAGGGCAATGAGAGAGGTCAAGGGTTCCTGACAGGCCAGCATTCGTCCTGACGCTGAGCCGTTTCAGCTTTGTACAGCCCGCGATATTGAGACTGCTGATGTCATTATGACGGCAATTGAGGTCTTCAAGTGCGACACAGTCCCCGCAGTCCAGGCTTTTGATGTCATTGTCCGTAAGATCGAGTTGTTTCAGGGATGCGCATCCTGAAAGGTCTATGCCCTGCATCGGGAAGACCATATATCCGTTTTCGTCGTATGTGTAATTGTCGTTTGCAATCAGGGTTTCAAGCGAAGTGCACCCGCTCACGTCAAGCGAAGAATAAACATTGTGATGCGTATTGGCAACCTTGAGGTTCTCCAGCCCGCTCAGGTTGAGATTTCCCTCGATTTTATTGTATGAGCAGTCAAGATATTCAAGCGACTTCATCGACTCCACTCCCTTGATTGATTTTATCTCAGTGTCACTGAATTCCAGACGGACTATCTTGGCGGCCTCTTCCTTTGCAAGTTTGCCGTCTCCGTCCGTATCATATTGGGACAGAATGTACGACTTGAAATTTTCATCGTCAAAATATACATAGGCATCCTCGGCAATGCCGGTCTGGGTCACGGTCACAGGCACCTCCTGTCCTGAGCATACAAGCCTGAACGAGCCCTGACGTGTCTCCATCCCCTCATTTGGAAGTACCATAACGGTCACGGCGCAGGAACCCGGCTCACCCTGCGGAGGAAAGACATCGAACCATTCAGGGACATTCCCTTCAGAATCATTGTCTTTCACTGCGGTCCATCCAAAACTTGCGGTGAAACATACTTCTTTTTCGTCACCGACACTTTCAAACAGCAGGTCCGTTGTTTCGTAATCTCCGAGAGTGATATACTCCGGTTTGTCATCATCCTTGCACGACACGAGAATAAGGGACGCCGCGGCAAGGAGGCAGAATTTGTTAAGTTTCATAAATAGTGTTTTAATTTATCAGGGCGCAAATATAAACCATAATGAACAAACGCCAAATATTAAAACGGATAAATTAATGTTCCATTTTTACACAAAAAAAATGAGGGGCAGACGCATTGCGCCGCCCCTCAAATCGGTTTTCAAGCAGAACTATTTGCCTGCAAGCTTCTTATAAGAATTCAGCCTTATCTTGGCAAACTCCTCGGTCTTCTCGAGCAGCTCGGCTGCGCGGTCAGGATAGAGTTTGTACAGTGAGGCGAAACGAACCTCTCCCTTCAGGAAGTCCTGGAACTTGGTCCAGTCAGGCTCCTTGCTGTCGAGAGAGAACGGATTCTTGTCGGTTCCCTCAAGAGCAGGATTATACCTGTAGAGATGCCAGTAACCGTCCTTCTTGCGGATCTTCTTGCCGCTCGCAGCAAATTTGGCGATGGCGCCGGCAGGAGTTGACTTGGATGACTGGCCACCGGTATTGGAGTAAACCTCGGTGTCGAGAACGAGGATGTTCACATTCTCACCTGAAGCGAGCACGTGGTCGAGTCCGCCGTAGCCGATATCGTAGCTTGCTCCGCCAGCCGCACAAGGTACCTTTTTTGGGCATGGATATACTGTTTCGTTTATGAGTGATGAATCATAATACGGACACGAAGAAGATGTATAATCCAATGCCGAGCGTAACATTTCTCCCATCATCCATCTCAGAAATTTACCAGATTTCATACAATGACAATGCGAAACACTTTCGTTTTATGTATGCCGGATTCCCGGCAGGAAAAATATAGTGATTTTTGACTCATTACCTTCAACTTGGCCGGAAAATCTATCTATGTATATGTTTATTTGCAAAATTTATGTAATTTTGGAGTGTAATTCCAAAAATGCATAAAGTATGAGTGAAAACTACATAGCGAGAAATATGCAGGGGTTGCTAAAAGAGGCCTCGCAATACTTTTCTGTACTCTGTATTACCGGTCCAAGACAGTCCGGAAAGAGCACAATACTGAAGGAGATGTTCCCGCAGGCGGTAAAATATTCACTCAAGGATGTGAATGTCAGGGAGTTTGCACTGAATGACCCTGTCGCATTTCTCAATCAAACCAGTGAAATGATGTTCATTGACGAAGTGCAGAAGGCGCCGGAACTGTTCGAATACATACAAGGCATCGTTGACGACAATCCTGGACGAAGGTTTCTGCTCTCTGGCAGTTCCAACTTTGAACTGATGAGCGGTCTCTCCGAATCCCTCGCAGGTAGAGCAGGGGTATTTGAATTGATGCCAATGTCCATAAATGAAATCCCTGAGCAGTCCTGTGAGAAACCCCTTGATGCATTTCTTTTTGACGGCCTCTTCCCTGCTATTTGTGCGAAGAAGAATATCTCGAAATTGTTCTATCCGTCATATGTCAAGACGTATCTTGAGAAAGATGTAAGAGACCTCCTGAGAATCAAGGATATAATGCACTTCCTGAAATTTATGAAGTTGTGTGCCGCACGAGTCGGTTCTGTATTCAATGCCTCTGAGGTAGCCAATGAGGTCGGAGTGGACAGCAAGACTATAGCATCGTGGCTATCCATCCTCACTGCATCATACGTGGTTTACCTGCTGCCACCATACTATGAGAATATTTCCAAGAGGCTGGTAAAGAGACCAAAGTTATATTTCTGCGATCCAGGACTCGCCTGTTACCTGCTTGATATAGAAAGCCCGAATCAGTTGGCCAGAGACAAGATGAGAGGTAATATTTTCGAGAATCTTGTGGTTATGGAGGCAGTTAAGCACAGGATGAATGCCGGTAAGGAAGGGGGTATCTTCTTCTATAGGGATTCCAACGGGAATGAGGTGGATATCCTGATGAAGGAAGAGGGCGAGATAACTGCTCTTGAAGTAAAGTCATCAATGACATACAATAAGGAATTCGAGAACACATTGAAGAAAATTTCAGGCTGGATAAATACACCTATTCGTAGGAAAGCTGTTGTTTATGTCGGAGATTTTGAAAATAATGCCGGCGAAATTGAAATTATCAATTACAGGAATCTGCGCTTTTAGGAAGCAATGTCCCTGCTGGACGATATCAGCTCAAGGCCCGATTCCGGATCCGTGAAGTGCGTGCGGCAGAACAGGCGAGAAGAATAGATTTGGAACGGGAGCAGGAACAACGTATCAACAGGATGAATATGAGTGTTTTCGCCAACATATCCCATGATTTCCGGACTCCGCTTACGATGATTTCAGGCCCTGTTTCACGTATGTCCAAGGACGGCAATCTACCTTCCCGATACCGGGAAGAATTGCTTATTGTACGTTGGAACGTGGGAATGATGTTGCGTCTGGTCAACCAACTTATGGATTTCAACAGGCTTGAGAATGATGCGCTTAAGCTGGAGGTGTCAATGAAGGACGTTATTGCGCTCCATCACGGATGGATCAAGGCAGAGAACAATACTGATGGTGGTGTCAAGTTTACGGCTTTACTCCCTGCTGAAGACGTTTACTCGGCAAATGAGCATTCCAATCCAGAAACGGCAGTGCCTTCTTTTGAGGATTTGGTTCCCGACGAGATTCCTGAACTTCAAGCTGAAAGACAGGGAAAAACCATCCTTGTCGTGGATGACGATACAGCCGTGGTCAGCTATCTGCGACATCTTCTTGGCAGGACTTATAATGTCCTGACAGTATTCTCAAGGAATTTCAAGCAACACTTTGGCATTACCCCGAGCATCAGAAAGGCAGAAGATAAATCACGAAATGGGGATAATCTGAAAATACTCTATATTTCCGGAACGGATAATCTCGAATGCAATATGGAAGACGACAAGAAGACCAATATCACTGAAAACGACCTGGTGCTCTATTACGTGCTCCAGTCTCCGGATGTTTCGCATAAGATACTATATTTGTGCGAATAAAGATGACATATTATGTAGGAAACGCAAAATATAGAGTTTAAGGAATTCTGGCGGTGACCTTATAGGGACGGCTGGCTGGGCAATAAGTTTATTGGATAATCGAGTAGGAGGAAAACGAAGTAGTTTTCTTCCTACTTTCGTTTTCCGA
>JBJEBM010000072.1:0-2477 GCA_051870055.1 Candidatus Cryptobacteroides sp.
AATGTGGCTCATCACCCAATTGCGAGCGAATATACCACGTTGCGCTGCAAAGATAAAAAAAATTTCGACAACTCTCTTGCCGAGCTTTATCTGGCCGGTCCTGATTCGGATTTCATTGCGTTCTGTGGTGATGTCCTGAGACGCTTTCCTGTGGCTGAAAATCTCCTTTCTGCGGTGAATGAGTATGCCGAATGCCTTGCTGATGCTATGGTGCTTTATTCAGGCTACAGAGCCGAGGAAATCGGCGATGATGCCTGTGATGTGGCCGTAATGAAGAACCGTGAGATAACATCCGGGATATGGTGTTCTCTGGATGCTGACGAGGATAAGCTGTCTGATTTGATTGCCGGGAAAGTTTCGGATGCGATTCAGTCAGCCGGAGCATCAGAGAGCGATACGGACAGGCTGACAATCTGCATCGGGCTGTATTGCTACGCTGCCGCTTTCTGTGTCCCGTCATTTGACGCAAAGTCTTTCCGCAGGCTGTTCGTGCTTGCGTGGTTCAAGTATTTCTCTACGGTTCTCACTCTGGAGAACAATGCGGCTCCTGCAGGGAAGGGGTTCATTTCGTGAGGTATTCGATGATGCCTTCCACGTGCAGGTCAGTGATGGCTCTGCGGCCTTCGCGTGATTCGAGTATGGCCAGGTCTTCTTTGTTTGTGTAGAATCCGTTTTCTGTGAGTACTGCAGGACAGATGGTGTGCCGGAGGATGTAGAAGTTTTCTTCATAGTCGGAGTCTCCGTCGGATTTGTCGGCACGCATCTTCATTTGAGGCAGGTTCTTGATTGCTGCTTTGGCCAGCTGTTCTGCGAGTTCATCAGCCTTTGTCTGTCCTTTGGTGGTATAGACGCTCCAGCCGGAGGGAGAAGTCCAGTCATTGCCGTTTCCGAAGGCGTTTGCGTGTATTGAGACGAGGATGACATTATCCTTACCTTCGCGTGATACGATTTCGTTTACTCTGCTGCAGCGGTCCTTCAGCAGGATGTCATCTTCTTCCGGTACCAGGAGCTCGGCATCGTAGCCACGATCCTGAAGGTCGGCCACTACAGCTGCTGCTATGATGCGGTTGAATTTATATTCGAGGAATCGCCCGTCCGGACTGCGTTTGCCCGGTGTGTTCTGACCGTGGCCGTTGTCAATGAGGATTTTCATCGGTAAGCTGGTTTTGGAGTTGATTGTTCAGCTCACCGGTTCCGATGACAAAGATAGTCAAAGATTCTCAGTCTTGATTTTTTTGAGTATTTTTGCAGAATAACGGTAAAGCCATCTGGCAAACGTTATCAATTCGTATCGGCTCGGGTGCAGAGATGCATTCGAGCCTCATTAATTTTTAAGGAGGGATTTAGGAGGGATTTTATATAGCAAACGCCCCTGAGATACACTCAGAGGCGTTTCAAGAGGTGCCTAGCGGAACACTTTGGGTGGTAAGGGTGCAAAGTATTGAGATGCAAGTGCCTGAAAATCAATTATCGTTGATAGAAAGTTCTGCATTGTTCTGCAATAGTTTTTCGATTTCATAGTAATGTTATAGTAATGTTTGCAAGAAATATTACTATATTTGTGGCAGGTATTCTAAATTGATTTTTATATGGCTGCTACAATGCTTTTGGGTAAGGTCAACAAGGATGGACTAGCCCAGATTTTCGTCAGAGTTCAGGATTTCAATCACAAAATCCAAATCAAGCAGGCAACTGGCCTGTTCATCAATCCCACTGTCTGGGAGAAGCGCAATGATGAGAAAGCGCTTGACAAATTTCTCAAGAATCCGGATATAGCCAATACTCTTGCTGCTGCAAGTGAAATCCGCCGTGTCATCAATTCCAGATTTGAGGCTGGCGATCTTCTAAACAAGGATGAGGTCCGTGAAATTGTCCAGGGCATCGTCTATCGTGAGGAGATTGCTGCTGCAGAAGCAGAGAAGGAAGAGAAGGCCCGTCAGGAGGCGTGGGAGAACAGAATGACTCTGATGAAGTTCATCGAGAAGTACATCGAGGAAGTGAGCAATGGTGGCCGTCAGACTGCGAACGGAACCAACTATTCCCCTAATACTGTCAAGTCCATCAAGCAGGCTTTGACGCAGTTCCGGAATTTCTGCAAGTGGAAGAAGAAGGAGTATGACTTCGATGACATCGATATGCAGTTCTATTATGACTTTACGGCTTATCTGAAGAAGGAGCTGAAGGACCGCAAGGGCAATGTCATCAAGAAGGCTTACAACGTCAATTCTGTGGGCAAGTGCGTGAAGGAGCTGAAGGTGGTGATGTACACTGCAGAAAGTGAGGGCTACCACAAGAATGATGTGTGGAAGGACAAGAGGTTCAAGGGAACGCGCATCGATGTCGATTCCATATATCTGACGAAGGATGATTTGGCTGCGATTCAGGCAGCTGACCTGTCAAAGTTCGGCATCGGTCACGATCAGGCCAGGGACATCTTTATGGTGGGCGTATGGACCGCGCAGCGCGTGTCTGACTAC
>JBJEBM010000073.1:0-11472 GCA_051870055.1 Candidatus Cryptobacteroides sp.
TCGTGGCCCCTTTTTCAATTACTATCTGGGGGAAATCTACGTTACTATCTACAGTGGTCCTTATATTGGGAACCATTGTGCTGAGTTTCATCTGTCTCAGGGAATTCGGCGGATGGGCTGATTTCTATTCCCGTTTCAATGAAGGCGTATGGCTCAAGCTTACAAGGCCTATGGACGACCCTACCGTACCGTGGCTCGGAATGATAGTCGGAATTCCTATCCTCGGCTTTTATTTCTGGGGCAACAACCAGGTGATGGTGCAGAAAGTTCTGGCTGCGAAGAGTGTGGACCAGGGACGGAAAGGTGTCCTGTTTGTGGGATTCCTTTATCTGCTCACCCTGTTCATCATCATTATGCCCGGACTTATGGCCAGGGGAATGAACATTTTCGGGGTCGAGCTCCCCGACACGATTGTCAATGGCCTGACTCTCAAGACGGAATATGGAGTGAATACCGATTCAGTGTATCCGGCCCTGATATTGAAATATCTCCCGAACGGCCTCATCGGAATAATGCTCGCCGCTATGATTTCCGCATTGACATCGACCCTCAGCGCCACATTGAATTCTGTGTCAACTCTTTTCACGATGGATTTCTATACAAGGTTCAGCAAGAACCACGAGAGCGGACACCTTGTAAGAGTGGGACAGATAACGTCGCTTGTAGTGCTGGTCTTCGCTGTTATATGGGCTCCGTTTATCCAGAAATTTGACTCCCTTGTCTCTTATTATCAGGAGATTGTGTCATATCTGTCGCCGCCTGTCGTAGGTGCGTTCTTCCTGGGACTGTTCTGGAAGAGATCCAATGCCCACGGCTCTTTCTGGGGACTTGTAGCCGGCTTTGCCGTCGGTGTCATCATAATGGTGCTCAAGTATATTGTAGGAATGGAAATTACGATTCACTTCCTGCTGCTCGCTCCTGTGCTTATGGTTATCAGCATAGCTGTGAATATCATCGTGAGCCTTTGCACTGAGGCCCCCGCCCCTGAGAAAGTGGACGGAAACACCTGGACGACTGAGTATTGGAAAGAGGAAACCGCATCTTATAAAGGTGTCAAGTGGTACAGGAACTACAGAGTTCTTGCCCTGATATTGGTAGCCCTCTGCTTCGTTGAGTATTTTATATTTATGTAAAGATTTGGAATATTATGAGAATCAATAAATACGCTCCGGCCGCCGCTATACTTCCGGCACTTGCGGCCTGCTCACAGAATGAACAGAAACCGAATGTCATCTTCATATTGAGCGATGACCATACAGCGCAGTCAATCAGCGCATACGGCACTATATACGAAGACTGGTTCACCACTCCGAACATCGACAGGCTGGCCTCTGAAGGAGCTCTGTTCGAGAACGCATTCTGCACGAACGCCATCTCGGGACCGAGCCGCGCAAGCATCCTTACCGGAATGTACAGCCATAAGAACGGCTTCTACAAGAACGAGGGGGGACTTCCGTTCGACGGCTCCCTCAATACATTCCCGAAAGTGCTCCACGACAATGGCTACACCACGGCGATTGTTGGAAAATGGCATCTGTGGTCCACTCCGGAGGGCTTTGACTATTATAAGTATCATACCCTTGTTGGCGAGCAGGGTGTTTACTGGAACCCTCTCTGGAATGAGAACGGGAAACTTGTGCAGGAGAAGGGATATGCTACCACCCTTACAGCGAAGGCTGCCATCAACTGGCTTGACAATATCCGTGACAAAGACAAGCCTTTCTGCCTGCTTTATCATTTCAAGGCCCCGCACAGGCCTTGGCAGCCGGACAGCTGCTATGTTGACCTTTTCGGGGATCAGGAACTGCCATATCCGGAGACATTCAATGATGATTATTCCACAAGGGAACTTACCGCCGGCAACACTGCGATGACAATCGCTTCCCATCTCAACAGACAGGACCTGAAGATGGTGCCGCCGGAGGGACTTTCGGAGAAAGAACTGAAAGCCTGGTCAAGATACGGTGACAAAGGTGAGTCCGAGCACCTCACTCCTTCAGACACTCTTGAAGGCCTAGAACTCAAGAAGTGGAAATACCAGAGATACATCAAGGATTATCTCGCCACGACCAAGTCTGTGGATGACCAGGTCGGCAATCTCCTCGACTACCTCAAGAAGAACAAGCTCGACAAGAACACCATCATCATCTATTGCGGTGACCAGGGATTCTACCTTGGAGAGCACGGCTGGTTTGACAAACGCTTCATTTATGAGGAGTCGCTCCGTATGCCTTTCATCGTGAGATATCCTAAATCAATCAAGGCCGGCCGCAGGATAAAAGACTTCATTTCCAATGTCGATTTCGCTCCTACAATCCTGGATATGTGCGGCGTTGGGATTCCTGAGGAAATGCAGGGGAAATCCTACAAGAGCACCCTTGAGGGCACTAATACCGAGCCGGTGAGGGACGCTGTGTATTATCATTATTATGAATATCCGCTTTGGCATCACGTGCAGCCTCATTACGGAGTCAGAAGCGATGGCTTTGTTCTTGCTCATTTCTATTATGATGTCGATGTGTGGGAGATGTACGATCTCAACAAGGATCCTCACGAACTGGTCAACATCTATGGAAATGAAGAGTATGCCGAGGTTCAGGCCAGGCTGCACAAACGCCTTGAGGAACTTCAGAAAGAATTCTCAGACGAGGGCACACTGGATGATTACCGCTATATCACCACTGTGAACTTCAGGAAATTGAGCGAGGACTATTATTCAAAACAGAAAGATGCAAAAAAGTGATTTATACAAAGCCGTTGCCCTGACTGTCCCGGCATTGATGCCGGCGGCTCTGATGACAGCCCAGGAGAGACCGAACTTCCTGTTCGTGATGCTCGATGACCTGGCTTATGACGCTCTGGAGAGCACCGGCAGATATCCGTTCCTGGAGACCCCTAATCTTACCAGGCTGCAGAACGAGGGGGTCACGTTCGACAACTTCTTCTGCACGATGTCGCTGAGCTCGCCTTCAAGGGCATCCATATTGACGGGAGTGTATCCTCATCTTCACGGTGTCAACCAGAACAGCAACAAAATTGACCCGCTTTGGGACCAGTATCCGCCATACACCACCCTCCTCCAGGGCGCTGGTTATGAGTCGGCGTTCATAGGGAAAATGCACAATGCTGACAAGAGCGGCAAAGACCAGATCCGGCCTGGATTTGACTACTGGTTCGGGTTCAGGGGCCAGGGCGATTATTTCAATCCCGTCGTGAATGACAACGGGGTTGAATACAAGGCCGAGGGCAAATATATGACTGATCTGCTGACAGAAAAAGCAGTCGAGTGGCTCACGGAGAGAAGGGACACGTCCAGGAACTTCTCCCTCTGTCTATGGCACAAGGCCGTTCATATGCCATTCCTCGCGGCTCCCGAAGACGAGGGGAAATATACTGGTCAGGAACTTCCTCTGCCGCCGAACGGAAACGGAGTCGAGCGGTTCATAGGCAAACCCGCCTGGCAGAAATACAAGAAAAGTTTTGACACCATCTGGGAGCATGACCCGGAATGGAATCCTCATTTCCAGCAGCCTATCGACATTCTTGAGACTCTGCTTGCGGTTGACCGTTCAATGGGCGTCCTATATGACTGCCTGGACAGCCTCGGGATTCTTGACAGCACTGTGATCATATTTACGTCTGACAATGGATACTTTATGGGCGAACACGGATTTTGGGACAAGCGTATCGCATACGAGGAGAGCATGAGAGTGCCTATGATAATCCGTTGGCCTGACGGGGCCTCAAAGGGACTTCACAACAAAGATGTCTGCATCAATGTGGATATAGCTCCGACATTGCTTGAGCTTGCAGGGGTGGAGGCTCCGGATTATTACCAGGGGGTCTCGTTCGCCGGCTCTCTCAACACTGAGAAAACGGAGAACTGGAGGGATGCCATATTCTACGAGTATTTCGTGGATGATGCTTATCCTTATGCCGGCCCGACAATGACTGTCATAAGGACAGATCGATACAAACTGGTCGACTCGGATCTGGAGAATGACATTGACGAACTGTATGACCTCGAGAAAGACCCTGGCGAGATGGACAATCTCATAGGACGGCCTGAGTACCGGGAACTTGAGAGCCGTCTGCGTGCCGGGCTCGACAGTCTTAAAATCGAACTTAAATACAATCCGGACAGGGATTTCCATCTCCGCGAAGTGCTGAAAGAATTCAAGTCTAAGAAAAGCCAGACTGATGTCAATGTGAAACATATTCCGTTTACGAAAGAAAAGGTCCGCTATGGCAAGGGGGAGAACAACTGGATGAACATTTACAGGCCGGAAGTGGGCAATGGAAAACTGCCTGTGGTTTTCTGGGCCCATCCTAATTCTGACGGCAAGGTCCTTCCTTCGGCTGATGACATCTCCAATAACCTCGTGCAACTTATGATTGACGCCGGAGTGATGGTCATAAGCTGGGAGTCAGTCCCTCAGTGCAAGAACAGCGGAGACATCGCCACCTGTGAGAAGGATCTTGAGAAGGCATATAAATGGGCCGCAGGCAAGGCCCGCAAATATGGTATGGATATGGACAACGTGTTCCTTAGCGGCGCGTCCAGAGGAACAATCGCATCCTGGAGATTCTTCAATGAGCATCCGGATCTTGTCAGGGGAGCATATTTCGTACAGGCGCTTCCTGAAGGAGCCTGGAGGGATCCGTCACATACCCCGATTCATCTTGTGACTGCGGATTCCCCTGCGGTGGCGTTGATATACAGAGAAGGAATGGACACTGAGAATCATCATAGTCCAAAATACGGCAAACGGATTCAGGACAGGTATTTCGAACTCGGAATAGGTTCCCGTGTGACATTGTCGTACAATGTTGGAGAAAAACTGTATCAGGCTTTCCCTCAATTTATTAAAAATCACGTTCATTATGAAGACAAATAAAGCGCTGGCATTGTCGCTCGGCATTCTGCCGGCTGTCCCTGGTGCGGCCCAGGACAAACCGAATGTTCTGATTATCCATTGTGACCAGCTTGCGGCCTGGACGCTTGGATGCTACGGAGGAACTGAGATTGAGACCCCGAATATTGACAGGCTCGCATCTGAGGGTGTGATGCTTACGAATTTCTATGCGAACACCCCTGTGTCCACACCCTCCAGAGGCTGTCTCCAGACAGGACTGTATCCGAATGAGCACGGGGCTTTCAAAAATGACCTGCAGATAAGACAGGATGTATCAACATTCGCTTCTGAACTCAGGGATGCAGGATATTTCACCGGCTATGCCGGAAAATGGCATCTTGACGGCAATCCTAAACGCCCGGGATGGGATATAAGGGGCAAGGATATGGGCTGGACTGACAGGTCAAGTATGTATTCTTTCGGACATTACAAGGAGATTGTGAAAGACAGTGAAGGGAAACCGCTTTTCACAAAGGCTATCTCCAAGGATCCAGAGCATTATCCGACCGACTGGTTCACCGACAGGGCCATCGAGATGATGGAGAACTCTTTTGACAGGCCTTTCTGCGTCATGCTCAGCATTCCGGACCCACACGGGCCTTATCTCGTGCGGAGTCCGTATGACAATATGTATCCTGAGGAGTCCATCAGGCTTCCGAAGACATTGACTGAAATGCCGAAAGACGACAATTATCTATACTGGGAATCCAGACGAAAGAGAGATCCCAAGACGGGAGTCCTTGAATATGACACGATATTGTCCAATATCAGGAAGGACAAATCATTGTATCTCGGCTCGATAAAATGTATAGACGACAATGTGGGGAGGATTTTGGATTATCTGAAATCCAAAGGCATATATGACAATACGATAGTTGTGTTCACGGCTGACCACGGGGATATGATGGGAGAACACGCCAGGATGGCCAAGGCCGTTCCTTTCGAGTCTGCCGCCCGAATCCCGATGATTATCCGCTATCCGAAGAAAATAGAAGCCGCGGTCTGCCCGAATGTGGCCAGCTGCATAGATTTCTATCCGACCGTTCTTTCTCTTGCCGGTGTGGACTCGGGAGCCGTGGTGAGCGGTCACGATATGTCGCCTGTCATCTGCAGGGACGGAAATGGAGAATGGGAGGACGTGGCTTTCCTGCGCTCTTATTCCCAGAACTATCCGTGGCTCTGCGCTGTCACGGACAGATATAAGCTGATATTCGGTGAGAAAGAGGAACCAGGGGAGGCGCTGCTTCTGGACCGCAAAAAAGACCCTGACGAGTGCAGGAACTTCTACCATAGCAAAAAATATCAGAAAGTGGCGGAGGACCTCACTGGGAAACTTGTGAAGTACTGCAAGGAACACAAAGATCCTCATTGGAAATGGATGCAAAAACAGATATCAAAATGAAAAGAACAGCATTGCTCATAGTGTCAGCCCTGATTCCTTTGCTGATGTCGGCCGGCAGACCAGTCTGCTACTCGGCCCAGAAAGTGTCAATGAATACGAATCCGGAGGGAATGGCATTCGGGTTCTGGGCAAATAACAAGTTGAGCGACAACGTATTCGATGATTTCGGCAGAAGACCGTATGAGAGATATGGTTTCTTTAGCTGGAAAGCGGTGGAGACATCGCCAGGAGTCTATGATACTAAGAACATTGTCAATGGAATAAGACATTCGCATTCTCTTGGCAGCAATTGTGTCATATCTCTCAACAATATATCCGGCCCTTGGTTCAACAAGGCCAAGGGCAGCCAGATACCTTCTTTCTATCCTCAGGACATAACTGATCCGGAGACCAGGAAGGCTGGGCTGAAATATATCCACTCTGTCATCAGGACTCTCCTCCAGGAGACCGGAGACCTGATAGTCTGCTTCGACTACGAGATGATGTGGCATTGCCGTCCGGACAATCCGGCGAAACAGAAGATGCTGAGCGAGTGGTTCATTGAAGCTGCCGCCGAGGCCCGCGCCGCGGCAGATGAAATCGGGATGGCCGATGCTCTTCACATCATCTGCATTGTGAATGGCGCCACTGAGGACGAGACTCTGATCAAACTGCTCGGGAGTCCTTTCAATGGGCACAAGCCGGCGGAATGGCTTGTCAACATAGTGAATTGCTGCGACTATCTTGCGATTGACTCGTATGATTTCGACAAGGCTGATCCCGAGAATCCTGCCAAGACGATGAAGACCATCGGTTTCTGGATTCAGAATTATTCCCATGGCAAACCGGTGCTGGTCACCGAGTTCGGCTACTCGACGGCGGTGTCCTATTTCCCGGACTACAAGACCCAGTACCATGCTACCGGCACCGAGGAACAGCAGGCCGGATTCTACAAGGCGCTCATCCCTGCGCTTGAGAAGGAAAATGTGCCGGGTGGAAAACTGAACGGGCAGGTGCGGTGCTTCTGCTTCTGGATGTATTCGGACATTGTCACAAAGAAGGCCGCTTCCGAGCGGGAGAATCATTTCGGCCTCATCAGGCTCGATGGAAGCCATAAACCAGGGTTTGATGCTGTCTTTTCCGGGATAAACAAGCTTGAGACCTCAGGTTCCCGGCTTGCTCCTTCGGTCGAGTCATCCAGGGAGAAAGTTACGTTCAATGGCGTGGGTGTCAAAACTGAATTTGTCAACGGAACTCAATATGATGTCATTGAGATAGTTCCGTCAAATAATAAGTCCGGAAAAATCACGGTGGGTGTTACATTTGCCAATGAGGGACCGGTCATAATGGAATGCAGCGGAAGGTGGTACCGTTCACTTGAAGCGGAAACAACTCACAGAATATCTATAGATTATGCAGAAGGAGACATTGTCCGCATCATTCCGACGGGGTACTCGTTCCCTTTCACCCAGCAAGTGAAATCCATAAAAGTGTATTGAATTAAATTGTACTGATATGAAACCAAATAAAGCTTTGTCAATGCTGATGGGCGGAACGGCCCTTCTTCCATCAATCAGTTCCTTGGGGGCTGACAGCAAAAAATCCGACAACAAGGAAGGATATAATGTCATATTCATCATCTCCGACCAGCACAAACTTCAGGTGACTGGCTGCTACGGCAATCCTGTCGTCAAGACTCCGAATATCGATGAACTTGCCCGTAATGGTGTGACTTTCACAAGGGCCTACACTCCCTGTCCTCTGAGCGCTCCGGCAAGGGCCGCCATCACAACAGGCACATATCCGTCAGTCAACGGGTCGATGCTCCACAAGGAGGTTATCGAGAAGAATGGCAAGAAGTCCGAGACCGAGGCCGGAAAATACCGTCAGGGATATGCCGAGGGAATGTCAACCTGGGGCGAATATATGCATTCAAAGGGTTATGCTACAGCGGCTTTCGGCAAGATGCACGTCCACGGAGAACTCCAGGACGGAGTCAATGCGGATTTCCCTAAAGGCAATCATCTCGGTTTCGAGGTATCTGATATGAGGTTCTACACTTCTTATCCGGGAGGACATTACAAGGACTGGAAAAACAATCCGGATTACAATGCGAGATACCGTGAAATCCAGGACTATCAGTATTATTTCAAGGGCAACAACTTCAACCAGGCCCTGAAACCTACTCTTGTCCAGAACGAGGAGGACATCTTCGATTTTGCCGTTGTGTCCAAATTCAAGGATTATGTGGAGTCTCGCAAAGGCTCTTCCAAGCCTATGTTCATCCACGTGGGACTGGAGAAGCCTCACAAGCCTTGGACTACCACCCAACGTTTCTATGACATGTATTCTCTGGATGATATGAAGATTCCTTCCACCTGGAGAGACTGGCACGACAACGGACGATATCCTTATGCGAAGAAAGGCACTCACAATCCGTTGACTGACACCACCGAGATAAAGAAGTCAATGCTCGCTTACTATGCGTGTGTCACTGAGATGGATGAGAATGTGGGCGAGATTATTGCCGAGACGAAACGTGCAGGCATATACGACAGGACAATCTTCATCTATACCACTGACCACGGCGAGCATCTGTACGAGCACGGTTTCCACGAGAAGCACAATATGTTCGAAGATGCTGTCAACGTTCCTCTCATCATCTCCTGCCCGGCTCTTCTTCCGAAAGGCGTGAAATGCGACGCGGTGGCCTCATTGCTCGATGTTCTTCCAACAATCTCAGAGATGCTTGGAATGAAACCGGATCCTCAGTGGGAGGGCGTGTCCCTTCTTTCCCAGATCAATGCTCCAGAAAAGTGGGACAGGGCGGTGTGCTCCGAGTTCTATCAGTATGATTTTCTGGCTTTTCCTAAGAAGAACGTGCCGATGAGGATGTGTGTTGACGGCAAGTACAAATATGCATACACCCACGGAATCTTCGACCAGCTCTATGACGCTTCTGGCAATGATCCGGATGAAATGACAAATTTGGCATTTGATCCGTCCTGCAAAGACGTCATCAGGCAATACAAATTCAAGACAATTGCCGGATGGAAGATTCCTTTCGCCGGCCTTATGGACGCCCGGATTGTCAAGTCCGGGAAAAACCGCTCGCTCGTCTGGAAAGCCCTTCCGGAAGCGGGAACGTACACAATCTGGGCCAGTGATGTTCCGGACAAGGACAGCGTTGTGCTTGTAGGAGAGACAGAGGGTCTGTCATTTGACCTGTCAGGTGTGCGCGGCAAATATTTCTGGGTGATGGCGGACTGGAAATTCAGCCGCTTCAGCGAGAGAAGCTCGACAATTCCGATGATAACCAAGAATTATCCTGAGACTCTTCCTGTTTCAGATATGATCTGCAAGAAATGACGAAAAAAATCATAACAGTATCAACAGCAGTCTGCGCCGCGGCCCTGGCATCGGCGCAGACCCGTCCGAACGTTCTTTTCATCCTGACTGATGACCAGGGATGGGGAGACATAGGAATTCACGGCAACAAATATATCGAGACTCCCACCATAAACAGCCTCTATCAGCAGTCTGTCGTGATGGACAGGTTTATGGCATCCCCGTTGAGCGCCCCGACACGTGCCTCGATTCTGACCGGAAGATACCATCTCCGTACAGGAGTGTCTTCCGTGCAGAGCGGACTGGAGAACATGAACCCTGAAGAGACAACGATGGCGGAACTGTTCCGTGAGGCCGGCTATGCCACAGGCTGTTTCGGAAAATGGCACAATGGAACATATTATCCATATACGCCTAACGGACAGGGATTTGACGAGTTCCTCGGATTCTGCTGCGGACATTGGGCCAATTATTTCAATCCGGTCCTCCAGGTGAATGAGGATATTATCACAGGCGAGGGATATATCACGGATATCTTCACAGATGCGGCCATCAGGTTCATCGAGGACCACAAAGACGGACCTTTCTTCTGCTATGTCCCGTACAACGCACCGCATTCGCCTTTCCAGGTGCCTGACGAGTACTACAATCATTACAAGGACATTCCGGCCGCCAATGAGCGCGACCAGAAGATTCTTGCTTCGATTTACGGAATGGTGGAGTGCGTTGACCACAATATTTCCAGACTCCTGGATGTGCTTGACCGCAACGGCCTGAGGGAGAATACTATAGTGGTGTATATGTCGGACAACGGCCCTGTGCACGTGGAAAGGTACAACGGAGGGATGAAGGGCGGAAAAGGCACAGTCCACGAGGGCGGTGTGAGGGTTCCCTGCTATTTCAACTGGGAAGGCCATCTTGATCACCGCATTGTCACGGAGCCGCATGCGCATATCGACCTGCTTCCGACTTTGATGGAACTTTGCGGCATTGAGGATTACACCACCGCATTCCCGCTGGACGGAATATCAATGGCTCCGGCATTGAGAGGCGAGCCGGACCCGTACGGTGAGAGGAAAATATTCACTCACAGAAGGATGAAGGAGATGCAGCCGTTCGTGGGCGCCGTCCGGACAGACAGATACCGTCTGGCGGTGCTTGGAAAAGATGATGTGAGGCTTTATGACATGTTTGCCGATTCTGGCCAGCATAATGACATTTTCAGCGAGAACGAGGAACTTGGACGGAGCCTATACGAGGATTACAAGGCCTGGTACGGGAGCGCTTCCAAAGGAGTGGCTGAGACGGCCACAGTTGTTCCTGTCGGCTATCCACAGGCTCCGCAGGTCCGCATTCCGGCGCCTGAGGGTGAGATGCACGGCCGCTTGAAGTGTTATGGTTATCCGAATCAGAACTGGGTCAATCATTTTATGGCGGAAGAAGATTCCATCTGCTTCACCATAGGCGTTGTGAATCCGGGAAAGTATTCCATAACAGTGGAATATAGTAATTCGTCCCCTGACGGGAAAGCTGCCGTGTCATTCCGTTGCGGCAAGTTCAGGGGCATAGCGGGACTTCCCCAGTTCATAACCGAGTTCCGTTATTCTCCGGACCGTTATCCTCGTGATGAGGCGCCTGACATGACCTGGTCAAAATGCCGGATCGGCACCGTGAAATTGTCAGTCGGAGAATATCCGCTCAAGGTGTATGTCAAAGGTATTGATGACAGGGATGCTGTGAGAATCAAAACAATTGTGATAGATAAAATTCAATGATATGAAACACCCATGACTTTTTCAAGCCGTCCACGAGAATGAAAATGGATAA
>JBJEBM010000074.1:0-49767 GCA_051870055.1 Candidatus Cryptobacteroides sp.
TGAGCTCTTTGAGCTCACTCCAATTTTATTTGGATTTCAAACATAGGTACTATTGCGATGCTGATGATTAATGCGATGCGGAATTATTGCTCCGGAGCGAACATCGGGTCCCAGGCAGGGAGACGTACCGGTGTCTGGTTCAGCATATCCAGCACGTCTGAAGGAATATATTTTTTCTCCGCGACAAGACGGAACATATATTCATTGAACCATTCGTCAGTCATTATCAGATGTCCCTTGTATCCGCTGTCGGCTCCCCAGCTGTTCTCGACCATCCATTTCACAGGAGCGCCGTCCTTGATGTCAACCGCCATAAGTGTCATCGCGTGGGACGAACCGCTGGCGTGGGTCATCACCCGCTCCCGCTTGTCCATGGTAAACTCAACTCCGAGCAGGGAGGAGTAATCATAATTCGCAAGGTCGAGCACTCCCTTCTTGGAATTGAGGAACTTTCCTACGTCGCAGGAGAAATACATAGCCCTGCCGTCCTTGATGGAAGCGATGGCAATTTCTTTGATACGTTCAACAGGCAAATTGATATACAGCCAGTTATGCCCGTCATACACGTGACGGTCATAATCTATTTCATATACTTTTCCATACTCTCTGGTCGGGTCGTTCATCAACATCACATAATTGTCATTGAGAGCCTCCCCGACAAATTTCTGGTAGAAGGACTGAGGGGTATAGCGCTCAGAACTTACGAACTCGCCTTTGGAATTGTACATTGTCCATTCAAACTCAGCCGGAGGGACTCCGAGACAGAGAGCGAGAACTCTGTAAACATCAGAAAGGATGTCTTCCTTGATGCGCTGCAGTTCGGCCTTCACCTTTGCCGATACCTCCTCCGCTTTCTTGCCTTTCAATGCCCTGACACCTGAAGCGTCATAAGCATTGCGCAGCTTGAGGCCGCCCTGCCTGAGAATGGTCTTTAGCTGGGACGACATCTGGGAAGTGCTGTTGCTGCTGTATGTCTCAGGCATGACCTCAGACGGGACCAGGCCATATTTCAATGCGAGATCCGAAACTCCGGTGAACTGGCCGCCGTCGCCTATCGGATTGGAGAACAGCCAGTCAACCTTCCTGTCGTCGAAAGGAAGCTCCTCAGTGTCAATAACTCCCTGAAGGAAAAGGTTGGCCTTCTCAAGCTGGTCATAGAAGAAAAGATAATTCTGCGAAAATGTGAATGGACCAAGGTCGAAACGCTCTATCACAGACGCCCTCATAACGTTCAGGCCGGTGAACAGCCAGCATCTGCCGGATGACTTCTGGTCCGTGATGCCCTTGGTCTTAACCTCGTCGGAAAAATGCGTATCTATCATCGGAGCATTCTCCGCATTGGTCGCCAGTACATTTATAGCATTGCCAGCCAATGCATTACGAAGCGCTTTGTCAGATGCGTTCCCTGTATATCCGCGACTGATGCGCTGCAGGACTTCCGGAGAGATTCCGCCGGACTGGGCCTGGGCGAAAGTCTGGATTGAAAAGGCCAGGGCGGCCGCAAGCATAATGATTCTTTTCATACTTTCAAGAATTATCATATTTGTTTTTAATATGGAAAATCCAATTCTGTCAGAACGTCCTCCAATCCTCTATCTGGGGCTCATATTCAGTCCATTGAGGATCCCAGGCATATTCCCACTTGTCCCAGATCGTATACTCGCCATTCCCCCAATCTTGTTTGTAGAGATGGTGATGATAGTATTCTTCATTGTTCGGGAAATATTCGGTGTAAATATATGAAGGGACATTCGTCGCAGGAGGGCCGACAAGGCCTGCGAGGTAAGATGTCCAGAAAATGTCCGTTCCCGTCAGATAGAAGATATTCATCGCATTCCCTGGCAGGCCAGCATATGGCATCCAGCCGTAATTAGGATAATCCGTATAGAAAATTTCGACCTCAGTCTTCTCCCCAGCGTAGTCTTTGTACTTGATATTCACAAGATTGCCGGACTTGTCATATCTCATGTTTATGACCTCCCCGTCATAATTGATGTGAACGAGACGGGCATCGGAGTTGTATCCGAACTTCCAGTAATATTGTTCTCCGTTCGCCTCGGTCTCCCTGCACAGGTTGGCGAAGCCGTTTGCGCCGATGATGAAATCGAAGGTATCGTATTTGGACTCCTCCGGGTAGCCATACTCCTTTATTCTCACGGTCATCCCTTCTGCCTTGGTTGCAGGGAGATATTCTATATCACATCCGAGGATCTTGACAGGAAGACCCTTGGAATTCAGGGTGACATCATCATCGGAAAGGTTCAGCATTTTCCAGTATTCAGGTTTCGCAGCTACAACGTTGGCCGGGTTTACCGTACCGGGACCATCGTTGTTCACGATATCGTCAGGGAGATCGGCTTTATCGCATGCGAGGACCGCGAATGATGCGGCCACAACGGCAAGAAGACTACGTATATTCATATAATTGTCAATTGATTAACTTATTTCTTACCAAGACGGAAACCGATGTAGAATGTGACTGCGGATGTCTTCAGCTTGGCATTGTCCTTATAGTCGGAAATTTCCATCAATTCCGGTACGTTGCGTTTTATGGTAGCGGCCCTTGCCTCCACGCCTACGGAGATCACACCCCAGGATATGTTGCCTCCATATGTGATGAACGGAGCGAAACATCCGGAGTAGTCTTCGGAGAAATAGGCTGCGGAATAAGACGGGAGGAAACGTCCGTAGAGGGAAATCTTCAGCTTTGATACCGGATTGATGGTGAGGGACGGTCCGATGAAAAGGCCTAAATCGCCCTGGAGATTCTTGAAAGATTCGAGAATGTCCGAAGCCTCCTCTTCCCCGGACTCGTCTCCGTCTTCATACCCGCCGGAATACATAAGGTCCTGGTAAGGGGCGTTGTTGTATTTAGCTACATTCATTGACATTCCGTAGTCGAGACCGAACTTCATAATCCCCGCTATCGGCTTCTTGTGAAGATAACTGGTCCTGCCGACCGTCAAGTTCGCGCCGTATTCGGAGTCCCAAACGTAATCGCTATGGCCCGGAGACTCAAGATGCTGTATAGAATATCCCAAGTTGATGAATGTCTTTCGATTGTTTTGCCAGCCGCCGGCATAGGCATCGGCGATGACGAAAAAGGCTAAAACAACAGCCGCAATAGTTTTTGCTCTCATATTGAATTTTTTTCAAATTTATGATTTTTCAATATCTTATGCAAAATAAAATAACTCAAGTTTCGCAGAGCGAAACAACTGCTTTTGAGGCCGATAGGCCGAGGGAAAGTCCCTTTCCCGTGGAAAGGGATTTAGGAAAAGGGTAGCGTGGACAAATAAAAGTGCGTTGGCCTTTGCCCGCATTGAGCGATAAGCCCTCTGAAGAACAATTATTTGCAACTTGCGAAACTTAAATAAAATAATGTGTTGATTATTTGTCTATATTTGCAGCGCGATTAAAACTGACTTATTGAAACAAACTGAATATGACTTTCATTAAAAGAATCATCCCGTCAATCTTCGGATTGATTATTTCTGTTCTGATGAGCGCTGCAGGAGTTGCAGACATCAACTCAGCCCGTCCGGGTAATATTCCGGTGAAATATATTGAAGAAACCGAACTTGTAGGCGTTCTGTGCCACCTTGCAGGCATAAACGGATATTGTTTCGGAGCCGAAGACGGCGTGCTGGAGGACTACCTGAAGGACGTTGACAGCACTTTTGCAGGAGTAAAAGAGCACAAGGCCGTGGTTTTCGCCAGAGAAAAGCTGGCCCGGAAAGGCTTTGGCTGGGATTTTCCTATGGCTTTCGCATTGAGGCTCCGCCTGGAGAACGGTCGGCTGATTTACAATGAAAAAATCGAGAAGAATTTCGATGATTATTACTGCAGAATAAGCCGGAAAGACGAGAAGACATTCATCAAACTGCTTGAGGACTTCTATGACGACAGCGGGTTCGGGCGATTCTTCGCCGGGCACAAAGCTTTGTACGAGGAGTGCGAAAACGCCATGAAAGAGGTGGTTTCAGGAATCGACCTGTCCTGGTACGACCGATTTTTCGGAAGGAGGGAGCACAGCACCTTCAACATTTGCCTCGGACTCCTCAACGGCGGCGGGAACTATGCGGTCCACCAGATGAAGAATGACGGATCCGATATTATCAATGCTGTTATGGGATGCTGCGACAGGGATGAGAACGGCAACATCTATTACGGAGCCATCTACACTCTGCCGATACTGATACACGAATTCAACCATTCCTACTGCAATCCGCTGAACAACGAGTTCTGGAGCGAAATCGCAGAAAGCGCCGGGAAGTTGTTCAGCAAGAACGCAAAATTCTATGCATCAATTGCTTATGGAAGTCCTGAGCTTATGATGGACGAGACGTTCGTGGAGGCATGCATGATGCGTTATCTGATGAAGCATCCTCTCGACCTGGACGGAACCGGCTTCAAAAATATGGACGAACTGCTGGAACGCCTCATCGACATTGACGAGACGGACAAGAAATTCATTCTGATACGGGACATCATCGACGCACTTCAGGAGCGCGAGGACAATTATGACAAATATCCGGAGATGAGGGACTTCATGCCGGTATATGCCGCCAGGGTGAACCGTGCTTGCAGCCGTGAATAGTTGACCGGCTCAGTCCACAAAGCCTTTGCGTTTGAGGAAGTCCCAGATGCGGTCCAGATGGGTGTAACTTCCGGTTCCCGGCGAGAAAGTCCGCTGGAAACAGTGATCCCTGGTAGCGAGAGTGTGGAGGTCACACTGGATGCCCATAGAACGCATCTTCTCCCAGCATTTCACGGAATTCATTGAAGCCCAGCCGTCTGCGTCCCCGTGAATGAATATCATAGGAGACGTCTTGAGATCAAATGAGAATTCCGGAACCAGGATGTCATCGTCTTCGTTCCCTCCGTGGATATTGTGCCTGTCAGCACCGTCCGTAAGGGCGTAGGCCGGATATATTCCAATGCCCCACTGCACATTGCAAGGCACTTTCTTCTCCCACTCTTCCACAGGAAGATAAGACTGGTGCAATGATGACGTCACCCCCATAAGGGTGAGATGGCCTCCTGCGGAACTGCCCATAATGCCTATTCTGTCCGGGTCAAGCCCCCTTTCAGCGGCTTCATGCCTGACTATGCGTATGGCCCGCTGAAGGTCCTCCCAGGCGGTGGTATGCTTGGAAAGTCCGTTTGGACGAGGAGTTCTGTACTTGAGAGTCACGACAGTCATACCTTTCTCGTTCAGGTAGCGGCGTGCAGGAGCGACTTCGAAACTGTCCGGACCGTTTCCATTATAGCTGCCGCCTGAATATATTATCTGTATAGCCTTGGTAGTAAGATTCTTCGGGATATGCCACTCAATATACGGCAAGCACTGGTGTTCCTGGAAATCAGGCATTTTTCCTTCAGGCCAGAGGTCCTCCCGTATGACCCGGGCACGGGCGTCGTCACTGTTGTAGATATCCATTATTGGCACAGCCGGTTCGAGTTCACCCATCCAGCCCATCTGGCGCATAAACTCCACGGCACGGTCAAAGCCTAATGCAGCGTGTCCCTTATCGGCATACAGATGAAGCTCCGCCGGAATGTGCATTCTTCGCAACTGTCTGTAAACCAATGTAGATGTAATAGGAGTATATGGATCAAGCCCGCCGTGGTGAAGACTCATCGGGCAGGTTTTGTCGTCGAATTTGAAAACATCACTGAGTTTCACGTCAGTGCCATAGCCCTGCCGGGTTGCAGGCGTGCCGTTCTCTCCGTCCGTGGTGCCATAGGCAGGCGCGTTCACGATAGCCCAGTTGATATGGCAGGACAACGAGTCGAGTTTGTCAACCGGTTCATAAGCCCGTGTCCGGGAGCTTGTTGCAAGCAGCAATGCGAGATGGGAGCCGGCCGACATTGAGATTGTGCCTATCTTCTCTGGGTCAAAACCTCTTTTGGCAGCTTCACTGCGCACAATCCGGACAGCCCGCTGGCCGTCTTCCCAGGCTGACTGGTAGATTGGCAGGCCGACAGGACGCGGTGTCCTGTAAACGAAATTGACGCACTGGAATCCGAGTTCCGTGAGTTTTTCCGACCACATTTTGATTAGTCCTACGTCGCAGCAGCATTCATACGAGCCTCCGGAAATGAGCACCATACAGCATCCGTTCCGCTTCTCCGGCGACGGAGCGTCGAACCACTCAAGATATGCCGCGCGGTGTTTCCCTTTCTTGAAACCATCCTGTCCGGCCTCATCCGTCATTGCAGCAATCTGATGCTCCTGCGCATCGGGCATCTTGCCCTTCGGCCAGATGCTCATTCTCTCATTCGCGTTGATTACAAGGCAGTTGGCCAACAACAGGCCGCCTAACAAAAGGCTGTAGAACTTTTTCATAAATATATTTAGATTTTTCGGTTTCAAATCCGTGATTTTCGAACACAACTTCAAATATACGAATTTATAACGAAAAAGAGCCCCGGAAATTCCGGAGCTCATTTTGTGCGGACGGTGAGAGTCGAACTCACACAGGCCTACGCCCACTACCCCCTCAAAGTAGCGTGTCTACCATTTCACCACGTCCGCAAATTAACGTGAGGTAGATGTTTTCCTCATTTGGGACTGCAAATATACACCCTAATTTTTAAATTCCAAAACTTTTCCGGGAATTTTTATCACTTTGCCGGCTAAAAACTTGTCCGATGTTGTATTTTTCGGCGAGAATCACTAATTTTGCAGCGCTGTCCACGAGTTGGGCGGCACAGGCTAAATTATTAATTATTAAAACAGATTCACAATGGCTGTTAAAATCAGACTCCAGCGCCACGGAAAGAAGAATTTTGCATTCTTCCACATTGTAGTGGCAGACGCACGCGCACCTCGCGATGGTCGTTACATCGAGCAGCTCGGCTCTTACAACCCTAACACAAACCCTGCAACCATCGTTCTCAACGGAGAGCGCGCACTTGCATGGTTGAAAGTAGGTGCTGAGCCTACACTTGTCGTTCGCCGCATCCTCTCTTACGAGGGAGTGCTTCTCAGAAAGCACCTTGACGGAGGCGTTGCAAAAGGCGCCCTCACCCAGGAGCAGGCTGACAAGAAGTTCGCTGACTGGAAAGCCCAGAGAGACGCCAAGATCGAGGCCAAGAAACAGGGCCTGGTCAAGGACGCTGCTGCGAAAGCCAAAGCTGCCGCTGAGGCAGAGGCTAAAGTAAACGCCGCCAGGGAAGAGGCTCTCGCAAAGAAGAAAGCCGAGGCTGAGGAGGCTGCAAGAAAGGCTGCTGAAGAGGCTGCCGCAGCTAAAGCAGCTGAGGAGGCATCAGCAGAAGCTCCTGCAGAGGCTTAATCTCTCGACAACGTGTCCGGAGAGAAGAATATGCTGCAGGCCGCCAGGATTCTTAAATCCAATGGCACTGAGGGTGAAGTCCTTATGGGCTTCCGTGGCATACTTCCCGAGGACATTGACACTGAGGGACCGGTGTTCATCTACATTGATGGACTTCCGGTTCCTTTTTTCATTGAATCATTCAGCCTGAGGGGCAACGGCAGGGCGCTCGTCAGGCTTGTGGACATCCACAATCTCCAGGATGCGGAGGAATTAGTGGGCAAAGATGTTTTTCTCGACGCATCAGAATATGAGGATGAGGCGGAAGACAGCGGTCTTGAAGGCCTTGAAGGATGGACAGTCATCGACCAGGACGGCAAGAAGGCCGGAACGGTTTCGGGGTACGAGGATATCCCCGGCAACCCTTGCCTGTATATAGATACAGAAAACGGACAGGCAATGATTCCTCTAAATGAGGACCTCATCCTGTCCGTAGAAAACGAAAGCCGCATTATCCGTATGTCAATACCGGACGGGCTGCTATAACACTCTTTCAGCCTCAACCGCCGGTTCAGACGCTGATTTCAGGTCAGCATAGAACGAAGCCTTTGCACATTCCATATACGGCACAAGCCAGATAAATCCAATGCCAGCGGTAAATATCGCAAGAATCCACCAGCCAATGAAGCTGAGGTACAAATAGAACAAGTCGAACTTATGTCCCCTCATCATCCGTCTGCTCTCGTCAATAGCCTGGTTGGCAGACATTTCCGGATGTTCAACGAGGATATACGGAGTCATTGCGTACGAAAATGACTTCACAATGCCGGGAATGATGAAAAGCAAAGCCCACAGGAATATAAAAATATATGTCAGCAGCATGCCCCACACAATATGCAGCCAGTTTCCGAAGCCGAGCGAGAAAGAATTGTCCAGGACACGGTCATCACCGGTCTCGAAGAGCAGCCTGAAAGCATTCTCAAATCCTGTCATGAACGGCCAGAAACCAAGCAGGATCACAAGCGACACTCCCGAGGATGCATAAGAAGGCAACCCAATTCCGAGCTGCGGAAGATAAAGAGCTCCGTAAAGCAGGTATGTCACTAAAAGATAAACAATTGTGGCGATCAATGCAGGGGCCCAATTTCCCGAAAGGGCCCGCAATGCTGAATTCTTATATTCCTGGTTAGACATAAAGTTGGTAATTATTATCTCTCTATCGAGACGCTCACTACCATTCCGTCAATGCAGCAGTAGAGCGGAGCGCCCGGCACATTGGAATCCATGGAGAATTCGAGATAATCGAAATCGCCAAGTTTGGACAGGTCGAATTTCGCCCAGCTGTCCACAATCTTGAGCCCGGCCTCGTCATATTTCACGAGATTGTAGTCAAGTCTCTGGGTTTCAACACCGTTGAGCACAGCCGCAATGGACAGTTTGAGGTAGTCACCTTTCTCGAACGCGCGGCAATATGCGTTGCCGTAAGTCACTGTATTGGCGACGTATGAGGTGTTGCAGACCTTCACGTAGCGCGGCAGGCAGCTACCATAATTTGTCATTGTAAACGAAACAGAGTGCTCCGGCATATCACCCGGTACATAACAGAGCACGGCGAAGCCTTTGGAATTGTCCGCTCCTGTGGTATCCGCAACCACGCTGTACCTTATCTTCCTCGGGTCTGCTTGAGCAAGATGGCCTTCGGTAACAAGAGTGTCCCTGAGCAGGGAGAGAAGGAAACCGCTTCTGAAATCGGATATGTCCGTGATTTCATCTCCATCCCTTTTTCCGTGGAACACGAGAGAGCAGTTGGAAAGGCTCTGGAAGAAATCCGACTCGAAATACAGGCTGTCATCGCCATAATCGTTGATATTGCTGGATTCGAAAGCGCAATAATCATTATACTCAGACTTGTAGGAGCCTCCGTTCATACAGGACGCCACCAGAATAGCGGCCGAGATGCCGCAGATTACAGTTGAAATCTTCATTGCAATAAAAATTAATGTATAGAATTAATCCGTCCCCATTCATCGGGATTGGCTATACATACAAAATGCAATATTACGGATTTCTTGCATAGTTTCAAAGAAAAAGCCCCCGGATTTTCATTTTCCGGGAGCCTTGACTGGTATCTGGATGTTGAATGAACTTCCGTCATTCTTCTTATCAACAGGTGTTATGGCGCAGGCAGCATACAATACTACAGGATTGTCATCCTCATCAAGGAGAAGTTGCGGACGCTCCAGGCGGTCCACCTCAATCACCCTTCCGTCCATCAAGGTAATTTCCTTCTTCATAAACAGCGGATGTTTGTGAAGTTTCCACTTCATTCCGTCCACGGATTTCATTATGGCAAGCCCCGGCCCTGCCTGGGTAAAGCCGCCGGTGAAATCCTTGAACACGGCATAGAAGCACTTGTCCTTGTGGTGATACCATACAAACGGGTCTTCCGCATTGAGTTTGGCATCCCCTCCTTCAAACTCGAACATAAAATCATCCTGAACCTCGAACGGACCGTCTGGCCTGTCGGAAACCGCAACACCGTGGACACCTCTCCAAGACGGGTCATAAATATTTCCCTTGAAATATAGCAGGTATTTTCCAGTTACGGGATTATACTCTACAGCTGGATTCACTGCGATGATATTGTCCGGAAGCGGCACTGTACCATCAGGGGAAGGATTGAGGATATTGTCTTTTTTGACACGCGTCCGCGGCACGATAAGCGGTTCTCCTGAAGATTCATAATTGCCTTCAAGAAAATCAGCCACTGTGGCAAAGCTCAGGACTCCGATTTTCTGGTTCTGCTGAATCATGTCACGCCGTCCAAGATTACCCCTTACCACAGCCGAGCTGTCAGGTTCCGAAGATCCGCAGTAATAAAGATAGTACCTTCCCTCAAAATACTTTATGTGAGTATTGCTCACTGTCTGGGAATCCCAGGAAGAGAAGTCCGGCCTGTAGCCGTCCGTATTGCAGACAAATTTCAGAAACTTATAGCCACCATAAGGTGAATCAGAGACCGCGACTCCGATTTTCGAGCCAAAAAGCCAGGCCTGGTTGAATACCGGGCAGCCCTGGCCGGATTCCATCGCAGAGAAGAACAGATAATACCTGCCGTCCTCCCTGCATTTTATTGCGGAGCCGCACCAAACAAAATGATCATCAAGTGCAAACGCAGAGAAACCTCTGGCAAACTTGGAATCTCCGGATTCCACAATCCCTATTTCGACCCGCCCTGCAGCATATTCCATTTTACCGCAGGAAACAGCTGACAGGACTGTCACTACTAACAGGGCAATGGCTTGCAAGAAAGTATTATTCACAATCATTGCATTATTTTACTGGATATTCAGGACTGTACAACAGGCTTTTCATTCGGACTACAAGTTTACCGTCCTTCACCCATTCCTCCCCTCGTTCGGAAAGATGGCCAGCCATCGCCCGGCGCATCTTGTCCAGGACTTTCGCCCAGGAAGCGTCTCCGGCAAGGTTTTCGGTCTCACCAGGGTCAGCGGAGAGATTGAACAGCTGTTCCTCTCCTGTCCGGAAAAACCATATATACTTTATCTTTCCGTCTGTCAGTGCGCACCAGTAGTTGTCGTCCCAATATGCCGTAGCATGCTCTATGTCAATAAATTCACGCCAATGCGCCTTACGGCCCTCAAGCAATGGAAGCAGCGACATTCCGTCAATGCCGTCCGGGACAGGGCTACCGTTCACCGAAAGGAATGTAGGCAGCAAATCCCTCAATTCCACAGGTTCCTCTATTATGCGCCCGCCTGCGGACCGGCCCTTCGATTCCGGAAGTTTCACGATATAAGGAATAGCAGAAGAGCCTTCATACGCATAAGTCTTCCGCCACAGATAATGGTCACCGAGCATATCCCCGTGGTCAGAGACAAAACATATCAGGGCATTGTCATACATCCCCTTGCGTTTCAGCTCATCCACAATGCGGCCTACCTGCTCATCCACAAAAGTAATGGAGGCATAATAGTATTTCCTCGAATTGACGGCATAATCGTCCCCGAAATTCCCTTTAAAAGCTTCAGGTTCCGCCTCAGGGTGACTGTCATAAGGAATCGGTTCGCACCAGTTACCCACAACAGGAGAAGGGATGTCCGCATCAGCATACATATCCACTATCCTCTGCGGCGGATCATACGGGCTGTGAGGCCTCGCAAATGAGACCTTGAGGAACAGAGGCGAATCCGAAGAATAGTTCCTGATGGCTTCTACCGCCTCATTACCTGTCCATGCTGTAGGATGCAGTCTTTCCTCAAGAGCATAACTGCCGGCATTATGGGCATTCCACCCGATTCCGGTGCTGTCGGGATTCTGGCCCAGGGCGACCTTGTGGAACCATTTCCTGTAATCGCTGATGAAGTAGGGAGATTCCACACGGCCGCTCTCATCTATTATAGTAGCTTCGAATCCGTGCAAAGCATTCTGCGGATACCAGTGCATCTTGCCTATTCCCAGGGTATGATAGCCTAAGTCACTGAGCATCTGGGGCATCTCATACTTATAATGTTCGGCTACACGCCCATAGCCGAGAAGTCCGTGATGCCACGGGGACATTCCGGTCAGTAGTCCTGCTCTTGCCGGTGTACTGCTCGGAGCGGACGTATAGGCGTTGCTGAAAAGGCAGCCGTCAGCGGCCAGGGCATCGATGTTCGGTGTAATCACAGCCGGATTGCCGGCGCATCCAATAGCGTCGCCGCGGTGCTGGTCTGTCATTATCAGGATAATGTGCGGGTGGCCGTTATTTGGACAATGTGTCCAAGCATTGCGTGCAGAAACAGGCGCAGCACCGAAACCTGCAGTCAATGCCGCACCGCCAAGCAAAAGAGTACCCGTCCTGAAATCAATTTTCTTATTACAATGTATCATAATCTTTGAACTGCACATCAAGGTAGTCTCCGGAAATTGTCGGAAGTAACGATGCTTTCACGCGTTTGCCGGCAAAAATTTTCGCAGTATTGTCAGGCAAGAACACAATGACCGGCTTTCCGTCATATCCGCCGGCAAACCTCGTGTCGAGACTTCCGGCAAGGGCTGCGTCAGGAACTATATCAGGACAGCACAACACATAAGAACCGAATTCGTAGATTGCTGCGGCACAATTCTCCCCGTCAGGGGAAACCATATTGACAACACTTTTTGACAATGGCGTTTCTTTGACCAGGACAGATGGGCCGCAAGCCGGCTCGATGAATGCATGGCAGGTCCCATCCGCCACCCGTGAGACGATCCCGGCGGGAACATCACTGTTGACAATAATGACATCCGGCACATATCTGTTCACATACCCGGATACCGGCCCGGAACTTTTGTCCAGCATTGACTTGTCAATTCCCATAAATCTTACAGCATCCGCAGGTCTGTGGGATTTGCAATAATTGAGTCCGAAGAGATCATAATGTTTTTCCACACCGAGCATACGCGAATAGAAATTGTCAAAATCTTTTCTTGCAGCACCGCTCCAACCCACTTCCGCAACAGCCGCCGCACGCGGATAGAGAAAATACTCGAGCTTCGACTGCGACGTCATATACTCTGTCCAGATATTTCCCTGGACTCCAATTATCCTTGACTGCTCCTCCTCATTCAGCTCATCCGGAAGCGGATTGAATCCATAGGCTTTCCAGAGAGGTGTGTTTCCGGTGTTTGTCAGTTCCTCAACCTTCGGATCAATCTGATAATGGTTAAGATAAAAATGGCTATTGGGACTGAGAATCACATCGCGTCCCTCTTTGGAGGCACGCACTCCTCCCTTGATACCCCTCCACGACATCACAGTCGCGGTTTTCGACAGGTTACCCTCAAGAATTTCATCCCATCCGATAATCCGCCTTCCCTTCGAATTAAGGTATTTCTCCATCCTGTTGATGAAATAGGACTGGAGATGCTCCTCGTCAGGAATGTTTTCCTGTCTCATCCTTTCCTGGCAGGCCGCACAATTGTGCCATCTTCTTTTGGGAACTTCATCCCCTCCGATATGTATATATTCGGAAGGGAAAAGTTCCATAACTTCGTCAAGTACATCCTCAAGGAACTTGAAAGTCTTTTCTTTTGTGCAGTAAACGTCATAGAATACTCCCCAACGGCCTTCCACCTCGAAAGGGCCACCCGAACACGAGAACTCGGGGTATGCAGCCAATGCCGCCACCGAGTGTCCGGGCATCTCAATTTCGGGGATTACCGTAATGAAACGCTTTGCGGCATATTGCACAATGTCCCTGATTTCCTCCTGCGTGTAATATCCTCCGTAACGGTCCGTGTCCCACTTGTACGGTATATCACGAGCATGTCCGATAATGGTCTTGTCGCGGAAACCGCCGACTGAAGTAAGCTTCGGATATTTCCTGATTTCTATACGCCAGCCCTGGTCATCAGTAAGATGCCAGTGCAGCACGTTCAACTTATGGAATGCCATAAGGTCAATATTGCGCTTGACCTCTTCCACGGTAAAGAAGTGGCGTGACACATCAAGCATAATTCCTCTGTAGGAATATGCAGGAGTGTCATCAATATCGACTGACGGAATGCTCCATCTCACATTGGAGTTGTCCGCAGCCTTGCCCTCAATTTCGGGAGGAAGCAGCTGGCGCAATGTCTGGAAACCATAGAATATCCCGGCGGCTGTCTTTCCTGTGATTGTGATTTTTGACGGGCGCACTGTCAGCCTGTAGGATTCGTCGTTTTTCAAATCAGGGCTGACAACGCACTCAATCACATTCCTTGAAACGCCACCGTCTGTGACGACCTGCAGGTCATAGCCCGCAGCATCGGCAAACAGTCCTGTGAAGAATTCAGCTGCGCTCCGCAGTTCTTCAGAAGAATTCCTGAGGAGAATCCGGGTCTGTGCATTTACTTTGAATTCACCCTGTTTCCGTATGTATTTTTCCGGTGCGGGAACGATGGAGAGTCCGTTTGCCGAAAGGACGCAGCACGATAGGGCAGCAGTCAATACTGCGGCTATGATCTTCTTGTTCATACTTTCTAATTCTGTTTAGGCTGTACAATCTTGACCACCTTGCGTGTAGGGCCGGCGCTGAATGTCATACTCAACGTCTTGGAGCCGGTAGCTGTATTGGCATTCGCTGTTATATTGAATACAATATCTTTGTCATCCTTTGTTCCTTTTCTCGCAGTGTTGTCAATTGACCATCCGGCAGGAGGATATGCTGACAATGTCCAGTCATACTTCACAGACTTGAGAACCACCTGCACGGTGCCGCCTTCAGCCGGCATATCAAACAATTCCCCTGAGACGACAACATCTTCTGGAGTCGGAGTCGGAGCTTTCTGGGTGATTTTGAACGTCTTGGCAGTAGGGCCGGCACGGAAAGTGGTTGTGCTTATTCTTTGAGATGCTCCGTTATTCGGATCAATCGTATAAACAAGTTCAACATTCTTTTCATCCTTGGTTCCGTTATGATTATCCACGTGACACCAAAGCGTGCCGCTTACCTGCATCGTCCAGTCATAGAGAGCGGACTCCACAATCAGGGTCACTGTACCACCCTCCGGTTCAACTGTGACGGCTGTTTCTGAAAGCACGATATCATAAGGGCTCGTCGGGCGTTTCTCCTGGGTGATGGTGAGCGTCTGCTCTGCATATCCACGCTTGAATGTGAATGTGGCCTTGCGGTCAACCGCCTGATAAGACGGATCGACGGTGAATGTCACCACATCGCCGCTCTGTCCCTTTGCTGATGAGATATGGCACCAGCTGTTTGTATAAGTAGGAACAAGCCAGCCTTTTGAACTTGTCACTGTCACTTCGAGAGTGCCGCCGTCAGGGCCGATTGACAATGCATTCTCGGACAATGTGATGGCATCCTCGATGTATATGCCTTCTGACTGCCTGATGGTGAAAGTCTTTTGTGCTTCTCCCGCAATGAATATGAATTCCGCCTCAAGAGGCATCAGGGAATTGTTTTTCTCCACTGTGAAAGTGACAACGTCACCATCGGAGCCTTCTGTTATGGACGGTACAGCCCAATATGCATAACCTTCAAGTATCCAGTCTTCCTCACTTGTAACTGTCACGTCAACCGAACCCCCGTCAAGGTCACACTCGTACACTTCTTTGTCGAGGGTTATTTCCGGCAGGACGACAACTGGATCCTCATCACATCCGGCCAGCATAGCCGGTATAGCGAGAAGCAGGGCGAATCTGCTTTTGAATATATTCAAATTCATAATTGTCAATTATTGTTGTATTATTTCCAAGGAGTCACGGTATCTTCTGAAGAAATATCCGGAATCCAGTTGTATATCTGTTTCCCGACTGTCAAAGGATGTCCTTTCCCGGTGAGATCTTCAAAAATATTGGCTTCGGCATCATAGGTAGCCCTGTTGACTCTCCAATATCCCTCCAGGCCTGCCGCGCTCGGCATCACCAACTTGTAATTGGACTGTATCTGGCTCTGCGACCTGCATACTGACCATATTCTCAGTTCTGTGACAAGCAGTTTGCAACTTCCCCAATACGAAGGCTCGTTGAACCAGTGGACGAAATCAAATTGGCCGGCATTCTCCACAGGATATTCTTTCGTGCCGGCAAAGGCTCCGTTCACATAGATAATGATGGCGGTGCCGTCATAAGACACTGCAAGATGCTGCCATTTGTTCGACTTGAAAGAAAGCTCCGGATTGATCCACTTGTCAGGAGCGACATGGAACTGTACAAGAGAATGAGCATCATGTCCGTTCTCCGGCTGCTGTGGGTCCTCAAAACGTCCTGAAAGATGACCATTGTTGAACACGAAACGGTTTCGATTAGCCGAGTTCTGCATCTGGAAACGGCACTCTATTGTCCATTGAGGATAGAAAGCTGTGAAGTCGTCATTCTTCAGTACAGGACAGCCGACAAACTGCGGCAGTTCGCTTACAAGTACCGGAGGAACCGCAACCACATACTTCGCGGTTACAGGAGCTACAGCCACATTGCCCTTGACAACTTCAAGAGTCAGCGGCAGTGCATACGGGCTGTCTGCAATCTCATCTGGAATCTTCGAAAAGGCAATCTCAACAGGCTCGGCAGCATATTCGCCGGCCTTGATAGTAACCTCGCCACCTAAATTGTAGATGGATTCGTCCATCAGCAGGTATTCTCCCGACTGCTCCTTGTTGAATCTCGCAAGAGCCTGCTCGTCCACCACAAATCTGAATGTCACATCTTCCTTGACAGCATCGCTGAGCGCGATGGTAAGGGAGACTTTCTTTCCGTCAGCCGGAATACTGGTGACCTGTCCGGCAATGCCCTGTTCGCCGAGACTTTCCTGGAGGAAAGCCATCACGCCGGCGACACCATATTCCGCATCATTACAGCCCGCTGTAAATGCAATTGCAAGCAGGGAACTGAAAATAAGTTTAATATATCTTTTCATAAAGTTTCTTATTTAATTTGCCGCTACAAAATCATCATCAGTAATAATTCTTGAGCCCGGTGCAGGATTCTGCTGCTGGATACCTTTACGGAACCATTTGTACGGAGTGGTGCTTACAGCCTCATTATTGAACTTGTATCCTCCGAAACCGCCTTTACGGAATCCGTTCGCAGGCTCCCAGGAAGCGAATCCAAGCATAGACGGCATAACATCCTTGCTCCACTTGCGCCCCTGACTGTCAGTCCAATAGAAACCGCCCTTGAGGCAGTCCATTGCGGACTCCACATTCTCGGTGACAATGAACATATTGGTCACCTGCTCCTCCGTCAGCACCTCCTGGAATGCAGTGACGCACTGGCTGAGTCTCCTGTCCTTGTCTGCGGCGGTAGTACCTGCCGAAGCTGAAGGAGTTCCGCCGGAAACCGAATATGCCTGAGACACGAAATAATCGATATACTGCACGATATGCGGAGAAAGAGTGTTGACATAGCCGTCAATCACGAAAAGCCTTCCGGTTCCGGATTTAGGGCCGAAATAATGTCCCATCTCCTCAACGAACCAGTCGAAGTATTTCCTGGTCTTGTCAAGTTTTCCGCCGGTCTCATAGTCGATGTCAAAACCGTCGTAACCGTATTTGCCGAGGGTGTCGGAAATAGCCTTTGCATATTTCGCGATGGCTGAATGGATGGCTTCCTCGTCACCGTCATCCCAGCCCCAGAAAGCTTCCCTCATCTGGTCTGAACCATTGTATTCAGCAGGGGTGTAGCCCTGGCCGATGACGTGCACGAAACCGCAGACAATCACTTTTGTACCTTTCACTTTCTGCACAAATTCCAGATCCTCTTTCTTGCCCGGAGTGAGGTTGCGGCTGTTGTCCCACAGCGAAATGATGTCCATAGAGTCAGGGACTGCGGAAAGAGTGGATGAGATATTCGCAGACGCCTCGCCCCAGCCGCTGAACCATCCGAAAGCCACTGAGTGCTCCGATGCCTTGTACTCCCTGAGGGCTTCATAATATGCATCGTCTCTCTTCAGCTGGTCCAATGGACAATCATCATAGATATTTGATTCAGGCTCCATCCAGTCGCTGCACCCTGCAAACAGGGCGAGCAGCGCTGCGGCCAAACTGATTTTCAAAATATTGGATTTCATATTCATTGTCATTTATAATTACTGTTTCTTTGCCCAGAACAAATCAGTGGCCTCGTTGTCAGCGCCGTTGAGAAGAGTGAGAGCCTGCTGATAGTTCTCGGTATTGCTTTCCCTCTCCTGGAACGGATAGCGAACCCTGCGTGCACCACGGAATACATCGGTGATGATACCGTTGCTGAGGTTGCTGACACTCGGAGCAAGCTCAGGATAGCCTGTACGCCTGAATTCGGACCAGGCCTCGATTCCGTTAGGATATAGCGCAATCCACTTCTGGGTGATAATCTGCTCAAGGTGTTTCTCATCAGTTGATTCCGCATCCCAGGCAATCTTGACCTGTGTCTGGCGGTCATAGTTCTGGTCGGCCTTGTCCTCCTTGTGGCTACCCGGAATGCTGGTCCTGTCAGCGATATATGACTCGGCTCCGGCAGCTTCCCACTGTTCGAAAGAGAGCTTGATACCTTCTTCATAGAACGCCTTGGCGTCACCGGAAATCCAGCCTTTCAGTGCGGCTTCGGCAAGAAGGAATTTTGACTCAGCGGCCACTGCGACAATTACTGGAGAAGAGTGGACGAAAGACAATTTGCTCCTCTGGTTGTCATAGCCCGGAAGAACCTCATTGCCCCTGCGCTGTCCAACATATTTGCCATATTTGCCCTGCCAGGTCGCACTTGCCGCAGTGAACATCTTGTCAGCCCTGCCGTCATTGTATCCGACCATATAGCTTACGATTGATGAAGCCGGACGGAGCTCACCCCAGATTGAACCTGCGATATAGTACGGGTTGCCCTGGGATTTGACGTCACGGATGGCATTTTCTCCGTTTGAGGAAATGTAGCCGGCAGGAGAATTCATCGCATCAACGAAAGCTTCCTTGTCCCCTACCCTCATCGCAACTCTCATGATTATGGTGTTGGCGAATTTCGCCCAAAGAGAGTAATCTCCGCCGTAAATCGGATCTACCTGTGCCATAGGGAAATAGCCCGGCGCAGATTCCACAAAGCTGCGAAGCACATCCACGGAGGATTTCAAATCTTCGATAATGTGCTGATACACATCTTCCGCAGAGTCATAGGCCACAGTCATATCTCCGTCCTGCACCTGTGAATAAGGAATCGGGCCGTGGATATCGGCCACACGGGCCATTGAGGCGGCTTTGAGAAGTTTTGCAAACGCGAAATAGTGCCCGCGCCCCTTGGTTATGTGCTCAATTTTGAAATAGTTGGCGTAGATGGTGTTGAACGCGCGGTTGTATGCGCTTCCGGCCCAGTTGTCAGAGACATTGAACGTATCGAAATTCTGGCCCTGCCAGCGTGCGTTCAGTGCGAAATATCCGCCGTAGGAACCAATCATCTGGTCCACCATCTGGGAGGAGTTCTGCTGCACATACATCAGCGGTTCGAACATAGGAGCGATCAATACGGAAGGGTCTTCCGTTCGGAGTGCAAAAGGATCAGTATTGTAATCCTCGAACTTTCCTGTACAGCCGCTCACAGTGAAGACCGTGAGTGCCGCAAGAATTGCTGTCCTTATTATCTTGTTCATATATGAAGGAGTTCTTTAATATTGTAATTTGATGTTGAATCCGAAATTACGTGTGCTTGGAAGCATAAAGTAGTCAACACCATTGTAATAGTTGCTGCCTGTTGACGCCGAGAGTTCAGGGTCGAAAGGAGCCTTGCAGTAAATCATGGCGAGGTTTCTTGCGACGAACCCGAATGTCAGGCCCACCTTGTCATTGAACCACTGTTTCGGAAGTGTATAGTTCAGGGAGAGTTCCTGAAGTCTGACATTGGTGGCATCATAGAGATAGTATGCTCCGTGTCCGCCTTTCGCGGTAGATATGGTCTGGTAATAGCTTTTTGCGGATATTGTACCATGGTTGACCTTGATCGGGGCGCCTTCCCTTGCAAGAGCTGACTGTTCTGAAACACCGTAATAGTCGAGGACACCCTGGGTTCCTGAATACACGAGTCCTCCGATACGCGCTGTGACAACAACACCGAGAGAAAGTCCCTTGTAACCGAAATTATTGGTCCATCCCAAATTGCATTTTGACGAGAGCGAGCCAACTTTCACCGGAGCGACTTCCTCCATCGAGATGTTTCCGTTGTTGTCCACAGACACAGCGCCGTTGTAGTCACGCCTGATGAAGTGGTTCACATAAACATCTGAAAGAGAGCCGCCTTCGCGGATAATCACCTGCGGGGCGACATTCGCCTCACCGAGCCAGGATTTGCGGATTTCCGTGATTTTGTTGTATTCCCCGGTAATAGGGTTCAATATATCGTCTCCGAGGTCGATGACCTTGTTGCTGTTGGAAGTGAATGTGAGATTGGTTCCCCACGAGAAGTTCCCCCATTTGTTGTCATAGCCTACGCCCAGCTCGACACCCTCATTCTGCACATTTCCTGTCTGGGCAATGAAATTGGAATATCCTGAAGATGCCGGAAGAGAACCGTACACTGTCTGGTTGTAAGTATTTGAACGGTAGTAGGTCACATCGAGACTGAGACCGCCGAAGAGCCTGGCGTTGATACCGATTTCCCAGGATTTGGTGTTCTCAGGATTCAGATCCCTGTACGGGTAAGTGGAGTTCTGTCCCCAGGTGTTCGTCTGCTCGTTGAACACAAGGCTCGGATTCGAGAGGAATCTTGCAAATGCGCTCGCCACCATTGAATATGAGCCGCGGACCTTGAGATAAGGTATCCATTCCGGCAGGGAGACAAGGTTGGAGATTACTGCAGACAGACCGACAGATGGATAGAAGAACGAGCTGTGACTTGAATACGCAAGCTGGGATGCCCAGTCGTTACGTCCCGTGAGAGTCAGATAGAGCGCATCGTTCCAGCTTGCCTCAACGGAAGCGAATACAGACTGAGTCTGGTCGTGGTATCCGCGCTCGTTTCTCTTGAAGTGGGATTCGAGGTCAAGGTTGTTAGCCGCAAAATGGTTGGCCACAATGAGGTCGCCCGACATATATACATTGTAGTATGTCTGGTCATTCAATGACGCTCCCACATTGGCGACGAGCCTGAATTTGTTCCAGGACTTGTCCACATTCAGGATGGCATCGGTGTAGATTGTACGGTCGTTGCCGGTTTCCACACGGTAACCTCCGTTCAGGCCTGCGAGCGTGGTGTTGGTGGACGCCGCATATTTGTTGTTTTGCTTGGTGTTCGACTCATCCATACGGACACGGCCGATGATATTGAGCCAGTCGGTAATATTGTACTGGAGAGAAGCGTTGAGCATATAACGGCGTTTCTGCGTGTCCCTGTCCATCTTGTGCTGCACCCAATAAGGGTTCTGGATTGTATGGGCACCGCTTCCGTAAGGCCAGTACTGCATATGGATTCCGCGGGCGTCATTCCATCTCTCGAATGACCTGACCTCGTCGAAGTTCTCTCCTCTCGGGAAGAGATAGAGACCTACGATAGGGTTGTTGTAAACACCCTGCGACACGAGATTGTGGTTAGTCTGGTAAATGAAGTTCGCGCTGAAATCGAGAATGAGCTTGTCATTCGCGAATTTTGTGGTGTGGCGCGCGGAGAAATTGTATCTGTTGTATTTGCTCTCCGGCATCACTCCTGTCGAGTTTGTGCTCGATGCGGAAAGATATGTCTGGTTCTTGCTGTTGCCAGTGGAGAGGGAAACGGAATTCATCACATTGGTTCCCGTATTGAAGAACTTGCGGGGATCGTAACTGTAACTTGGATCCAGAGCCTCGCCCCAGCTCTCATAGTCGGCCACTGATTTGCCGTATCGGCTCTGCATCTCCGGCATCTTATATACAGTGGAGAATGTGGTTACGTTGTTTACTGTGACGGAGGTCCTGTTCTCGGAACCCTTCTTTGTGTTGATAAGGATGACGCCGTTGGCGGCATCGGAACCATAGAGGGCCGCAGCTGAAGGGCCGGTAAGAAAACTGATGGACTCGATGTCCTCAGGATTGATATCGGCCGCCGACTCTGAACCGGTTGAGCCTCCGAAGACTCCGCCGCCACCGTCGAGATTTCTGTTGAACATAGGAATACCGTCAATCACATAGAGAGCGGTATTGCCTTTCTCGATGGACTTCATACCGCGCATAACGACACGGGTGGATGAACCAGGGCCAGCAGCTCCTGACTGGATCTGCACACCGGCTACTTTGCCGACGAGCGAATTCACGAAATTCGCATCCTTTACAGCATTGATGGCTTCAGATTCCACTTTCTGGACATTGTAGCTCAACGCCTTTTCCGAGCGCTTGATACCGAGAGCGGTTACCACAACCTCATCGAGGAATGTGGACGACTCCTCAAGCACAATTGAGAGAGACTGTTCTCCGTTGTAGGCGATTTCCCTGGTCTCATAGCCGATTATGGACACGACTATGACATCGCCTTTCTGCGCCTTGATGCTGAAAGCACCGTCAAAATCAGTTGTCGAACCTTCTGACGAACCCTTCACATAGACGGCCGCGCCGATTACCGGCCCGTTGGCATCAGTGACCTTACCACTGACTATGCCATCTCCACGGAAATGGGCAACCTCCTGGGCGGCAGCCACCGGAGAAAGGATCATAGAGACTGAGACGCCTGCAACAAGAGAAATGCAAACAGCGATCAGCCTTGATCTAATGTTTGTTAGCATAAAGTTAATACAAGTTTAAATTTGGTTAAATATTAAATAAGCAGTTTGTACTGCTGAAGTTTTCATCTGACAACTTTCAAAGAGCTATGCTATTAATTCTGCGTTTTTGTTCCAAGGCCGCAAAATTACAATTTTCTACAAAACAAAGCAAATTCACTTCTGAAAATATCATCAAATTTAACCAAATTCTTAAAACTTGATATTAAAAATTGATATTTATCAATGACTTATATTCATTTTTTAAAGAGCAGTCCCCTGATATGGAGGCTGTAATTGTCCGTTCCGGAAAAGTCCATTAAAAGGATACAAAGCCGGCCTTCTTCGCAATCAATCCAGTATGGAGCATTGCTGCCGTCAAGAGATTTCAGGACGGCGGACGGAATGCTGAACCGCACCGGGCTGTCCACTTCAATGGTATCCGAAATTGGAGAGGAGACTGAGAAATCGATCTCACTCACAGATGGATATCCATCAGGGACAGGAATTTCAGTATCATAAGGAACGGTCAGATGATATGATTCATAAGAACGGTCCTGCCCCTCATTTCCGAACCTGTTGACGACTTCCATTACATCACGGCGCCGGACAGTATTGCCGAGCACTACAGAAACCTCCCCGTCTGTATAAGTGTCCATCAGATACAGGAGTTTTGAAGTCAGAGTCCTGACAGCGGCCGAATCAACGGAGAGGACTACCGCATTGAAATCGGCGTGATCCAAAGGCAGCTGCCGCCCTCCAGGAGAATTGCGGACAATCTCCTTCACCTCCCTCACAAGCATCCTTTTCGTCACCGAGGAGACATTCTGGGGACCGACAGAAGCTGTGAGCAACACGGCCAGAAATGATGCAGGAATCCACCATATACGCTTTGAACGATTGATTATCAAGCCAATGCAAACAACGTAACACCAGATGTTGAAGATAAGAAGATACAGCCTCAGGATTGTCACTCCATAATCCGAAAGACGCCTGGCAATGCCTACAGTCATCAGCACCAGCAGCGGCAGGAAAACAGCCGGCAAATATTTCAGCACTGACCGGTCAAAGCGGGAAGATTCTTTCCTGAACCGGACTGGGTAGAGGAAGAACACAAGAAGCAGCATACAGCCCATTGAAATGCTGACCAGCACAGACACCCATCCGCGCGGCAGTTCAGCCTCAACCACAATCTTGCCTGCATACACATACAATGTCAGCAGGTATGCGCAGACCAGCGGGATGAACAGGAAATTGATGAGTCTCAATACATTGCGCCCTGGTCTGTCCGTCCTTGAAAGGCGTTCTCCGGCAGGCTCTGGGCAGGACTGCAGGAAAACGAGAGGAGCTATCAATGCGAAAGAAACCACCGTCACGTCCCTGTACAGTTTCCATCCGATTTCCAGGTCGAACAGCATCTCGAATGCGAGAAGCAGAAGCGACAGCCCTCCGGCAAGAATTCCCCCGGACACAAGTGCCACAATCATTGCCTGGGCAGTATCCACAGTGTGGTTCCAGAAGCCGAGGTCGTCCGGATTCCTCCGGGAGAACTGGATGAGGAAAACCAGGAGGAACAATGCGGCCGCAAGCGCCGCGGCTGAGGCAGCCCAGGAAACGCTGAGAGGGAATGCTCCCCTGTAAATCAACGCAATAGCGAGCCACAGGCAGTTCACTACAATGTCCGGAATATAGCCTGCTGTCCCGCAGCGGCGGCCAGAACAGGATTCCGCCTGGAGCCGCAGCACTATATTGAGAACCGCGGCCGTTGCCGGATAGTACAGCAGCAGAAAAAGATTGCGGGGTTCCGGCTCATTATGGCCTGCATAAAGGGCGCAGCCGGTCAACACGGCAAAAAAGACAGCTGCCAGCGGAAAACGCCGGAATGCCGAGGCGAGTTTCGAAGCTACATTCAGAAGTGATAGATTTCCCATATGGAAGTCAGCCGTGGCTACAGTCCCTCCACGGGCTTCACAAAGATAGTGAAAATATCAGTTTACTTGTCTATATCCATATAGAAACCGGAGAAAGTGTTCCCGACAAGGGTGACCCCATCAGCTCCGTCCAGCACGGCTCCGCAGGTCTGCCTCTCCCCGTCCGCCTCGACTGTCATACCGGCAGCCTTGAACGAGTTTCCCTGGACAAAAACCCCGAGAGGGCCCTGGTACTTGTTGTACTGGTTGCGAGAAATCATAAGCCCATACACACAATCAGTCACTTTGTTGCCGGTGATGACTATATCGGACTGCCCGTCAAATATATTGAGTTTCTCATAACCGTCCAAGACCTTTATGCCGGAGAAGAATCCGGATACTTCATTGCCCGATATCTCGCAACCACGGCCATAACCTTCGAACACGGCAAGTCCGGTTGTCCCTCCCCGGCTGATATGGGCGTAATAGAAATCCGTCGAGAAAGGCAGGCTGGTAGTTACTTTGTTGTTCTTCACGGACGACCACCGGGAGCCGGACATCACGCCCTGAGATGAGTTCACTACCGTGTTGCCAGACAATTCAGTCCACGGAGTGCATTGCTGGGACACCACTCCAGCCCAAATAGAATTCTCTGATCTGCAATTAATTATTGAGCAATGAGCTGATGGTATTCCGCCATCGGAATATGTCACGGAAAAAGAATGGGTCGCAAAATTGTCCGTGCAGTTTTCAATTGAGCAATAATCCGAACTAACAATTCTGAAATTGTTGCACAGGGTGTAAACACTGTATGTCGGCACAATATTCTTGAGCTTTTTGGCTATCAGCCGCTCTGAATATCTGGAATGGCAACCGATAATCCTGCATCCTTTTGAATTCAGCACCATAAACAAAGTTGACGGTTCATCTTCATAATCCTCGTCAGATATGACAGTCACATTCTTTACGGTGCAGTTTTCAGCATATTTGACCCGGACAGGCCTCAGGCATCCGGAATTGCTGTCAACCGAGAGAGAGGACAGGACCACATCACGCACTGCATTGAGTTTAGTCAATGAAGATGATTGCCTCGAACCGAATCCGGGTTTCACTGTTTCTTCGGCATTATGGCTTTTGTAATACGGGAACAATGTTGCCGAATCAGTAGTTATCACATTGCCAGATACGGACTTGATATCGAGCAGTTCACCGAAAAAGCAAGTCTTGTTGCCCGCTGTTGTCTGGCCAAGCGTCCAGTCACCGCTGTCCTCCTTGAACATACAGTTGCGCTGGGACTGGAGAAGAACCATGTCTCCAGTCTCGAACAAACTTGCGTCCGCAACTGTGATATTGCTGGAAAAATCCGGAATATCTTCTGTCACAGCGACCGGAGCCTCCGCCTTTCCTTCGATTCTGAAAAGAAATTCCTCTTTCGGAACAATAATGGTGGAAGATCCGTCACCCTCCACAGTCGTTCCGGACGGAATCCACACCGCCGCCATCGTATAACGGCCGGCCGGGATATGGACATATTCCGACTCCCGGCAAGCCTGCGCAAGAGCCGGAGCCCAGTCGTTTCCAGACTTATATGCCTCATAATCCGTCAATTCCACCCTGTCAAAACGGGCCGGGACAGATTCCTTGGAGCAAGACTGCGGGGCTATGGACACTGCCGCCGCACATATTGCCAGTACTTTTATTCTCATAAAGATAATTCTATAATAATTCATCCGGGAAAGGGACAGGCAAACCAGTAGAACGGACAACCGGCATAGTCGCATTCCATCCTCTCAGCCGGTCCGACAGTTCACCGGCAAGACACTTTACAATATCAGGATGACTCCCCGCAACATTCCGGTTCTCCCCAATATCTTCATTCAGGTCGTAAAGTTCCAGAGACGCATCGTGCATCCTGTAAACCAGTTTCCATTTTCCGTACCTTATGGCACTCAAAAAATCAATATCCGGCTGGTCATCAGCCCTCCATTGATGCGGGAAATGTGTCACAACAAACCTGTCTTCCGCCGGCCTTCCCCGCAGCAGGGAGACAAAGCTCTTGCCATCAAGAGGTTGAACAGCTCTGTAATGTTGTATTCCGGCAAGTTCCAGAATTGACGGATAGAAATCTTCCGGCACAACCGGGGCTGAAACTCTTATACCCGGCCTGGTTTTCTTTGGCCAGCTGACAATCATCGGCACTCTGATGCCGCCCTCATAGCAGGAACCCTTGCCCTCACGGAGAGGAGAATTCTGGGTATGGGCTTTTGCTCCGTTGGAGCCGCTTGCACTGTAACCTCCGTTGTCAGAATAGAAAATAATCACAGTGTTGTCATCTATCCCTTTATCTTCCAGATATTTGACAAGAACGCCAAGAGCGGCGTCCACACCTGTCACCATTGAGGCATACATAGCCTGTTTCTTGTTCAGACCAGCTTCAAGATATTCGGAATAATATGGTTCGTGAGGCTGATATGGGCTGTGGACAGCATAGTGAGAGAGCTCCAGATAGAACGGAATCCCGTGTCTTACAGGATAATCCAGAAGTTTAAGAGCCTCCGCGGCAAGAGCTTCCGTCAAATGCACTCCCGACTGGTAATACTGAACCATATCAGGAACAGCCGCCAAGTTCCATTTCTCCACGGTGTTGCCATAATTGTCCTCCGACTGGTAGCTGCGCGGGTACCCTGCTGCCCCGCCACCCACATTGGACAGAAAGCCCATATTGTATGCCGACGAGCCGGGCGTCCCGGAAGGAGCCCAGTGGGACTTGCCGGCGTGCACGGTGAAATATCCGTTTTCCGCAAGAATCGCCGGATAAGGAGTAATGTACTGAGCCGCGGAGCATCCGGCTTCCGGGCTGACTCCATTCCAGTTCCAATCCCCTCTTCTGAATATATCCTCTTCATTTTCACGAGCTTCATAGTTTCCTCCCGTGCCGGCGGACGCATCGGATGGTGTATCCTTGACTGTGGTGGTGAACGAAGTGATATGGCTGTGGGCCGCATTCATTCCTGACATAAGTGCATCCCTCGTAGGAGTTGAAAGCGGGCAGGCGTATGCCGATGTCATCACCACTCCCCTGTCAGCCAGTTCCTTGATATTCGGGGTGTTGAATCTGTAATTACCAGCATAAAGACTGTCCAGAAATGGGACAGACGTGTCCATCAGGCCCAAGTCGTCCACCAGGAAAAGCACAATATTTGGCCTGCCGCCCCTCGCCGCAGAAGGCAAGGCGGCAAGGAACGGCAGAATCATGGATATCAAACCGGGCCTCATATTATTGCAGTTCAGAGAAGGCGAAATAATACAGGCAGAACGAGCTTGTGTTGGCAATGGCCTTGTCCGAACCGTCACATCTTCTGTTCTCGCATCCTTTGGTTGTCAGGCGGACTTTCAGGGTCTCCTTTCCGGCAGCGTCAGGAATAATCACAGAGAACGGCTGGGCGGCATAAAGCCTGGTGTAGTCGCTTGCCGAAGCAGTACCGGTGGACATCGAGTTCCACATCTCGCAAGCGCCTCCCGGAATGTCAGTCCAGACTCCGTCACCATAGTCGCACTGCAGTTTGTAATACCTTGATGCCGAACCGAATGAGCCTACAAGGAACGAGAGGACAATTTTGCCTGTACAACCGGAGGTACTGGTGGACAGCTCATAATAATAACCGCCATAAGATGTATCCCAGTTGGTCACAGTAGAGTAGCCCTTGTAACAGTTGTCATCAGAAGCCCCTTTCGAGACATCAATCTGGGCATAGGACAGACGTGCGGAATTGTTTGGCTTGTCAGCTCCCGTTATTCCGGCTGTCAAATCGAATTCGCCGTTTCCGAATGCCGGTGCCCAATAGGACGTACTAACAGTCTTGATACCGAGCCAGTAAACTATAGGCTTGAAATTCCCTTCATAACCATTGTCAACAATGTCCGAACTGTATCTGAGCCTGAGCGAGCAGTCAAAGCTGAATCCGTCCATCACCTTCTGGTTGCTCTTGTCTCCGTTGATATGCAGAAGTTCACCCTTGTCAGGAACGACGATTCCGGTGATGTCGTAGCTGTTTCTGCCGATATTCTTGTCATATTTCTGGGTAAAGGACGACAATGTCCTGATAAACATTCTGTTGCCAGAATTGTCAAGTACCGGGGACAGGGAATTTGCAGCCGCGCCGGTTTTCCAGGTTCCCACATTGCATACGGTTCCGACAGGACAGGCGAAGTGCACATCTTTCAGAGTGACAAGAGTATAGAGATGTCTGGAAGCCTCGGAAATGTCAGTCAGCACGACCGGGGAAGCGCCGTCTCCCGTAAGAGTTGTCTCTGTATAGATATTGTCAACAGCAAGATTGCCAAGCCGGAGCATTCCGTCATCGTCAGTTCCGACAATCCCTCCGGTAATCCAGAATGTGAGTTTGGTCCCGACCGGATATACATTGTCCTCTTCCTTAGGCAGTTTGATTATGATGCCAGCACCGCTCCCGTCCTGGATGAACAGGTCAGTCTTCCTCTCATAATTGTCCGTGCTCATATCGCTTATGACATATCCCTGTATCTTCAGGTTCTCCTCGATGATTCCGTTCAGTTTCACAGCCTCGGAAATGTCAATCAACCGGGCATTTCTCACGCTGTAAACAGGAAGCTGTGTCACCGGAATATCGGCAAAGACCTCTTCCCTGCCGGCCATATAGATACGGAGAACAGCCGCCCGCTTCTCGTCTCCTTCATTCGGAACTGCCGATATAGTGAGCCGAGAGTCATCCTTCTCCGTCACTGAACACCAGGATATGTCGGAAGAGCCTTCTGAAGGAAGCACCTCCGCATCCCAGACGACATTGGCAGAGACATTAACACTGAGAGAACCGCCCTGGGAGCCGTAGCTGAGCATAGGCACATCCGGGACGATATACGGGTCAGTCCCCCTCTGGATGAATTCGGTAGAATAGAGTTCATCACCCGCAGCATCCTCAAAAACCAGCCTGAAAGTTCTCGGATAAGGATTGTCCAGTTCATCCACATCAATATAGAAACGGCCGTCATCGTTGCCGGACTTCGGGTAAATGCTGAACCAGCTGTCATCCTGGCCGTCTTCCACTTCCGCTCTGACAGTCCATCTAAGATTGGAGTAAACGAACACTTTCAGACCAGTACGGTCCGTGAGAGATGTGCGCTGATGCCCCATTTCGAACGAAACTGTCTCATTCTGCGGCTCAACTCTGAAGAATGGTTCCTCCTGGACTTTCTCCTGGCATGAGCAGAGGGACAGAATTGCTATAGCCACATTTATCTTATTGATATTCTTGTTCATACGAATGCATTTTAATAATTGTCACCTTTTGCGAACCATACCTTTGAAAGCATATCGTCCTCGCCGGTCTCAAGATTGGCGACAGCGGCTTTCCAATTGTCGTAATTGGAGGTCTGGGTAATCAACGGATAGCGCAGCCGGGTTGGCAGGACGACATTGCCTGCCGGGTCTTTGTTAACCATCGCCGGACCGACCGGCATTTCCGGAAGGCCTGTACGCCTGTAATCACACCAGGCCTCAACTCCGACGAGGAAGTCCGCTATATATTTCTGCTCCATTATCCTTTTCAGCGTGCCGTCATAAGCAGCCGTGCTCGGCGCCTCGAAGAAGTGTCCGCCTGTCCAGGCCTCGTTTCCGGTCCATTGGCGCACTGATGCCGTGACGGCTTGTTCATATAGAGTCTGCGCTGATTCAGAAGTGATTACCAGCTCTCTAAACCGGGCCTCAGCCAGAATGAACAGGACTTCAGCATAATTCATCAACGTGGAAGGAGATGTATCCGTGCTCAATGACTTGGCATAATTGCAGGCCTGCTCATACATAGTCGCTATATAGTCATTGGTCTGGCCGGCTTTCAGCCCGATATATTCTCCATCCTTGGCGTCAATCATATAAGGGAGTCTCGGATCAGCCGCATCTGCAAGCAGTTTTACAAACGTATCGCACATCCTCTGGTTCTGGGTCATAGGATCCGTGGACGTGGTCGGTCCGAAGCCGTTATAGAACGGATTGACTCCTGTGTAACGGAGAATTGCCGCATCAGCATTTGAGGCGAAAACCGGATATTTCACAGGATCAGATATCATAGCCTGCATTTCCGCAGCGGGATTCATAGTCTCCATACGGCATTTGGTGCAGCGCATCAGGAGTCTGAGCCTCAATGAATTGGTGAATTTCTGCCATTTGGATATATCTCCTCCATAGAGCAGATCCCTTTCCGGATAATCAAGCGCGAGGGACGTGTCATATTTCAGATTCGCATCCGCAAGTTCCTCAATCATACGGGTATAGACCTTCTCCTGGCTGTCATATACCGGACGGGTCACACCTTCATCCCAGGAGAATGCCTCGCTGTAAGGAATGTCCCCGAAATAGGAAGTCAGGACATCGCACAGATACACTTTGAGAGTCAGGCCTATGGCCTCCATATTAGGGTCGCCCTGCTCTTTTGCCAAAGTTACTATATGGGCCGCATTGGACGCCCAGCGGTAAAGGTTCTGCCAAATGCTTGTGGACTCAGTGGCCCTGATGTCATAATTTGCGGTAAGCTCCGTGCCGTTGGTCTGGATGGCATACTGCATCAGCTGCCCGTTGATTCGCCAGGAACGGTACAGCACAGTCCAATGTCCGGAGTATATGACATCCTGAAGAAGTTTGGAAGGAGTTGATTCTCCATAAGTTATCTGGCTCGGATTCTGGTTCATCTCCTCGAATCCGGAGCAGGAGACAAGCCCTGCGGCCAATATGGCTGTATAAATGATTTTTTTCATATTCTTCAGCTCTTAGAATTTCAGTTTCACATCGAATCCGTATGACCTTGTCATCGGGAAAGCCGCAGCCTCAAGTCCGGTAGTGATGGTGGAGCCGTCCAGACAGGCCACCTCCGGATCAAACTGAGGCCATTTCGTCCACATCGCAAGGTTGCGGCCATAGGCAGCAAGCGAGACTCCGTTAATGAACTTGGTCTTTTTCAACCACTTGGAAGGCAAGGAATATTCGAGTCTCATCTCACGGAGTTTTATGTAGGATGTGCTGTAAATATTCGTTTCGACATTCTCCCTCGCATACCACTGGTCATAATAATACGAAATGCTCTCGCAGACAGTGTTGTTTTTAGTATAGGTTCCGGTCTCCGCATTATAGCAATAGCCATCGCCGATAATGCCGTCGTAACGTCCTTCAAGGGTATTCTTCAGTTTTCCTGTCATTGACAGTATTGCCGATGAATTCGAGAACGCCCTTCCGCCGAAGGCTCCGTCCACCTGGATGAACAATTTGAGCCCCCTGTAGGAGAATGTTGTATTGACACCGCCTTTCCATTTGCTCTGAGTTTCTCCAAGATACCGCAATGTGGCTTTGTCAACTACCGGATTTCCGGTCTTCTCATCGAAGAGAATCTCTCCGGAGATGTCTTTCTGAGTACCGTCCTCAAGCGTTATCACAGTGCCTTCCGGAACTCTGGAAAAGCCTGTTCCATAGATTGCTCCCAAAGTTCCTCCCGGTTTGGCCAGCACTCTGGCCTGCCCGAGGGCGGCAATCTGCCAGGAGTCCACTCCGTCAGCCAGCCTGACTACCTCGTTCCTGTTGGTGGAATATACAAAGTTCAGATTCCATTTGAATTTTCTGCCTGCGACCGGCATTGTATTGAGCGAGACTTCCAGACCTTTGTTCCGGATATGTCCGGCATTTATCTTGGCATACCAGTAACCGGTGGCAGGATCGACCGGAGCGCTCAATATCTGATTGTAACTGTCTGACAGATATGCGGCAATGTCAAAACCAAGCCTGCCTGAGAAGAACTTGCCCTCAATTCCGGCCTCCCAGCTTCTGGTCATTTCAGGCTTGAGTTCGGCCTTGGAAATCTTGGTAGGCAGAATCACGCCACCGCCGAAATTGCTGTTGGAATAATAATTCGAAATGGAATAAGGATCCGTGTCATTGCCGACATTGGCCCAGGACGCGCGGATTTTAAGCATATCCACTTTCTTGCCCATATCCAGAATCGAGGACAGGAGCACACTGGCGCTGACAGACGGATAGAAATAGGAGTTCCATCTCGGGTCAAGGGCACTGGACCAGTCATTTCTTCCGGTGACATCCACAAACACCCAGTCTTTCCAGCTCAGCTGAAGCATTCCATAAAGGCTGTTTATCTGCTTGGAACTTCTCGTCGCGAATGTCTGCAGAGTCGATTCCGCATTTGCAAGCGTATATTGTCCGGGCACTTCAAGAGAAACGGCAGTCTGCGAATAGCTGGAATATCCCTGTGTCATAATATTGCCTCCGAACATTGCGGAGATGCCGAAATCGCCGAATTTGTCATTGTATTTCAAGAGGAAGTCCGTGTTTATCTCGTGCTGCGAGATAATGTTCTCCTGATAGCGTCCGTGATTGTAACTGTGACTGCCCCAAGGTTTTGAAAGGGTACGGAGGTCACTTGAAAGGTCCATTCCGCATCTCACCATAAGATTCAGCCAGTCGGTGAAATCAATGCTTGCAAACACATTTCCGTAAACCCTGTGGCGTTCCATAGTATTGGTCTGCTCGTTGGCTATCAGATACGGACTGTCCGCCACAGAATAGAACTGATTGTTACGTTTGTAATCATTTTCTTCCGCAATCTGCCTGTAGTCTTTCAGCCAATTGATATCGACATTCGGGGAAAGCCATACCAATGAACCCGGTATTGTCGCGCGCCCATATCCTGACATCGGCAGGTTGTCACTCTGCTTGCGGTTGTATGTAGCTCTTACACCGAGATTTATCCAACGGCTTATCTGCGATGTGAACGAAGCGCTGACCACCTGCCTGTTGTACCCGCTGTTAGGGGTAATCCAGGAGTTCCTCGTGTCCGAATAGGAAACACGTCCGGAAGACCCCTTGCCATTGTTGCCCTGAATCGTTATAGTGTTCACTGTATTGAAACCGGTTCTGTAATAACCTTTGTACCAGTCTCTTGCCACCCAGTCGGTCTTATAGTAGGAACCGTCCTCATTGACATTTCCATACTGGTAGAACTTCTGTCCTTCGAAACGTGGCCCGTATGCATAATGGTTGCTCGATGCGGAGATACCTTCAGAAGCGACCTTGTAGAAAGAGTAATAGGTCTCCTGGGCGAGCGAGTTCCTGTTGCCGGCTCCGTATTCATTCTGGAAATCAGGCCAGTAACCGGCATCTTCCCAAGTGAATGAGGAACTAAGGGAGACTCCGATGCCTTTGTCAATCTTTCCGGACTTGGTTGTGATAACGATTGCACCATTTGCCGCACGGGAGCCGTACAATGCGGTAGCGGACGCTCCTTTGAGCACAGTGACTGACTCTATGTCCTCAGGATTGAGGTCACTCGCACCATTTCCGTAGTCAATAGGCATATCCACGCTTGTGGCGTTATAGGCCGACTTGGAGGATGTCTGGTTGGATATCATATTGCTGTTGATAGGCACGCCGTCAACGATGAACAGCGCCTCGCTTTTCGACGGGTCGAGAGAACTCTCTCCCCTCAACGTCACCCTGATGGAGCCGGAAGGTCCGGAAGACGCCGAGTCGAAATTCAGCCCCGCAACTTTTCCGGAAAGTCCGTTGAGCCAGTTGCTTGTGGTGGTATTGGTAAGGGCCTCGTTGTCCACCTTGGTCACAGCATAGCCGAGAGCCTTCTCGGAACGCTTTATTCCGAGGGCAGTCACGACAGTCTCTTCAAGCATCAGATTGTCTTCCTCCAGCCTGACATTGATTTTGGTATTGCCTCCTACCTTGATTTTAAGTTCCTTGAATCCTATGCAGGAATATATCAGCACATCATCGGAAGATGCCTGTATGACATATTCTCCATTATTTCCGGTGGTTGTGCCGGTGAATGTGCCCGATATAACGACTGAAACGCCAGGAAGAGGACCTCCGTCCGTGTCGGTGACCACTCCGGAGACCTGTTTCTTCGTCTGCGCCTGACTGGCAATTGATGCCGCCAGCGCAAGAACGCACATAATGATTGTCCGAATTTTAGATTTCATATAACAGTGTTATTAATTGGTCTTCATATTCGCCGCTGACTATTTCACCCTTCCCGGACGGTATATCATTTTCCCGAGAAAGCCTTTAGGGGAAATAAGCTGGCGGGCGAGGATGTCCTCCTCCCGGAATTTGGCCATATACAGTTCCCCGCATTTTGTCCGTTGGTAATCGTATGATATGTAAATATATCCATCCTCATCCTGGAATCCGGTAGGATAGGAGATGCCGGATCTCTCGTCAAGCAGCAGATGTCCTTTCCAGGTCTTTCCCTCATCATCTGAAACGAATGCCCTGAGATGGGAGCGGCCTTTGAGTTTCTTGTCAGGCATACCGTGCCGTACGAGCAGGAGATCTCCGCTCTGCAGCCTGGTGATGAAATGCCTGGAGTTGACGTGATCGGAATATCTTTCGGGTTCCGTCCAGGTCCGGCCCCTGTCAGAGGAGAACGACTGGCAGATACCCTCGCCGGTTCTTGCTGTCATCCACCATCTTCCGTCTTCAAGTTCAATGAATATATGCTCGTCGAATGAAGGTGAAGGGAACAGGACGAATCCCCGGTCCTCCCAGGTTTCGCCTTTGTTCTCAGACACAAAGCAATGCGCCCCTCTAAGCGAGTCAAGCTCGTGATGGGCCTCCGAGAACGGGCTTCGTTCCCAGCCGGCTTCTTTGGCCACATTGATTCTGCTTCTGACCCAGAGACTTACGGGCAGAACCCATTCCCCTGTGGACATTACTGTAGGCTTGTTCAGCGTGCATCCGAAACTGATATATCTCGGCTCAGACCAGACAGGGTCATCGGCATCCGGATTTTCGCAGACTGCGCACCAGTTGCCGGAGCGTCCGTCGAAATAGGTCATTGCCTGGTCCATAAACAGCCAGAGCCGTCCGTCCGGATCCGTCCATAACTGTCCCACGATTGTCCTGCGTTTGAAAGGAAGTGAGTCATCGTGAGGATCGACAATGTATTTGACATCAGTCCATTTCTTTCCCCCGTTGTCACTCCAGTTCATAAGCAGGTAGGCGTCAGCATTATCCCCTCCGCCTATGAAGCAGTTCCAGATACGTCCGCCCGGGGTTTTCTCGATTCCGAGGGTCATTCCATAGTCGAGAGTTTTCACACTGTATTTGCCCTTGTCCGCGGCGGTCATTTTCCTGATGACAGGCGGAACCATTGCCAGAGAGTCGCAGGAGACCAGCAGCCCAGGCGAAACCAGCTCTTGCGAAAATGCTTGATTGCCAGCAAGAAGCGTCATCGAGAGCATGGACGTATAAAATAATTTCCGTATCATAATTGCTTTGGCTTTAATTCTTCATAACCTTTCTTCAATGCTCCCATATCAGAGCCTATGGCGAGGGCAGTATAGCCGTATCCCTCGAATTTCGCCCTGTCGGCAATGTTGCGAACAAGGATTCCGGACTGTTTTCCCGCTTCAGATGCGGCTGCGGCAACCATCCTGATTGCCAGGTCAAAATCCATCGGGTCTTTCCTTACTGACAGGTCAAGCGACAGGTCTCTCGGACCTACGAACAGCATATCCACACCATCCACCCCGGCTATATGCGCTGCCGCTTCCACACCTTCCCGGCTCTCTATCTGGGCCAGGAATAGAGGTGGTTCCCAAGCCAATGTATCCTTGACCGGATGCTTCCCGAAGCCCATAGCCCGGACGGAAGTTGAGAACCCACGCGAGCCTCTTGGAGGATAACGCATTGCATCAACAACAGATGCAGCCAGCCCAGGAGTTGAGACGTGAGGCACCATTATGCCGGAGGCTCCTGCATCCAGGACTCTGGATATTATTGTAGGATCAGGTTCTCTTACGCGAACGATGATTTTGACATCAGGGTCCCTGACAGCCTGAAGATTATGCAGAAGATTTGACTCGTTGATGCAGCCGTGCTCCATATCGAAAAGCATCCAGTCAAATCCCATCATTGACACGATTTCGGTCACTACCGGGGAGCCTATGGAAATAAACGTCCCGATTCCAAGTGTTCTCGTATTCATATTCCTTATCATATTCATTTCAAATCCTGTATTTCAAATGTTCCTTCCAGGCCCCTTACAGCCGATTCGAGTCTGGATAGTGTTATTTCTTTGAGATTGTTGTCGCCATTTTTGTCTGACGGCACGAGAAAGAAGTCATTTCTACGGCTGAAATAACCTGCTCCCACACGTATTACTGCCTTGAAAATCATATTTCTCAGCAAGTGGAGCCAGAAACGTTTCCCGAATTGTTCCGGAAACGGCCTGACCGACGTATAGCCATCGAACAGAGGTTCGAGTTCCGCCCAGGAATGGTAGCAGGCCATAAGCGACAGGTCATCGGCCGGATCTCCCATAATGGTATCGTCCCAATCAATCACTGACACGATGGAATCCGGACGTCCGATGAGATTCCAGAATGCTATATCCTTGTGAACCAGACATCCACGTTCAATCTCCAGACAATCCGCAGCAGATTTGACCGCTTTCCTTATCTGTCCTGCCATACCCTCCGTGATGAATTGTTCCGATACAAGGTAATCAAGATGCCTGTCCAGATTGAGCATATAGTATTCCGGATAGGTTTTGTGCAAGGCCACAAGGCGGCCTGTCTTTGAAAGCTCCACTGTATTGAACGGGCCGAAACCACTTGTTGTAATAGTTTGCCAGGTGGCTATGTATCCGCCCAGCTGACGCATGACAGCGGGAGTGTTGAGATTCCCTGCCTTGTAAATCCGGTTGATATCCGCATCGGTGAACTTTTCCATCAGCTGATATGCAAACGGGAACTTTTTACGTGTCACATCCACAGCATAGATTTCCGGAGTCGGCACTCCCAGTTCGCGGACTCTACGGATAACCTCGGTCTCGACCAGCATATAGCCGTCTCCGTCATCTCCGTCTTCAATGCGTATGAAATAGTCAACACCCCGGCGGGAGATTATGAAATTCTTGTGATTGCCCTGTCCGCAACTATTCCCGACGATGAATTCTGAATCTCCGAAAATTCCGGCACACAGAGTCCTGACCTTTTCCCGCAAAACTGACAGGTCGGTTTCACCAGCCACCTTGAGAGTATGCATCCTCTCCGGTCTGTCACATTTCCAATAATATATGTTATCTCTATTTTTCATTTTCCGGAGTTGATGTCATTCTCCACACTGTGGCTAAAACGCCGCCCACAACTGTCTGCATAACAGAGCAGAATACAGCCGGCACACTTATCATAGGCATATAGGCCGGGAAATTGTTTCTTGCAAGGACTGCCGCAAGTCCTCCATTCTGCATTCCAGTCTCGCAGGCAACGGCTTTGGAGATAGGGACGCTGTAGCCGAACAGTTTGGCGAGATAATAACCGAGCCCGAAACCCAGACTGTGAAGAAGGGTCGCGGCTATAGTCAGGCGGCCTGCATATTCAAGCAATTGTTCCTTTCCGCTCACAACTGCAGGGGCAATGATAGCTCCGGAAATGAATACGATTGCAATGGTTGAAACAACCGGACCAGTCTGGCCGAGCTTCTCAACAAAGCGGGGGAAGCGCCAGTTGATGAACGCTCCGAGCAAAACAGGAAGGAGCACAACTTCCACAACGTTCAGGAACATCCCCCAGGCATCCACGGGAACCATTTTGCCTGCAAGCAGACTGGTAAGGAGAGGGGTGAGGATTATTCCGAGTATTGTGGAGACCGCCGTGGATGTAACTGATAGTGCCAGATTTGCCCTGCCGATATAAGCAATCATGTTCGAAGCCGTGCCGCCAGGACAGCAGGCCACGATAATCAGACCTACAGCGAATTCCTCCGGCAGACCCAGGCACAAAGCGATAAGCCAGCCGGACAGCGGCATGATTGTGTATTGGGAAATTGCTGCAAGGACGACGGTTTTCGGCTGCCTGAACAACTCTTTGAAATCGCTTATTTTCAAAGTGAGGCCCATACTGAGCATTACCAGTGCCAGAGCGAAAGTGGACAATCCTCCCCTGGCGAACCACAGAAAGGAGGATGGCCAGAAGTAGCCGAGGATGAAGCTCAGCACTATCCACACTACATAAAGGTTTATGAACCAATTGATTATCTTTTTCATTCCTTGGTTATTTGTTTTCTATTATTATGTTCTGGATGCAAATTTACAATTTCGGATGTTTTATGCAATCGTTTGCAATAATTGTAACAAAATCTTAACATCAGCGGGCAAGAATCCGGTATCATTCCGGCCAGCGCTGCCGTTCTCAACCGTTCGGAGATTTTCTCAATGATGATTTTCTTATGACGAGTTCTGTGTCGAGGACAATTTTCTGGGGTTTATCCCCATTTATGGCTTTCAGCATCAATCTTGCAGCCTCTTTGCCGATTTCATACGGGAATTGCTCGACAGAAGTCAGCGGCGGATCAAGATATTTATCCCACGGTTCGTTCACAAAACCGACAACTGCCACTTGCTCAGGCATTTTCACTCCATTGGCGGCGAAAACTTCCATAGCGGCCTTGGCGGCAAAGTCTCCGGAAAAAAGAATACCTTCCGGAAGTTCATTTCTCGACAACAGCCTGTTCGCATACTTGACACCCTCCTCCGGAGTGGTAAGGGCGGTATATACCCAATTCCGTTCGACTTTTATGCCGGCATCGGCCATAGCCTGCCTGTAGCCCTTTTCCCTGGCGTTCCACATTGACACATTCTGAAGACCGCGGTAGTGGTATATAATCCTGCAGCCCTGTTCAATAAGATGCCTGGTGGCATTGTACGCCCCTTGATAATCATCCTGAACCACACTGCTCATACCTTCCAAAGGCATCAGGCGGTCAAACATCACGACGGGCACCCCCTTGGATATCAAATCCTTGTAATGCTGATAATCCGTTGTTTCCGCCGCAACGGCAGCAATAACACCCACGACTTTGCCCTGTGACAACGAGTCAATCACTTTTTTCTCACGCTCATAGAAATTGCCGGTGGACGCTATCAGTAGTTCATAGCCTGCATCGTAAATCACAGACTCTACTCCCGCGATAGCCTCGACGAAATAGTTTCGGTTTATCAACGGCACAACCATTCCTATAGTCTTTGTCCGTCCGGTCTTGAGGGCCACGGCAATCGGATTTGGAGTAAAACCGAGCCGTTCAGCCTCGGCCACAACCCTTTTACGGGTCTTTTCCGAAATCAGGTTGCTTCCGTTCAAGGCACGAGATACCGTAGCCGTGGACACTCCAAGGCTTTTAGCGATATCTGCTATGGTTGATGGCTTGTTTGGCATAGCTCAGTATTATTCTTCCGCAACTTCTTGCTGCAAACGTTTGCAAATCTAAAGGAAATTCTGAAATAATCAAAATATTATTGGTTTTTCGGCAAAAAATGGGCGGAATTTTGCCACCGCAAGGAAAAACACAGGAGGCCGACCCGAAAGGCCAGCCTCCTGCAAACAGAATCACACTTCTTCAGCAGAGCGTCAGTCCTTGTTGTGGTACTCGTATGCCCCGATGTCAACTGTGCCGTCAAGGATTCGGTCCTCGCCCACAATGTCCTTCAGGATGTTGCGGGCCAGCACCTCGGCATTGTTTCCAGAGTTGATGAGGGCCGAGCCTGCGGTAAGAGAATAATCACGTGAGTCCGGATCCGCGAATCCAGGATTGTCAGCAGTAAGCGTCAAGATTTCTGAATAAGAAGCAGGCATCCTGCCAGCGTTGAACACAAGCCCACCCATAATCGCGCAATTGATAAAAATGCCTTGTTTGTCAGTATCAAGATACATCTGGATGCCGCTGCTGTTGCCTGAATTGCCCCAGATAACGCAGTTGATGATCTTGGAGGCTCCATCGCTGCGGATACCTCCGGCCGCGCCGGTCGATTTAGGTTTATTATTGACAACCAGCGAATTGATCATCTCCGAATTAACCAGATGAACAGGAGCTGACCAGTCGCAGCTGTTGTTGTAGAAGATGCAGTTCACTATCCTTGCACCGTTAAAGTATCCTCCTGCGTTCTTTCCGTAATAATTGTCGCAGACAATGCAGTTCCTGAGGCCGTGGCCCTTCCACAACTGGATGTTTCCGGTATCTCCGGCAGTCGTATTGGTCCCTTTGAGGATAAATCCGTCAAGGTAGTAGTACACACCTGTCGCGCCGGTGGAGTTCCATCCGTAGCATAGCTGGTGGGCGCCTCCTATGAGGGTTGACTTCTTTGTCATATCTCTCTCGGCAAGAGCCACTTCATTCCCTGTGAAACCGCCATAAGCATTGACAGTCTTCTTGGTGAAAGCGCCGCTGAGCTGGTATTCTCCTTCAGCCACCCAGATTTCCATATCGCCGAGATTGTCACAAGCAGCCATCGCCTTGGCAAAATCGCCCATTGCGTATTCCCAGCTGGTTCCGTCACCGGTTCCGCCCGGCTTGCAGTAGATAATCTTGCTGACACCGCGCTGATAGATATAGAAATAATCACAGCATTCAGGGCGCGCAGCATCCGCAATCTTAATCCATCCTGCACGTTCCTCACCAGTGGTGTTAGGATCCACAGTGAACTGTATGTCGAAGTTCTCAACAACGAAACTGCCCTCCATCTCCGGAGCTGATACAATATGGATCCACGAATCGGAAGCCGTGCATATATACTTGGAGTCCACCGCGATAGGGAATGTCAATTCCTCTCCGCCTTTCTTCACCACCGCTTTCTTGCCGTCATCAGGAAGAGAAATCGAAAGGAGGCTCTCAAGGTCTTTCTGGATGACACTCAGGGTCGCCGTCTTGGCCGGGTCTTTCACTGAAGTCAGCGTCACCTCAGCACTCCTGTCCGCTCCGGTTTCATTCCTTTCCACCGAGATTTTCAGATTGTTCTGGTCAACCATTGAGAAAGAGAACCCGTTTTCAGAACTCTTGGACAGCGTCCAGTCAACTCTCGTCTTGACAGGAATCACCACCTCCGCCTTGTTCTTGTTGAAATAAAGGAGTGAATTTGAGAGCGTTATATATTCTCCAAGTCCACCCTGGACAATATTTATCCGCTTTGTCATCTGGTCCATCAGCCTGATGTCAATGGAGCCTGTACGGCTGTCAAGCGAGCTGTTGTTCGCCAACTCGAACACAATGGAGTCCTTGATCAACGCCTGTCCGCGATACTTGTGAAGAGTAATCCAGCTTTCATTGGCTTCAGCGAACCAAGGGTACGTGCTTTTGAGCACAATGTTCTGCCTGTCCGCGAGAGCGTCAACCTCTACTTCGTCCGGAATGTCTATCTCCGGGACAACTACCTTCCGCTCAAAATCATCGCAGGAGCTTATCAGCGCTGCCGAAGCGAGAGCGGCAAATGAGGTCAATATGTTGTAAACAGTCTTGTTCATAATTATTATTCTTTTGATTTCAATGAAGGCATTTCCTATCTGGATGCAATGACCAGAAGCCCGTTAGGAAGCGGCCGGACTCCGTCCACGGCGGTGGATTCGGTAGCGCACGTCCTGTTGAACACTTTGAAAGAGACTCCTTCCGCAGTCTCGTCACGGACCACGAGAGTGGTGGAGCCGCCCCCGTCAAGATTGCAGGCCCTGTAACACCCTGTCCCTTTGGCGATTCCCGCCATATCCTCAAGATACATTCCGTAAGAGTATGGTGGCTGCCGGCCGTCCATGATGAAGAAATACACTTTCTTCCCGTCCTCTGACATTCCAAGGCAGGTACGCGGGTCATAATGGGTCCTGTCGGCTTTAGGTATTTCCTGAATCTCGCCGTCCCACACAAGCAGGTGCCATCCGCCTATTGCATCCCTGACATCCTGCTCGTCAGCACGGTACTGTTCCTCTTTCTCGAGATGTGCCGAACCGTCATTCTTTATGTAGAATGCGCTGGTAGTGCTCGGAGCGAATTTGCTTCTGTAGATGACTCCGTCTTTGACGAATGGGCCGGCTGAGACAAGACCTCCTTTCCATCCGTCATATTCCCCTTCAGGAATGCTGTAACTGCCGCAGACATCGCCATTTACGCCAATATACACAGTCTTGCCGTGATTCTCTGCCGCAGCGGCGTGCAGGTCCAGAGTCTGATGCCCGCCTGTCGGAGGGTTGTCATCAGGGGTGGACGAAACTATTGTGACGTCCTCGTCAAGATCCACCTCCACGATATAGATATGCTGGTTCCAGAATCTCGCCTTGAACGCAATCTCGGTCATTTTCAGATCTCCGGGCAGGGTGTGCTCTTTCACACTGTCAACAGCCGTTATTCCCGGCGTGTATTCCGCAATACTCTCAACAAGCGGCCCGAACTGGGAGAAATCAAAAGGCTTTTTCCCGCTGTCGTCATTGTCGCAGCCGGCAAGCGCAGCCAGCGCGATTATAATCGGTGTATAGAACATATTCTTCAGTTTCATAATGTTTCTGTTTATAGTTGTTATTCGTCCCATCCCGGATTCTGAGGCAACAGGTTAGGATTCAATGATATCTGGTCAAGCGGCACGTTGAAAAGATAGTTCTTGTCAGTGAAATTCCTCTCAAGCCTTCCGCTTTCCTTATAAGGCAGGATGAAGCCGTTCTCATCCACACCGACCTTTGACTTGATTGTCTCGATTTCAGACGCTGAGTACAGTCTTGTGTCAAGAGGAGCGCCCCTGCGTTCCCTCAGATTGAACACCTCGTTGCCGACTTTCCATCTGACAATGTCATCCCATCTCTGGTTCTCGCAGAATAGTTCGATTCTTCTTTCCCTGCGTATTTCACGGATAAGGTTCGCATCAGGGCCTTTGATTACCGGATATTTGGATACGAGATCAGGATCCTCAACCGGGTTCGCCTCAAGTTTGAACGGGAATCCGACTCTCTCCCTGAGGGCGTTGACAGTCTTGTCCAGTTCCGGGTCCAGTCCCAGTTCGGCACCGGCCTCGGCCCTGATAAGCAGCACCTCCGCATATCTCATCACCGGCGCGTCGATAGTTCCGGTGTGGAGTGCCTGCTTCGAGAAGTCAGTCATACTGAAGAACTTGCTGATGGCATAACCGGTACTTGAAACCGCATAGAACGGCCTGCTGTCGGTGGCTGTCAGCATTCCCTGGATATTCGGAGCGCCTCCCTGTATCTTTCCGTTGATTGTCCTGAACAGCTGGTTCGAATGAGGATTTCCGGCCTCAGGAATGCAGACAGTCTGGCAAAGCCTTCCGTCACGGTTCTTCATCTCGGCCACCATACCCATATCCGGATTGTGGCAGCCGCACAATGACACCGGCAGGCCGGTTTTGGCGCAAAGGTATTCTTCGAAACAGTCCCTGCTCATTCCGTGCGAGCCATGCTGCTTCGACACGTCATTTCCCATATTGATATCCGGGTCATACTCCCTTGACAGGATGATTTCCGGATTGTTCTTGTAGTCCGGCTGGATGAAGAGATTGAAATAGCACTGGTCCGGACCGCCCTCAGTATAAAGAGAATAGCCAAATCCGGGGTCCATCAGGATACCGGCAGTCTCGTATGCGAGCCTGAGGAAATCCTCATCACCCTCGACTCCCCTGTATCTTCTCCAGGTGCCTTCATACAGACATATCCTTGCCTTGAGGCATAGAGCCGCATCCTTGCTCACCCGGCTTACGGAAGTCTTTTTCGGAAGCAGTTCTATCGCCTTGTCAATCGTCTCGACAATCTTGTCCATAATGAAGATTCTCGAATCACGGCCTTTGTACAGGTCCGGGTCGTTTTTCCCAAGTTCCTTGTCATACCACGGGACGTCCCCGAATGTCCTGACCTTGTTGAAATAATCCCAGGCCTTGAAGAAATAAATCTCTCCGGCATATTTCTGCTTCTCCAACGCCGGAGCGGGAGACTTCTCATAATTGTTGATGAACGCATTGCATCCCCTGATGACACTCCAGCTCCATCTGCTGTCGGAGTTGTTCACAGTGTTCTGGCCGTAAGTAAGGGCATTCTGCCCGGCACTCAGCACATTGTCGGACTGATACTCCCCGATAATCATCTCTCCGCAGTTCCATCCGTTCGGATCACCGTGCCCGATAATGAGTTTGGGATAATATGTATTGCAATACTGTTTCAGCGCTATGGCATCGGCCGTGCTCCAGAAAGTATCTCCAGTGATGGCGTCCCCCGGAACGGTGTCAAGGTAGTCGCATCCAGCTGTCAAGGCACAGATTGCCGTTATAACATATATGAACTTCTTTTTCATCTTGTTTCCTCCTTAAAAAGTAATGTTGACACCGAAAGAGTAACTTCTCATGAAGGCGTATTCCTTGCCCGCGTTGCCGGAGTTCAGGTCGCTGTTCACGATGTTGTCGGCAATGTCCGGAGTCATAAAGTCCGGAAGACCTGTCACTTCCCAGAGATTCATTCCTGTCGCATATATCTTGAGACCGGATATGCCCACTTTCTTCGTAAGCTTCTCAGGGAAGGTATATCCGAGTGTCAGGTTCTTGAGCCTCAGATAAGCTGCATTCTGCAAGTACTTGGTCTGCACCTGTTTGCTCTTTGCATTGCCGCCCATACTGAGTCTCGGATAGTATGCATCGGTATTGTCGAATGTCCAGGTGTTCTTCACATGGTACTCGGTCACACTGCTGTTGTATATTCCGCGGCCGAATCCCCAGAACAAATCGCTGCCTGTCCAGAGATCTCTCTTGGCTATTCCCTCGAACAGGAAGTCGAGGCTGACGCCCTTCCAGCTGATGCCGCCATTGATATTGAAGCGGTAACGTGGAGTGTTGTTTCCGATGACTTTCTTGTCGCCAGGGTCGTCCAGAGTCCTCATTCCCTCATCGATTTTCCCGTCATTGTTGAGATCCTTGTAACGGATATCTCCAGGGAACCATTTGGCGCTGAGGTATTTCTGCACTGTGTCCATTTCAAGGGCCTCTTCTCCGGTCTGGATGAACCCGTCAGTGACATAGCCCCAGATCTCGCCGAGTTTCTGTCCCTTGTAATACATTCCTGACGCAATGGAGCCGGTAGGATTGTCATACTTGGTGATGACAGCCTGATAGTCCGAGAGCCCGATTCCGACATTGTAATCCAGCGGACTTCCAGCCACATTGCCTACCCTGTCTCTCCAGCTGACTTCAAACTCCCATCCGTTTGTCCTCATATCCGCAAGATTCTCTTTTCCCGTAGAGGTTCCGAAGACTGCCGGAAGAGTTACGCTACGCACCATTCCTTTTGTCTGGCGGATGTAATAGTCAAACGAGCCTGTCAGCCTGTTGTCCAGGAAGCCCCAGTCAAGACCGGCATCGTATGTGACAACTTTTTCCCAGGAGACGTAGCTCGGTACGGAAGGCGTTGACAGTCCGTTGCTGAGAGCACCGTCGAACAGGTAGTTCTTTATGGTGCTGGAGGTGATCACCGACATATAGTCGTGATATCCCGTAGTGACCTGGTTTCCCAAAGCGCCGACTGACGCCCTGAGCTTGAGCAGGTTGACTTTGTTCTGATGAGATTTCAGCCAGGACTCCTCTGCCAGATTCCATCCTGCGGAAGCGGAAGGGAAGAATGCCCATCTGTCATTGGCGGCATATTTGGACGAGCCGTCGTATCTGCCGTTGACTTCGAGGAGATACCTGCCTTTGTAGTCATAATTTGCCCTGAAGAATATGCCCTGTACTCTCCACAGAGTTTTCACCTCACTGTTGGAGAGATAATCGGAGGCCATATCCGCCATCGGCAGGCTATTGTCATACAATCCTGTCATTGTCAAAGAGTTGGATGTATATTTCTTCTCTTCCTGATTGTATCCGGCCATCACTTTGAGGTTGTGGCCCTTCTTGAAGGAATGGCTGTATTCAGCCCAGAGGTTCAAAGCCTGGTAAATGTTGTTCGCATTGTAGTTGGTGACATTGCTCGGAGAACCGGAGATTACTGGTTCACGGCCTTCAGGATAGGTCTGGGAGTATGTCTTGCCGTGTTTCTTCTGCTTGCTGAAATACGTGTTGTACGAATAGTCACCCTTGATTGCGAATCCTTTGAAAGGATGTATGTCAATCCTTCCGGTGTACCAGTTGTCCCAGGTGCTTGTCACTGACCTTCCGGCCAGGGCCATCCTTCCGACGATGTTGTAATTCATATGATATCCGTCCAGGCCGGCCCAGTCGCCGTTCGGCAGGATCACAGGTACAGTCGGGAACATTCTGTAAACCTCGTAGTACAGAGTGTATCCTGAATTGTTCTGGAAATCCACATTCGGGTCGTCAGACTCGGTCTTGTTCATCCTGACAGAGAACCCGACATCAATCCAGTCGGCGAGTTTCGCATCCAGATTCAGATTCCCGTTGAACCTGCGGTACTTGTCATTGCCATATCTGAAAATACCCTGCTGGTTTTTGTATCCGATTGAGGCATAATAAGAAAGCACGTCATTTCCTCCGGTCGCGCTGACATTGTGCTGATGCATCAGGCCACTGTTGCGGTAGAAGGCCTTGAGCCAGTCGGTATTCGACACATAGGCCCAGCCCGGATCACTCGGCGTGTGGCGGTAGTCCTGGATTCCCTCAGTGTCCACAACGACACTCGGATTGTTTGCCGGGTCGGCCATATGGGCGTCGAGCAGTTCAAGGAACCTGTCGCTGAAATAATATGTTCCCGGATTGTCGTATTCCATTGCCATATTCCACATACGGCACCATATGTCCGAGCTGGCCATTTCAGGCAGCCTCGCCGGCGTGTTCCAGGAGAAGTTGTTGCTGTAAGTCACTCTGGTCCTGGAACTTTTCGCACCCTTCTTGGTAGTCAGCAACATTACGCCGAATGCGGCTCTCGCACCATACACGGCTGCGGCGGAAGCGTCTTTCAGGACGGAAATGCTCTCGATGTCATTCGGATTGACCAGTGACAGATCAGAAATCTCCACTCCGTCCAGGAGAATCAGGGCGTTGCCTCCGTTCAGGGATGTGTTGCCCCTGATGTTGATGGCGGCCTTGGTGTCAGGCTTGCCGCTGTTGAAAGTGATGTTCAGGTTAGGAATGACACCCTGAAGACCCTGCGCGATATTGCCGATAGGCCTGTCTTCAAGAACATCCCCGGAAGTCGCCGATACAGCTCCGGTAAGGTTGACTTTCTTCTGGGTGCCGTATCCCACTATCACGACCTCGTCCAGATAGTTGGTGTCGTTGTTGAGAATGATATTCACTGGCTTGGACGGGGAGCCGAGAACGGAGATGGTCTCGGAATAACCGAGAATCGAAACTCTTATCAAATCACCTTCCTTGCCCCTTATGCTGAATTTTCCATTCTCGTCGGCAATCGTGCTGACGCCTGAATCCTCCAGCATGATGACTGTTCCCGGAAGCGGTTCGTTCTTGGTGTCCGTCACGACTCCGCTGTAAATGATTGTCTCCGGCTTGGAGTCCTCTTTGACAATGAGGATGATGTTGTTGTGGAACCGGAACGTGTATCCGGTGTTTTTGAGGATTGCCTTCAGGGCATCCTTTAGGTCAATAGCCCCCTGGGGTACTGACACAGTCTTTCCGGCATCTACAATATTGTCATTGTAGGCGACGGTCAGGGAGGTCTGCTTCTCGATGGCCTGGAAGACCTGTGCCAGTGTGCTTGTCCGGCTGCCGAACTTGACAGTCTGGGCATTCATCACCACCGGCAGAAGCAGGAGGATAAATAACAGATGTTTTCTCATATTGGTGATTTTTGTTTGTGTATAGTGGTTGTCTAACGGATACGGATCACACCGTCCTGCGAGATGGTGAAGTCAAGCCCTGGAATCAGTTCCTGAAGTGTGCCCATAAGTTCTTCAATGCCCTCGCCGCTGATGAACTTGGCAGTGATTCTCTCATTGTCATAACGGTCTGTGGCAACATATATATCGACACCGTAACGCTGTTCTATCTTCTTGACTATATTGCGGAAGGACTCACTTGAAAAATACAGTTTGCCGTCTTTCCAGGCGAAATATTTATCCGGCTCCACTTTCTCAGTCCTGACTGTCCCGGAAGATTTATCGAATACAATTCTGTCACCGGCATTCAATATATGGTCATTGTCACCGCAACCTGACGCCTGGACGCAGCCTCTGTTCACAGTTAGTTCGACATCGCGCTCATCTGGATAGGCCCTGAGGTCGAATTCCGTTCCGAGCACTCTGACGTTGATGTCACCGGCTTTCACAATGAATGGTTTTTCTTTGTTCTTTGCGACTTTGAATATGGCCTCGCCTGACAGAAATGCGGTGCGCTCTTTTCCGTTGTATTCCGACGGATAAAGCAGCGTGCTTCCGGAGTTGAGAATGACGGTAGTGGAGTCCGGAAGGAGCAATGTCTCAGTCTTTCCGTTGGCGGCAAATTTCTGGACAATCTGAATATCTTCCGGTCCGGCAGACTGTCTCAATGCAATGAGCCCTGCAACGGCCAATGGAAGAGCCAGCCCTGCAGCTATTGAGCCGGCAAGGAGGAAGTTTCTCATTCTGAATGCGTTCCGGTTCTTCCGGATGCGGCTGGAAAGTTTGTTGAACTGTTCGTCAATATCGTCTGAACGGCCTTCGGCATTGTCCCATATTTCTTTGAGAGCCAGTTCTTTCTGCTCACTGTAATGCGAGTCGGAAAACCATTCTTCAAACAGTTCCGGCATGTCTTTGCCGGCTTTTGCGGAGAAGTATCTTTGAATAATCTGTTTCGGTGTCATATTTACGGTTTTCCATATAGACACCTAAAACGGTTGATACACCCAGTCTGTATCAGAAAAAAATTATAAAAGTACCTAAAAGATTCCGGATATCTTTCAGGGCAAGGGTAAGATGGTTCTCGACAGTCTTCTTGGAGATATGCAGAATTTCGGCAATCTTGTCATTCGGGATGCCCTGGTACCGGCTCATATTGAATATCTCGCGCCTGCGCTCCGGCATAGTGTCCACAAATGTTTTGATAATCAGTTCCTTTTCTCTTTCAACATAGATATCTTCCGTGTCGCGGACTTCGGGAAGCGCAGCATCAGTCAGCACAGCTGTCTTCTTCCGTGAACGGATATGGTTCAACGATGCGTTACGGGCCATTCTGTAAATCCAGGAACTGACATTCCTGACCTCAGGAAGAGCTTCGCGCATATTCCATATTTTCAGGAAGATATCCTGGGACAGGTCTTCTGCGGACTTGCTGTCTTTGATGAATGCGGCAATGAACTCACGCACTTTAGGGAAGTACGTTTCGAACAATTCACGGAATGCGTCCAGATCACCCGCAGCAATTCGTTCTTTAAGTTCCATCTCAGCCATATCAAAACATTGAGATGCAAACATACGAATTTTTTGTTTTCTTTTCAATCCGGCCCGGCAATTGTCACCCAATTGTAATCTTCGGCAATAATCAGGGTGATTATTGCCATTTCGACCAATTTTTGAGAGAAATAGCAAAAGCCGGGCGGAATTTTGCCAAAACGGGAAGAAATCGAGTAGGAGGAAAACGAAGTAGTTTTCTTCCTACTTTCGTTTTCCGACCT
>JBJEBM010000075.1:0-2403 GCA_051870055.1 Candidatus Cryptobacteroides sp.
TAAGAAATCACACTCTCACGCAAAAACTCTTGGCAGTTTGCGGAATTGAGGCTTAATCACATCCGATAATCCAACCATGCCTGTAAAGTATTTTGACATAAGGTGTAAAAAAATTATACATTTGTCATCTTGTTATGAATAATCAATTCATTGAGCTATAATATGTTGCCGCTTGTGGCATATCCGTTGTTGATTTCTTGACGGTTTGACTTAGAAACAACTAAAAAACTATATTATGATTAGAGTTACTGACCTGTGCAAAGTGTTCCGCACGGAAGAAATTGAGACTACGGCATTGAACAATGTGTCATTTGAAATCGCTGACGGCGAGTTCGTCGCCATTATGGGTCCGTCAGGATGCGGAAAATCAACCCTTCTGAATATCCTCGGACTTCTCGACAACCCTACATCCGGAAGTTATGAACTTCTCGGCCAGGAAGTGGCGAAACTCAAGGAGAAAGACCGCACCAAGTTTCGCAAAGGCAATATCGGCTTCGTCTTCCAGAGCTTCAACCTCATCGATGAACTAAATGTGTATGAGAATGTCGAACTGCCTCTCCGCTACCTGAACATCAGTGCATCAGAGCGTAAGGAGAGGGTAACAGCGATGCTTAAGCGGATGAACATCAGCCACAGGGCACAGCATTTCCCCCAGCAGCTTTCCGGAGGCCAGCAGCAGAGGGTGGCGATTGCCCGCGCTGTGGTTTCCAATCCCAAGCTTATCCTGGCCGACGAGCCTACCGGAAATCTCGACTCGAAGAATGGCAGGGAAGTGATGGAACTCCTGAATGAGCTAAATACAGAGGGTACGACCATCGTAATGGTGACACACTCGCAGAAAGACGCTGCCGTTGCCCAGAGAACTATCAACCTGTTTGACGGCCAGATTGTCAGTGATGTAAAGAATGAGTTGTAGAGAATGAAAAGTTTTCTTGCAATATTGAGGAAGTATCCGGTCGCAATGGTGATGAACTTCATCGGGCTGGCATTTGGTTTCACGGCCTTCCTGGTCCTGATGGTCCAGGTAGGATACGAGAGCAGTTTCGACAGGAACCATCCCACCTCCGGCCGGATCTACCGCGTGGACAAAATCGGGGTAGGACGGGATGACATCTTCCGGAACATTCTTCCGCGGGGATATGCCGACGACATCATCAGCTGCTCGCCCCATATCGAGGCCGGAAGCATCACCTGCCCCTTCCTCAGCAGCATCATTTTCAATGTGGCCGGAGATGACGGACGGCTGACAGAGCCATTCGAGGGCAAGGTCAACCTGGTCTATCCTGATATTTTCAAGGTCTTCGGCGCAGAATTCATAGAGGGCAATGCCGATGCCATCGCCGATATGCAGTCAGTTGCAATCCCTCTCTCACTTTCCAGAAAACTATTCGGCAATGAATCCGCCATCGGCAGGATAATCTCCCACAACGAGAAATACATTTTCGGTGCTGAAAGAGGGCAGGACCTGGTCATCGGTGCCGTGTACAGGGACTTTCCCGAGAATTCCCAGATCTGCAACGACATCTTTCTCAATATCGGAGATCTGCAGAAAGGCTCGTACGGAGGCGCCAACTTCTGTTGCTACCTCCTCCTCGACAGCCCTTACAGCAAGGAACTCGTGGAGAGAACCTTCAATGAGACAACGGATTATGAAGACAGCGAATGGCTGACCGACATTGAACTGACCCCTGTGGAGGAGATATATTTCGCCGATGCGGGCAGTGCCATCTACAAGAACGGAAGCCGGAGCCAGATGTGGATTCTTATCTGCATTTCCATTGTCGTGCTCCTGATAGGAGGCATAAACTACACGACATTCTTCACCGCCCTCGCACCGATGCGCATCAAGAGTATCAATACCCGTAAAATATTGGGAAGCAGTGTGTTGTCGCTTCGTGCGGGACTGGTTCTCGAGGCTGTGGCCTTCAGCCTCGCCGCATTTGCAATGGCACTGTGCGTCATTGTTCCGGCAAGTTCGGCATTGGCGTCGGAGGGGCTTGTGGATATGCCGTTCAGATTCCCGGAGCAGGTGATGCTGGTCGTGATTTCCGCATTGATGGCATTGCTTATCGGATTGGTGGCAGGATTGTTCCCGAGTATCTATGTCACCAGCCTGCCGCCCGCTTTTGCATTGAAGGGAGATATGCAGTACTCGTTGTCAGGCAAGCATTTCCGCACGGTGATGATGGTGCTGCAGTATGCGGTGTCCTTCGTGCTGCTGGTCTTCGTGACCTCAATCTACCGCCAGAACGAGTATATGCTCAGCCGGGACAACGGTTTCGACAAGGACAATGTGGCCGTGGTGAAAATCTCCCAGAGCCACTATGCCAGGAATGCCGGCTGGCTGAGGCAGAGGCTTTCGGCAATGGACGAGTTCGAGGACGTGGCCTATTCGATGGAATG
>JBJEBM010000076.1:0-2397 GCA_051870055.1 Candidatus Cryptobacteroides sp.
GTTTTGTACAAAAATAGGAATAATTTTCGTGAATACAATGAAAATCGATGACAATATAAGTTTCCGGTGACTTCCTGAAGCGAAGTGGCGGAGGGGCTGGAACCAAGCTGGTCTTACGGAGCGACAGCGCAGAAAGACGAGCCCCGCCGCTTGGAAATATAAATTTGTTCGTATCTTTGCGAACAAATTGATTTGATATGACAGAGAATAAAGAGTATTCATTCAAGCAGGAGTTGCTTGCGAGGTTTGCAAGGGCGTTGGGGCATCCTGCACGGGTTGCTATTATGGAGTTTCTGGCAAAGCAGCAGAACTGTTATTTCGGGGACATTCACGAGGAGTTGCCTATTGCCAAGGCTACTGTGTCCCAGCATCTTTCTGCATTGAAGGAAGCTGGGTTGATTCAGGGGGAGATTGAGACTCCGAAGGTGAAGTATTGTATCAACAGGGAGAATTGGATGCTTGCACAACTTCTGTTCAAGGAATTTTTCGGGCAGTCCATAAGCAAAGGGGAGGATTGCGGATGCAAGAAATAGATCTCTCTATTCGCTTCGCTTGGTCGAGATGACTGACTGCAATGTCATCTCTTTTCTTTTGGAAGTATTGTTCGTAATATTACAAATAAATAAAGAATATGGAAATCAGAGTTATGGGAAGCGGCTGCGCGAACTGCAAGGCCCTCCACGCAACAATGCTTGAGGCGGCAAAAAGCCTCGGACTCAATGAGGGTGATGTGATTTATGACAATGACATCCAGAAGGTGATAGAGATGAATATCCTCCGTCTTCCGGCTGTGGTAATCAACGGAAAGGTGGTCTCTCAGGGTCGCAAATGTACTGTCGCAGAGGCTCAGGAGCTGATTAAAAGCCAATTGCCTCGTCTGTAAACTATGGAAGCCTGGATTCAAAGTCTGTTGGAGAGCACGACGGCTCCGATGCTCGTGGCTCTGCTTCTGGGGCTGCTGACCGCAATTTCACCCTGCCCTCTTGCTACGAACATCGCTGCCGTAAGCTATATCGGGAAGGATGTTGCCGACCGCAGGAGGGTGTTTGCCAAGGGATTGATGTACACACTCGGAAGAACTGTTTCATATACAGTGCTGGGTGTGGTGCTTATACTGATTCTGCATCGGGGACTGAGTGTATTTCACTTGCAGAAATTTTTCTCAGGGACTGGTGAAAAGGTCATCGGACCGCTGCTCATTGTCTTCGGCGTGTTTATGCTGTTTGCGGACAAGATTTCTTTCGGAGGGGCAAAATGTAGCGGAGAAAGGGAAGACAAACTTGCCCGTGGAGGCCTCTGGGGCTCTTTTATCCTTGGTGTCATTTTTGCCTTGGCCTTCTGCCCTACGAGTGCGGTCTTCTATTTCGGAATGCTGATTCCGATGTCTGCCGCATCATCTGCAGGTGTCCTGTATCCGGTAGCATTCGCTCTTGCGACGGCATTGCCAGTGCTGATTGTTGCCTGGCTGATTGCTTTCAGCATCGGTAAGGTCGGGAGTTTCTATGGTAAGATGAAGACGGTGCAGAAGTGGGTATCGTGGATTGCAGGTGGAATCTTCATAAGTGCAGGAGTTTATTATTGTATCACTTTATTATTCTAAACCAATATGTTACAAAGATTCGCCGATTGGCTTGTCTTCGGGGTGTTTGGACTCGACAAGGCTTCAAAGTGGGGTGATGCATTGAATTTTTTTATCTATGACAGCATCAAAATCCTGATTCTTTTGTTTGTTATCAGTGCGATTATGGGCATCATCAATGCCTATCTGCCTGTAAGCAAACTGAAGAACTATCTCCAGACTCACAAACTCTATGGCCTGCAGTATCTGCTGGCGTCGGTATTCGGGGCTGTAACTCCATTCTGTTCCTGCTCTTCGATACCGTTGTTCATAGGATTCGTTAAAGGTGGTATTCCTCTTGGAGTTACATTTGCTTTTCTCATCACTTCGCCTTTGGTGAACGAGGTCGCTGTGGCAATGTTTCTCGGTACATTTGGAGTAAAAATCACTGTCATATACGTAGTTAGCGGGATACTGCTGGGAATGGTCGGCGGCTGGATTCTCGGGCGGATGAAGCTGGAGCCGCTGCTTTCTGACTGGGTCAAGAATATCCAGAAGCAGAGCGAAGCACAGGCTGAGGAATGGGATGAGGAAAAGATTCCGTTCTTGGAGCGTCTGCCAGGGATTCTCAAGGACTCCTGGGGAATAGTGAAAGGGGTGCTTGTGTATGTCTTGATCGGAATTGGAATCGGTGCTGCAATGCACGGATTCGTTCCTGAGGGCTTCTTCGAGCAGTATATGGGCAAGGACAATCTTTTCGCTGTGCCGATTGCCACCATTCTTGCCGTGCCGATGTATTCCAATGCCGCCGGTATAGTTCCGATAGTGGAGGTGTTCGT